>CAZWZP010000123.1:0-6847 GCA_964638925.1 uncultured Stakelama sp. | reverse complement strand
CGGCGCTGCACCTCCGGCCCAAACCCGGCGGCGCGGGTCGCGGCGTACATGTCCTGCAACCCCGCCCCATCGGGCAGGTCGCGCAGGCCGTAGCGCACGCCGTCATAGCGCGCGAGGTTCGACGACGCCTCAGCCGGGGCGATGATGTAATAGGCCGGCAGCGCGTATTTGGTATGCGGCAGCGAGACCTCGACGATCTCCGCGCCCGCATCCTTCAGCCAGTCGATGCCCTGCTGCCACAGTGCCTCGATCTCGCCCGGCATGCCATCGACGCGATATTCCTTGGGGATACCGACCTTCTTGCCGCGCAGGTCGGCGCTGAGCGCAGCTTCCCAGTTCGGCACGTCGAGCTTGAGCGAGGTTGCGTCCTTCGCGTCGAAGCCCGCCATCGCCTCCAGCATGATCGCGCAGTCGCGCACGTCGCGTGCCATCGGCCCCGCCTGATCGAGCGACGAGGCGAACGCCACCACGCCCCAGCGCGAGCAGCGGCCGTAGGTCGGCTTGATGCCCGAAATGCCGGTGAACGCCGCAGGCTGGCGGATCGACCCGCCAGTGTCGGTGCCGGTCGCCGCGGGCACGAGCCGCGCGCTGATCGCCGCCGAGCTGCCGCCCGACGAACCGCCGGGTGCGAGCGGGGCATTGCCGCCATCCTTGCGCCGCCACGGGCTGATCACATTGCCGAAATAGCTGGTCTCGTTCGACGACCCCATCGCGAACTGGTCGAGGTTCAGCTTGCCCAGCATCCCCGCGCCCGCGTCCCACAATTTCTGCGAGACGGTCGATTCATAGACCGGTTTGAACCCCTCCAGCATATGGCTCGCGGCGGTGGTCTGCACGCCCTTGGTGCAGAACAGGTCCTTCATGCCGATCGGCACGCCGGCCAGCGGCTTGAGCGTTTCGCCGGCGGCACGCGCGGCGTCGGCCTCACGCGCGGCGGCGAGCGCATGCTCGGGCGTTTCGACGATGAAGGCGTTGAGCTGCTTGGCCGCGCTCACCTTGACGATGAATGCGTCGGCGACTTCGCGCGCCGAAAATTCGCCGGTGCGGATGCCGTCGCGCAGCGCGGCGACGCCGAGGTTGGTGACGTCGGTCATCATTCGATCACCTTGGGCACGGTGAAAACGCCATGCTCGGGGCGTTTGCCAGCACCGCGTCGCGCATGTCGCCATCGTTCACGACATCGTCGCGCAGGCGCAGCGTGTTGGGGATCACGGCGGTCATCGGCTCGACGGACGAAGTATCGACCTCGCCCAGCTGCTCGATCCAGCCGAGGATGTTGTTGAGCTCAGGTGCGAGCCGCTCGGCGTCGGCATCGCTGATCGCGATGCGCGCAAGGCTCGCGACCTTCTTCACGGTGGCGGGTTCTACGGACATGGGGAGCGCCTAGCAGCGACGCCCCCGTTTCAGCAAGCGGGGTTATTCGAACGGATCGCCGACGGGTACGCCGCCGACGAAGACCTGACGGCGCTGGACCGGGCGGACTTCGATCTTACCTTCACGATACCCCTCGCTCAGTGCCGCCCTCAATGCGGGATCCGAGAGCCCCGTCTCCATGAAGCGCCATTTTCCATCGGCAAACTCGATCCGGATCGGATTTCGGCACATCCAATCGACGCCAGCGGCTTCATCGCTCCGCTCTCCTAGTGACGCTACACAAGAGTCCTTGTAGATCAGCGCCTGCCGCGCGCCGGGGAATATATACATGGTGCAGCGCTGGTCATTGTCACCACAGACTTTGTAATCGGCCAGTATCCCCCGCAGCTCGGGCGTAAGGGGAATAGCTCCAGGGAGAATGCGGACCCGCTTTTCCACCTCGAACAGCCGCGCCTGTTCGCGCTCGCCTCCCATTAGCTCCCAACGAGTCTTTGCCGCCATTGCAACGTTCGCCGCCTTGCGGGTCTTGGCATCTCCGGAAGAGTTCAACCGCTCCAGCGCCTTCCGCCCCGGCTCGCCGAAATCGAACGCCAGCGCCGCCCAGTCGAACTTGTCCGGCGACACCTTCCCCGACTCCAGCCGCGCGACCTGATCGCGGGTGGAGATCGCGTTGAAGCTCACCAGCGGAGTCGCCAGCAGCAGCGCGACGCCGCACACGATCATCGCCAGATGCAGGTTCGCGGGCCGCACCCGCTCGGCCCAGCCACGGCGTCCGCGGATCACGCTGACGAGGTACGCCACCGCCACCACGCTTGCGATCACGACGAAGGTCAGCCCCCACAGCCGCTCCGGTGTGAACCCATACTGCCCGATGCGTAGCCCGGTCGCGACGGCGGCAATCCCGACCAGCGGTAGGATCGCCACCGCCAACACCAGCGCCGCCCAGCGCAGCACGCGGTTGCGCGGGGCATCGTCCCCGCCATTGCCGATCACCGCATTGACCAGCAGCAACGCCCCGACCGCGCAGGCGAGCAGGATCGGCGTGGTCGACTTGGTCGCCTCCCACAAGGGCTGCAACCCGGTGAACGGCAGCGCGATCAGGAACAGCCCCAGCCCCACCGCCAGCACCGGCGCGAGCACGCCCAGCACCAGCATCGCGACATTCTGCAGTAACCCAACGATCCGCCGTTGCTCACGCAGCAGCGCCAGCCCCAGCCCGAACGCCAGCCCGACCAGCCCTCGCCAGAACCATTCCTTGTCCATCAGATTGCGAAGCAGGTCGATCCCGATCAGCTGGAACAGCGAGGAGAGCAAGAACAGCATCAGGATTACTACGCCGACAAACGCCCAGCTGAGGCACCACAGCACCGCATTGGTCCAGGCATGGTCATGGGCGCGCGGATAGGACAGCGGCCGAAACCCGCCCTCACGCCCCGCCTGAAACAGCGGCGCGACGATGCCGATGGCGAGCGCCAGGCACGCCAGCCGCCACCCTTCGGTCGTGCTCCACCCCGATGTCGCGCCGTTGAAATAGAGGATCAGCGCCGCAACCGCGCCACATCCGACCGCGAAGATCGCGGAGCGGATCAGGTCGGTGCGCAGGACCACAAACCCGAACAGGATCGCAGACACACTGACAAAGCTCAGCAGCGCGAGTCGGACGGCGCTGATCTCCGGCTGATAGCCGGTCCCGATGATCCAGTGCGCGATCAGGCCCGCCACCAGCCCCAACGTGGCCAGGATCGGCGGCAATAGCGGCCAGCGCTCGTCCCGTTGCTCAACCGCTTCGCTCATCCCCTGCCCCCATCAATATCGTTCGCCAAGGTTGCATCCTTCGCAACCATCGCGCAACGGAAAGCGATTGCCCGGCAGCGGCTCATGCTGCATTGCACAATGGAGAGCCCGACGTGGCGCGTAAGTTCCTCTATATCGTGGCGGTGGTGATCGTGCTCGCGCTTGCAGCGACCTTTGCGTACCGGATCTGGGGTGCCGAGCTGCTGCGGCAGGCGATGGTGCCGGGCGGCCGCTTCGAATCGCAAGCGGCCCTCCCCGCCAACAGCTACGCCCGCGCAGACATGTGGCTCGCGCGGCCCGACAAGCCGGGCAATCCCGCGCTGTGGACGCCGCAGGGGATCAAGCCCGCGGACAAGCCCGAGGCGGCGGTGTTCTTCATCCACCCGACTTCCTACCTCAACCGCGCGAAATGGAACGCCCCGCTCGACGACAAGGAGGCGAATGACCGCGCCAACCTGTTCCTGCGCGGTCAGGCGAGCGCGTTCAACGGCGCGGGCGCAATCTGGGCACCCCGCTATCGTCAGGCGACGTTCGGCGCGTTCCTGACGACCAAGGCGGATGCGCAGCAGGCGCTCGACCTCGCCTATCGCGACATCACCGCCGCGTTCGACCAGTTCCTCAAGGAAGCAGGCGACCGCCCGATCATCCTTGCCGGGCACAGCCAGGGCGCGCTCCACCTCACCCGGCTGTTGCATGATCGCGTGGCGGGCAAGCCGCTCGCGCGCCGGATCGTCGCGGCCTATGTCGTCGGCTGGCCGGTGTCGCAGACCGCCGACTTGCCCGCGCTCGGCCTCCCCGAATGCACCGCCGCCGACCAGAGCGGCTGCGTCCTGTCATGGCAGAGCTTTGCCGAGCCTGCGGACCCGTCGCTGATCCTCGATACCTTCGATGCCTCGAACGGTTTCACCGGCGCGCCGCGCAAGGGCACCGCGATGATCTGCACTAATCCGGTTACCGGCACTCCGGCGGCAAAAGACGCGGCGATGTTCGATGTCGGCAATCTTCTACCAGCATCCGATCTGTCGTCGGCCACGCTGGCCAAGAACAAGACCACGCTGCGCTGTGACGGTCGCGGGTTCCTGATGCTCGGCACGGTGCCGCCGGGGGTTGGCGGGCAATATGTCCTGCCCGGCAACAACTACCATGTGTTCGACTACACCCTGTTCTGGAGCAATGTCCGCGCCGACGCCGAACGGCGCCTGACCGCCTATCGCAAGCAGCGCAGCGGCTGGATCGACTTCTTCGCGCGCCGGGCGGTGGGATGATCACGACGGAAGCCGCTGTGTTCCGGGACGCTCTGCCCGATGGCGGGCGACTGCTGGGCCTTGACGTCGGGACCAAGACGATCGGGACGGCTTTGTGCGACGCGGGCTGGTCCTTCGCCAGCCCCGCGCACCTGATCAAGCGCACCAAGTTCACCGCCGACAAGGCCGAACTGGCGACATTGATCGCGCAACAGCAGGTGAAAGGACTGGTCATCGGCCTCCCCCTCAACCTCGACGGGACCGACAGTCCGCGCACCCAGTCGACCCGCGCCTTCGCCCGCAACATGGCCGACCTCGACCTGCCGATCTTCCTGTGGGACGAGCGCTGGTCCACCGCCGCGGTCGAGCGCCAGATGATCGCCGAAGACCTCTCCCGCGCCAAACGCGCCGAGCGCGTCGACAAGCTGGCGGCAAGCTACATCCTGCAAGGGGCGATCGACGCGCTGGCGGCGGGTTAGCGCCCGCATTCAGGCGAGTTGAAGCGGCTTCAACATCCCGCCGCGATTGAACCGCGCGATCAACCCGTCAAGGGTACGCGCCGCCATCTCACCGCGCCAACGGCTGCGATATTCGGGCGAATCGGGGTCGGCGGGGTGCAGCCGCTGGCCGAAACGCCGGATATCCGCCGCGAGCGTCGCGGCATGTTCGGTCGCTGAATCGAGGCGTTCACGACGCGCGCCGCGCCGCATCCGCCGCCCCATTGCGTGCAGCGCGACGCGGTTGTCGCGCGCGTGCTCGGCAAAGGCATCGGCTATCCGCGCAAGCTCGTCCAGGTAGCGCATCGACACGACCTGTCCCGGCGCAAAGCCGAGCTGATCGTCGCCATAGGCGACGTTGCTGCCCACCCGCACCACCGCCTCGCGCAGATAGAGCGCCACCACGTCGCCCATCGCCGTCGCGGCGGCGTCACAGAAATCCGCCGTGGCAAGCATCGGCGACGCGGCCGCGGCGTTGACCGCATGGCCCAGCATCGCGCATTTGCGCTGGAACCGGCCCGCCGCCTCAGCCTGGACGTCAATTGCGCGGCGCACGCGGCTCAACCGCTCAAGCGGCGAGGCACCATTTTCGCGGAACAATTCACGCGACACCTGGACCGCAGCGAAGGCCGAGGCGGCATGGGCGTCGAGCGCCGCGTCGATCAACGCCGCGCGGAGCCCGCTCCAGCGCCAGCGATCGACGATCCAGATCCATACTGGCGTGACCAGCAGGATCAGCGCCAGCTGTACCGCCAGAAATGCCGCCACGGTCCCCGGCGCGCCGACGATCCACGTCCCCCATTGCTCCAGCACCACGCCCCCCCGGCTCGCGATCTTGAAGCGCGCGATAGACCGGTTTTGCTTCAGCCCCGCGACTCCTTGCGCGGTCGCCCCCGCACCGCTAACCCGCAGCTTTAATGCAACCGCCGATCGATCATCGCCCCGGCGCCCAGATTCAGGGGCGCGCCGTGTTTCCGCACGCGCACCTGACGGGCATTTCCGGGCTTCAGCCGCACGAAATCCTGTTCCTGCTCGATGAAGCGGAACAGTGGATCGAGGCGAATCGTAACCGCGCGCCGAGCGATCATCGCCTCGACGGGCTGACGCAGATCAACGCGTTCTTCGAAAACTCAACCCGCACGCTGCTGAGCTTCGAAATTGCGGGCAAGCGGCTCGGCGCGGACGTTGTCAACATGCACGCGGCGCAATCGAGCGTGAAGAAGGGCGAGACGCTGATCGACACGGCGATGACGCTCAACGCGATGCGCGCGGACGTGATCGTGATCCGGCACATGTCCTCAGGCGCGGTGCAACTGATCGCGGACAAGGTCGATTGCCCGGTGCTCAACGCCGGCGACGGCAGCCATGAGCATCCGACCCAGGCTTTGCTCGACGCGCTCACCATCCGCCGCCGCCGGGGCAGCATCGCGCATCAGCGCGTGGTGATCTGTGGCGACATCCTGCACAGCCGCGTCGCGCGTTCGAACATCTTGGCGCTCACTGCATTGGCCGCCGAGGTGCGGGTGGTCGCCCCCTCGACGCTGATGCCCGCCGCGATCGAGAAGATGCACGTCACCCCCTTCACCGATTTCGATGCGGCGCTGGAGGGGGCGGACGTGGTGATGATGCTGCGGCTTCAGAATGAGCGCATGTCAGGCGCCTACATCCCCTCGACCCGCGAATATCACCTCAATTACGGCCTGACGCTAGAGCGCCTCAAGCGCGCCAAGCCGGATGCGCTGATCATGCACCCAGGCCCGATGAACCGCGGGGTCGAGATCGACTCGGTTGTCGCCGACCTGCCCGGCCGCTCGGCGATCACCGAAATCCGGGTGACGGACGCCGCCATGCGCGACGCGGTGATGCAAAAGCTCCCCACGCGTGCCCTGCAACAAACCGCCATCGAACGCGGCATGAACACCCTGTGGCAAAACGGCC
>CAZWZP010000122.1:0-8904 GCA_964638925.1 uncultured Stakelama sp. | reverse complement strand
GGATTGACGCCCAGCGACCCTTCCTTCAGCGCGACGCGGGTAAGGCCGCCGGGAACGACGCGGACGCCGTCCGATCCGCTGAGGACGAAGGGGCGGAAATCGACATGGCGCGGGGCCAGGCCGGTTTCGGTGACGGTCGGCACGGTCGACAGCGCCAGCGTCGGCTGAGCGATGTAGCGATGCGGTTCGGCGATCAGCGCGGCGCGGAATGCCTCGATCTCCGCCTTGGTCGCGGTCGGGCCGACCAGCATCCCATAGCCGCCCGAGCCATCGACCAGCTTGACCACCAGATCCTTGAGGTTGTCGAGCGTGTATTTCAGCGCATCGGGCTCACGGCAGCGCCAGGTTTCGACATTGGGCAGCTTCGCCTCACCGCCCGAGTAGAATTTCACGATCTCCGGCATATAGCTGTAGATCGCCTTGTCATCGGCGATGCCATTGCCCGGAGCGTTGATCAGTGTGACATTGCCGGCGCGGTAGGCGGCCATGATGCCGGGGACGCCGAGCATCGAATCCGGGCGGAAGACCAGCGGGTCGAGGAAATCATCGTCGATGCGGCGATAGATGACATCGACGCGGACGCGCCCGGCGATGGTCTGCATATAGACGATATCGTCATCGACCAGCAGGTCCGCCGCCTCGACCAGCTCTACCCCCATCGTGTCGGCGAGGAAGCTGTGTTCGTAATAGGCAGAGTTGAAATGGCCGGGGGTCAGCACGACCGACACCGGGTTCGCGCCGCTGCGTTCAGGCGCCACCGATCGCATCGTTTCGCGCAGCATGTCGCTGTAGCTGTCGACCGCGGCGACGCGGAAGCTGCGGAACAATTCGGGGCAGAGGCGAATCATCGCCTCGCGGTTTTCGAGCATGTAGGACACGCCCGACGGGGTGCGGGCATTATCCTCAAGCACGAAAAATTCGTCCGGCCCGGTGCGGACAAGGTCGATGCCGCAAATATGCGCCCAGACATCATGCGGCGGGCGGATGCCGACCACTTCGGGGCGGAATTGCGGGTTGAGCAGCACCAGTTCGGGGGGCAGCACCCCTTCCTTGAGAATGCGGCGATCGCCATAAATGTCCTGGAGGAAGGCGTTGATCGCCTCGACCCGCTGGACGAGTCCCTGGGACAGGCGGGTCCATTCGTCGTGCATGAAGATGCGCGGCACGATGTCGAACGGGATGATCCGTTCGCTGGCATCGGTATCGCCATAGACGGCGAAGGTGATGCCGAGCTGGCGAAAGGTCGCTTCGGCCGATTGCTGGCGGCGGTGGAGTTCGGCGTGCGGGGTGTCAGCCATCCAGCGCGCGAGCTCGGCGAATTCGGGTCGCGGCTTTGCCGGCCCACCATGACCCCAGATCTCGTCGAACGCGCGGCTTACCCCCATCAGGCCTCCAAAGTCCCGAACCCCTTCACGGTTCCATGCTGCAATGCTTTGTTGCGTTGCACAAGGGGGTGTGGAGGGAGCGGACAAAGCGGACGATAATGCGGGTGTTTTGGGGTGAGGCGACTGGGAAGCGTCCGGCTGACACCTGGAACGCGACGGCGACGCGACACCTGCACAACAGGTGTGCGACTTTGGCGAGATAGGGTTGTCAGGCGAACTCGTGTGGGGTGGTGGCGGGTCGGCGGCATGGTTGGAGCAGATCAGGAATTTTCCAACTTGTATCCAACAAAGTGCTGCGGTCCGATTTGCAGATCGCAGCCTAAGGGCCATTGCGGACCGTGTATTGTCCACACCGACACCCCGGCCTTGTGCCGGGGTCCACCGGGAGGCTGGCGTGGGCGTTGAGGCTCGATCGTTGCGCGTGGGGTGGGGTGGACCCCTGCGCGGGGCCGGGGTGACGTTTTGGTTTGGTGGTTTGGCAGCGGTCGCCCTTCTGGCCCTCTCCCGCTCTTCGCGGGAGAGGGTTGGGTGAGGATCTTCTTCTGCCTTTGGGCGGCTGGGGCGACCGCCTAAGAAGAAGAAGAAGAAGAAGAAGAAGACCCTCCCCAACCCCTCCCGCAGGCGGGAGGGGCTAAGAAAGTTGCGGCCTCACCCCATATCGCGTGCGTTTCGACCCTTGCCGCAATCCCGCACGCGCGACACAGTGCGCGCGAGTCGGGCGACCTGCGCGCCCGGCTCTTTCTTTGGGGGGAATGCAGATGTGGTTTTTGAGGTTACCGGCGCTCGTCTATCTCGTGCTGGCGCCGTTGGGCCTTGCGCTGGCCGCGTATCTTTACATCGACGATCGCCAGAGCGAGGCCGACAAGGCCGCGGCGCGTGCTGGCAAGCCGCCTGCGCTGGTGCAAATCGAAAAGTTTGATCCCGCGCGCAATATCGGTGCGGCGCAGGAAGTGCATGTCGCCGGGCAGGTCGATTTCGCCCAGGCGGTCGAACTGACGCGCAGCAAGCGCGGCGTCGAGCGTGAGCGTTGGGTGATGGCACCGATCTATGCGACGACGGCGGAGAAGCCCGAAGGCGCGGCAATCGGCCTGATGATCCAGCGCGGCGCGATGACCGATACCCAGATCGAGGCAATGGTGGTGCAGATGGGCAAGTTCGGCCCGATCCTGCGCCTCAATGGTTTCGCGGTGGATCGGATGTCGGAGAGCAAGGCGATCGACGAACTGAGCGGTCGCGTCACGCTGTCACCCAATGCTTTGCTGGTCGATCCGTTCGAGGCGGGGCGCGAAGCGGGGCTGGCACCCAGCACGACCGGGCGCGACGTCGCGCTGGTGGCGCTGGTCATCTCGCTGCTGGTCGGTGCGTTTGGCGCGTTCCGGTTCTTCAGCGAGCGCAATCGCGATCGGCTGCCCGATGCGGAGCCCGAGCATATCGTTTGATCGGCAGGCAGGGCGTTTGCGTTCTGCCTTTCTAGCCCTCTCCCGCTTTCGCGGGAGAGGGTTGGGTGAGGGTCTTCTTCTGTCTGCGCGCGCCCGAGTAGTGCGGCGGGAGAAGAAGAAGAAGACCCTCCCCAACCCCTCCCGCAAGCGGGAGGGGCTAAGTGAAGTGCGGGTGCCTTTCAAATCCGCCCCTCAAGCAAAAAAGGCCGGGGTTTCCCCCGGCCTTCTCTCCTTCCCTGCCCCCTATCACAGGGAAGGAAAGCCCATCACTCGGCGTATTTGACCGAGCAGCCATAGGGCGTGGTCTGGGCGACCGAGACCGGCTTGCCGGCCTTGAGCTCGTTCAGCGCGGCGAGGACGTGGTTGCGGGCCGACCCCATTTCCTCGACGCGGGCGGCGGGTTTGTCGTCGATGCCGCCTTGGAAGCGAAGCACGCCGGCGCCGTCGATGATGTACATATGCGGGGTGGTTTTGGCGGCATAGCCCTTGCCGACCACGCCCTTGGGGTCGAGCAGGTAATGCGCGGGGGTCGCCTTCTTGTCGGCGACCCATTTCTGCGCCTCGGCACCCTGCATATAGCCCTGCTTGCCCGGTGCGCCCGAGTTGATCGTCAGCCACACCGCGCCGCCGGCCTTGGCCGCGGCCTGGGTTTTTTGCATGTTGCCTTCATAGTGGCGCTGCACGAACGGGCAGCCGGGGTTGTTCCACTCCAGCACCACGGTCTTGCCCTTGAAGTCGCTGAGCTGGACGGTCTTGCCGCTGGCGTCGGTCAGTTTGAAATCGGTCGCCTTTTGCCCGTTCGCCTGTTCGGCAGCGGCGGGGAGTGCGAGGGCCGCGAGGGTCGCTGCGGCAAATGGGATCAGTCGGTGCATCGGCTCATCTCCTTGATCTGCGGTTTCATTTGCCCCCGGTTAGCTCGGTCAACATGCCTTGCGTGAGGAGTTGCGGCAAGACCTGAGGTTCGCGCGCGCCGGCCGGGTACCACAGGTAGAGCGGCACACCGGCGCGGTTGTGGCGTTCGATGAAACGGCCGAGCGCGGGGTCGCCATCGGTCCAGTCGCCGACAAGGACGGTCACGCCGCCCTTGGCGAAGGCATCGCGGACGGCGTCGGTCTCGATCGCGGCCTTTTCATTGACCTTGCAGGTGACGCACCAGTCGGCGGTGAAATAGGCGAAGACGGGTTTGTTCTGGGCGCGGAGGTCGGCGAGCCTGGCTTCGCTGAAGGGTTGCGCGCCGGAGGCGGAGACTGACGCTGCGGCCGGCTTTTCGATGGTGCCGACCAGCCACATTCCGCCGATCACGATGGCGAGGCTGAGCGCCCAGGCGACGCTGTTTCCCGCCCCGCGCAGCTGTCGCCGCCCGAGCATCCACAGCACGACGCCGAGTGCGAGCGCGACGATCAGGCCGGTGGCCATGCCGTTGACCCCGGTAAGGCCGCCCAGCACCCAGGCGAGCGCGATCGCGGTGAGGAACATCGGGACCGACAGGATATTGCGGAAACTGTCCATCCACGCGCCGGGCTTGGGCAGCATCCGGCGCAGTGCGGGAATGAAGCCGAGCAGCAGGAACGGCAGCGCAAGGCCGAGGCCGAGGCCGAGGAAGATCAGCAGCGCGACGTACCACGGCAGGACCAAAGCCGCGCCGAGCGCTGCACCCATGAACGGGCCGGTGCACGGGGTGGCGATGAACGCGGCGAGCGCGCCGGTCATGAATGCGCCGCCCGAACCTCCGCCGGCGAGGCGACCGGCGAACTTAGGCGTCATCAGCTCGAACAGCCCAGCGAGGTTGAGCGCGATGCCGAGGACGAGGAGGAGCAGCAGCAGGATGACGCGCGGGTCGGTGAGCTGGAACGCCCAGCCGACGCTCGCCCCCGCCGCGCGCAGGCCGAGCATGAGGCCGCCGAGCGCGAGGACGACGAGGACGACGCCGGCGGTATAGGCGAGACCCTCGGCGCGGGCCGCGCTTTCGCTGGTGCCACTCTTGGCGAGGCTCAGCGCCTTGAGGCTGAGGATCGGGAAGACGCACGGCATGATGTTGAGGATCAGCCCGCCGAGCAGCGCACCGCCGAGTGCGAGCAGCGCTGCGCTCCAGTCGATTGCGGCTTGAGGTGCGGCGGCCGCGACGGTGCCGGGGACGGCAGTGAGCGAAAAGCCGTCGCGCTCGCCGGTGGCGAGGATGCCATCGAGGCGTTCGGGGACTTTCGAGCCAGCCTTGACCGTGACGATCACCATGTCGCCATCGCGCGTCACCGTCTGCGGCGCGCTATAGTTCACCGCATCGACCGTCAGAGGGAAGAAATAGGCGTCCTTCCACAGATCGACCGAAGCGGGGAACGGGATCGCGATGCGCAGCGTGCCGTCGGTGACCTGGAACTTCGCTTCGCTACCGAGCGGCTTGGGGAGGAGGCGGCGCCACTGGTCGAACTGCGCGCGGCGTTCGGGCGTGATGCTGCCGTCGCCGACGGTCAGGTTGATCTTCAGATTTTCGGTTTCGGGGACGCAGATTTCGTCGGTGCAGATCAGGTAATCGGCACGCACCGCGATCGGCAAGGCGGCGCCGGGGGCGAGGCCGGCGGGGAGCTTCAGCGTCGCGAACTGGGTGTAATTGCCCTTGTAGATATAGTTCATGATGCCCGCGATCATCAGCCGCGTCGGCACCGGGTAGCGCAGTTCGCCCGCGGTCACGCCCTGGGGCAGTGTCCAGTCGAGCCGTGTGTCAAGGCCGGCGTCGCCGGGGTTCTTCCAGTATCCGTGCCAGCCGGGATCGGGTTTGGCGACGAAGGCGATCGTGACCTCGCTTCCGGCGGCGGGCGCGTCGCTCTCGGCGATCAGCTCGACCTTGAGATTGTCCTGTCCAGCCGGTTGCGCCGCTGCGGGGAGCGCGGTCAGCGCCAACAACCATGCCACCAAAACGAAACAGAATCTGCGCATTGCCAGCCCTATCGGAAATGGTGTCCCGGAGAGGATTCGAACCTCCGACCTGCGGTTTAGGAAACCGTTGCTCTATCCTGCTGAGCTACCGAGACACTTCGGGGCTGGTTAGATGGCGCCGCTCGCCCGGTCAATTGCACTGGTCGGGCGGGATGACCGGCAGGGGCAAGGGCGCGACGGGGACGCCGTCTTCGATCAGCGCCTTGGCCTCGGCCAGGCTGGTCTGGCCGTGGATCGGGGCGGCGGCTTCCTCGCCCGCATGCATCGCGCGCGCCTTGTCGGCGAAGGACATGCCGACCCATTGCGAGCCTTCCAGCATCTTGGCCTGAACCTGCGCGAGCGCGGCCATCAGCGCCTTGGGGTCCGGTGCCGCTGCGGGTATGGCGGGGGCGCGGTTGCTCTTGGCCGGGATGTTGGGGGCCATCACCGCCTTGGCGATGTCGGCGTCGCCACAGATCGGGCAGGACAGCAGGCCACGCGCGCGCTGGTCCTCATAATCGGCGCTCGACCCAAACCATGCCTCGAACACATGGGCGTGAGTGCATTTGAGGTCGAACACGATCATGCGCGGGTGACCGGCGGGATCGGGCGGCGGTGCGCGATGGCAGGGACGCGGCTGCGAATATCGGTGACGCAGGCGGGGTCGATCTCGACAAAGCCGAGGCCTGCGGCTTCGCCCATGTCGAGCAGGATTTCGCCCCAGGGGTCGATCGCGAGGCTGTGGCCGTAAGTGGTGCGGCTGTCTGCGTGCGTGCCGGTCTGCGCGGCAGCGATGACATGCACCCCGGCCTCGATCGCGCGGGCGCGCAGCAGGGTGTGCCAGTGCGCTGCGCCCGTAGGGCGGGTGAAAGCGGCGGGGACGGCGAGCAGCGTCGCCCCGGCGTCGGTCAGCGCGCGGTAGAGATCGGGGAAGCGGATGTCGTAGCAGATCGACAGGCCGAGCGGCCCAAGCGGCGTGTCCACCACCATTGCGCGCTCGCCGGGGGCATAGGCGTCGGATTCGCGCCAGCGCTCGCCAGTGGGCAGGTCGACGTCGAACAGGTGTAGCTTGTCATAGGTGGCGCGGATCGCACCGCTGGCGTCGATCACGAAGCCGCGATTGACGAAGCGGCCGTCGTCGCCACGCAAGGCGAGCGAGCCGAGCTGGAGCCAGATGCCATGGCGTGCGGAGGCGTCGCGCACGGCGGCGAGAACCGGGTCGTCATCCTCCGCCACGATCGACGCCGCGCCGCGCTTGCGGTCCCGGTCGAGCAAGCCCGACATTTCGGGGGTGAAGAGCATCGCTGCGCCATCCCCCGCCGCCGAACCGATCGCCTCGACCAGCGTGCGGGCGTTGGCCAGCGGGTCGATGCCGCTGGTCATATGAAGGATCGCGGCGCGGGTCACGCGCCGAGCAGTGCGTCCAGCCGGCCCTCACGCTCCAGTGCGATCAGATCGTCTGAACCGCCGATATGCGCACCGTCGATAAAGATTTGCGGCACGGTGGTGCGGCCATTGGCGCGCTGGAGCATCTCCTGACGCTTTGGCCCGCCCATGGTGAGGTCGAATTCCTCATACTCCGCACCCTTGCTGTCGAGCAGCGCCTTGGCGCGGTGGCAGTAACCGCAAAATGCCTTGGTGTAGATTTCGATCTTGGCCATGGACCCGAGTTGTGGATCGCGACCGCGCTTGTCAATCCGCGTCCACCGCATCGATCACCCGCGCCCAGCACAGGATCGTCACGCTGCGCGCGCCGGCACGCTTGAGGATGCGGGCGCAGGCGGTGGTCGTCGCGCCGCTGGTGTGGACATCATCGACCAGGACGATCGCCTTGCCGCGAACGGCTTCCTTTGCTCCGGGTGCGAGCGCAAAGGCTCCCGCCACCGCCTTGGCGCGACCGCGGGGGCCGAGGCCGCGCAGCACCGGGGTCGCCTTGACCCGGCGAAGCAGATCGGGCGCGACCGGCACGCCCGACGCGGTGCCGAGTGCGCGGGCGATCAGCAGCGCCTGATTGAACCCCCTCCCCCAGATCCGCCAGCGGTGCAGCGGCACCGGCACGAGCAGCTCGGCATCTTCGGGCATCAGCCGCGCCATCAGCCGCGCGGCGGTGACGGCGAAGCCGGTCCGCCCGCCATATTTGAGGCGCAGCGCGAGCGTCCGCGCCGCCGGGCCATAGGCGACCGCCGCGCGCACGCCGTCATGCACCGGCGCATCGGCCAGGCATTCGCCGCACTGTGCGTCCGGCCCACGGTCGTGATCGAAGGGGAGGTTGCAGGTCGCGCACCACGGTGGCGCGATCAGCCGCATTCCGCTCCAGCAGGCGGCGCAGAAGCGGTGATCGGCATCGACCACGTCGCCACAGCCCGGGCAGCGCGGGGGCAGCGCCAGGCCGATCAGGTCGAGCAACGGTTGACGCAGCCCCATGCAAAGCTTGTCGCGCGGCGCGCGACGCGGCACAAGCCGCGCCGTGACCCCCGCCCCCACCCCGCCCGAGATTTTCGATCGCACCCGCCGCCGCCTGCGCCGGGATCGCGCTGCGCCGGGTTTTGCCGGGTTCGACTTCATCCGCGCGTGGATGCTCGACGGGATTGCCGAGCGGCTCGACGCCGTGCGGCGCGAGTTTCGCGACGTGCTGGACCTGGGCAGTTTCGACGGCGCGTTCGTCCCGCCGCCGGGCGCGAACCTCACCCGGATCGACGCCGGGACGCGTTTTGCAGCGGTATCGGGCGGCGTGCAGGCCGATGAGGACCGGCCGCATTCGCCGGAGGGTGCCTATGACCTCGTCGTGTCTGCAGGCGTGCTCGACAGCGTCAACGACCTGCCCGGTGCGCTGGCGCTGATCCGCCGCTCGCTGCGGCCCGACGGGCTGTTCATGGGCGCATTTCTCGGCGGATCGACCTTGTCGACCCTGCGCAGCGTGATGCTGGAGGCGGAGGGCGACCGCCCGGCGGCGCGGGTGCATCCGCAGGTCGATGTGCGCGCGGCGGGCGATTTGCTGGTGCGTGCCGGGTTTGCGCTGCCGGTGGCAGACGTCGAAACGCTGGAGGTGCGCTATGCCAGCCTGTTCGATCTGGTGCGCGACCTGCGCGGCATGGGCGCGACCAGCCTGTTGCGCGACCCCGCCCCGCTGACCCGCAGCGCGGTGGCGCGCGCCGCGCAAGCCTTTGCGG
>CAZWZP010000121.1:8292-9016 GCA_964638925.1 uncultured Stakelama sp. | reverse complement strand
AGCCGTCCATCTCGACCAGCAGCTGGTTCAGCGTCTGCTCGCGCTCGTCATTGCCATTGCCGAGGCCCGCACCGCGATGGCGGCCGACCGCGTCGATTTCGTCGATGAAGACGATGCACGGCGCGCTCTTCTTGGCCTGTTCGAACATGTCGCGCACGCGAGACGCACCAACACCGACGAACATTTCGACGAAATCCGAGCCGGAGATGGTGAAGAACGGCACGCCCGCTTCGCCTGCGATCGCGCGGGCGAGCAGGGTCTTGCCGGTGCCGGGCGAGCCAACCAGCAGCGCGCCCTTCGGAATCTTGCCGCCGAGGCGCGCAAATTTGGTCGGGTCCTTGAGGAACTCGACAACTTCCTCCAGCTCCTCGCGCGCTTCGTCGATGCCGGCGACGTCGTCGAACGTGACCTTGCCTTCCTTCTGCGTCAGCAGCTTGGCGCGCGACTTGCCAAAGCCCATCGCGCCCGAGCCAGAACCCTTCTGCATCTGGCGCAGCACGAAGAAGGCGATGCCGAGGAACAGCAGGAACGGGAGCGCCTGGACCAGCACATATTGCCAGATCGACGGGCCTTCCTCCGGCCGTGCGGTGATCGTCACGCCCTGTTTGCGCAGCGTCGGAATCAGTTCGGGATTGGGGACGGCGTTGGTGCGGAACTTGGTGTCATTGTCCAGCGTACCGGTGATCACACTGCCCGCGACATTGACCTCCTTGACCTTGCCCTG
>CAZWZP010000121.1:0-8282 GCA_964638925.1 uncultured Stakelama sp. | reverse complement strand
CATTGTCGAGGAATTCGGAATAGGCGACCGTCGTGCCCGCAGTCGTGCTGCTCGGCGCGCCGAACATGCTCACGAACAGCGCGAGCGCGGCAAGGATGCCGACCCACACCAGCAGGCTTTTCATCCACGGATTGCCATTATTGTCGGGGCCGGGGGTCTTGTTGTCGTCGCTCATGGGTCGAATGCACCTTCCTCAGCGCACAAGATAGGCGGTCGCAGGTTAATGGCAATGGAACAGCTTCGATCAGAGTGATCGACGCGGCGGAGCGGGGCGGAAATGCCAGATTTCGCCTTTTGCCTGCGCCAGAACCCCGGCCTGGGTGGCGCTCGACCCGTGTTCGAGGGCGTCGAGCAGCGATTCGATATTGGTCGAGTCGCTGAACAGCGGGAGGGTAATGTCATGCCGCTGCCGCGTTTCATGGACCGCGCGCCGCACCAACCGGCGCTGCACTTCGCGCGGAAGGAAACGCGCCGATAGCGCAAGCGTGCGATCGTCCCAGCGATCAGCCCAGAACTGGGCGACGAGGTCGTCCAGTGCAGCATTGGCCTCGGCGATATGGGCCGCGGACTGTGCGAGCGCGATCGGATCGAGCACGCTCTGATTGGCGAGCATGTCGCGAAAGCGGGTGCGGTCGTGATGCGGGTCAGCGTTGCTGGGATCGTCGATCCATGGCGCGTGCGCCGCCTCGACAATCGCCCGGAGGGTAGCGCGCCGCCAGTCGAGAAGCGGACGCAGCACCGTAAACGCGCCGAACCGAACCGGGCGAATGCCGCTCAGCCCCGCAACGCCCGACGCCCGGTTGAGCCGCATCAACAGCGTTTCGGCCTGATCGTCGGCATGGTGCGCGGTCAGCAGCAGTGATGCATCGACCTGTCGCATCCACGCGAACAGCGCCGCGTAGCGCGCATCACGCGCTTGACCCTGCAGGCTGCTCCCGGTGATCGGCTCGGCAAGGGTCAACGTGGCGTGTGGCACGCTAAGCTGCGCGCAGACCCGCGCGACCATCGCCGCTTCGTCTGCCGCCTCGGGCCGCAATCCGTGATCGACCGTCGCCGCGACAACGCGACCGGGGAAGGCGGCTGCGGCGAGCAGCAGCATCGCCATGCTGTCCGCCCCGCCCGACACGGCGAGCGCAATCCGCGTGTCGTCGGCAAGTGCGCCGTCGAACGCACGGACACACAGTTCATCGAAATTCGCCCGAAACCGCTCGACCCACACCGGATCGAGCGGGTTCAGCGCGTCAGCGGCACTTGCTGGCGGAACGGCCGGTGGCGACATCCATCTTCATCGCTTCGGAGAGGCGGTCGCCATAGACCTGGGTCAGCTCGTCATAGACCTTGCAGACCTCGCTCGCCGGCTTCTTCATCTTCACCAGCGCCTGCGCCAAGTAGTAAAGCGAGTCCGGCGCGCGCTCGCCATTGGGCATCTTCTGATAATTTTCGAAGAAGGCGGTCGCGGCGAGCGCGGGCTTCCCCTGGTCGAGCAGCGCGCGGCCGAGCAGATTCTGCGCATAGCTGGCGCGGCGATGCCGTGGGTATTTCTGCACCACGCTGCGCAGCTCGACGATCGCCGCGTCATCGCCTGCCACAGGCGGAAGCCATAAGTGTAGGTGTCTTCCGCCGCGTCGCCGGTGCTGGGCCGCTCGATCCCCGAAACCGACGTTGTCGGTGCGGGTGTGCTGGTGGTCGGTGCCGGGGTGGTCGGGCGCGGCGTCGTGGGACGTGGGGTCGCGCCGCTGACCGGGCCGATGCCTGTGACAGGGGCCGAACCGCCGACCGCCGACGCGCCATCCTCAAGCGCCTTGAGCCGCGCGTCGGTCGAGCGTTTATAGGCGGTAAACGCCTCTTCCAGCTGGCGCAGGCGATATTGCGTTTGCTCGATCTGGCCGGTCAGCGCGGATTGCTGGGATTCGAGCGCACTGACGCGGGCGGTGAGGTCGCTGACCACGCCGCTCGCGGGGATGCCGGGGGCAGGGCCGCTGCGGTCGGGCGCGGTGATCTGCGGCTCGACCGTCTGACCGGCGCCGCCCGGGAACACCTTGCGCTGCACCGCGCGCATCTCGCGCTCCAGCCGGTCGACCCGGCCCTCGATCCCGTCGCGGCTGGTCTGTGCCGCCACCGGCATGGCGATCGACGCCATCCCCGCCAGCACCACCGCCATCGCCGCACTCTTGTTCACAAACCGCATCTTCATCCCCACCCGCGCTACCTTCGCTCAATTCGTTATAGCATCATTCACTGCGTTGCCGATGCTGACCCCAGCCTTAAGCATCCGGCGCTTCGGTCTCGACCGAAGCGGGCGTCGGCTGTGGCGCCGGTGCAGGCGCAGCCGGTGTCGGGCGTACCACAGGGCTGCGCGTTGGGGCCGGGCTGGGCTGTGCCGCGGGCGTGCGCTGCGTCGTCGGCGCGCTGGTGGCAGCAGGCGTCGAGAACGCGGCTGGCTGGCCGCGTGCGCGCAGCGCGTCGGCGCTGATCGGGACATCCTTGATCGCGACCCCCGCGCGGCCAAGCGGTTCGATCGCAACCCCGTCGATCGTCACCTGTACCGCCTCCGGACGGCCGAGGTTGATCATCGGACCATTGGCATCGGCAGGCACGTCAAAGCGCTCGCCCGCCGCCATTTCCTTTTCATACAGGCGCGTGCCGGCGGCGTCGTAGATGCGCAACCACACCGGCTGGGTCGCGGTCAGCGTCACCTGCCCGCCGGTCGCGACGGTCGTCTCCGGGGTCGGCGCGGTGTCGGGCGTTGCGAGAGCTGTCGGCGTCGGCTCGGGCGCGGCGCTCATCCCGCCGCGGAACAGGTCGGTGCCGTACCACAGCCCGACCGCAGCGAGCAGCAGAACTGCCACGATCGCACCGGCCCAGGCCAGGCCGCTGGGCGGCTCGCGCACCGGATCCTCGGGATCGTAGCTTTCATAGACTTCGCGCGCGGCAAAGGTGGCAGACGTCTCGTCGCGCAGCTCGCGCGCGAGCGCGACCTCGTCCGCGCCAACGGCACGTGCGTAAGCCTTGACGAAGCCAATGGCGTAGGTGGGGGAGGGCAGGCCCGAATAGTCCGATGCCTCAATCGCCGTGAGGTGACGCAGCGGAACGCGGGTACGCGCGGCGACGTCGGAGAGCTCCAACCCCTGTGCCAGCCGGGCGTCGCGCAGCTTTTCCCCGACCTTCACCGGAAACAGGTTCGGGGTGTCGCCCGGTTCGCCGTCCATTCACTTCCCTCCGGTGTCAGATATTAGCGCGCCTTGCTGCACTCCTTAATCAAGTGTCAACGTGCGCACTACCTGAAATGCCTGCATTGCTCGGCCTTTTGCGTCAGCTTAGCTCGACGCCGTTTGCAATCGCCCAGCTTTCCAGAGCCCCGCGCATATTGCGCGGCGGGGTGGCAAGCAGCGTTTCCATCGCCTTGCCCAGCGCGGCGTGGTCGAGGCTGCGGACCATCGCCTTGATCGGTCCTACAGCAGCGGGGGTGATCGACAGCCGGTCGATGCCAAGCCCGATCAGCGCCATCGCCTCCAGCGGCCGTCCGCCCATCTCGCCGCAAACCGCGACCGGGACCTTCGCGGCGTCCGCCTCGCGCGTGACGCGGCGCAGGAAACGCAGGATCGAGGGGCTCAGCCAGTCATAGCGCACCGCCAGCTTGGGATGCGCACGGTCGGCGGCGAACAGGAACTGGGTCAGGTCGTTGGTACCGATCGACAGAAAGTCGATCTGCGGCAGCAGGATGTCGAGCACTTCGGCGAGCGCCGGCACTTCGAGCATTGCGCCATAGCGGACGTGCAGCGGGAGCTTGTGCCCGCGCCCCTCCAGCCAGCTGCGCTGTGCCTCGAAAATCGCGCGTGCCTGTTCGAACTCCCACGGTTCGGACACCATCGGGAACATGACGCTGAGCGTGCGCCCGGCGGCGGCTTCGAGCAGCGCGCGCGCCTGCACCTTCATCAACCCTTCGCGGTCGAGCGCGAGGCGCAGCGCGCGCCAGCCCATCGCGGGATTTTCTTCCTCGCCATGTTCGTCATGGTCGAGATAGGGCAGCGCCTTGTCGCCGCCGATATCGACGGTGCGGAAGATCACCGGGCGGTCACCCGCCGCCTCCAGCACGTCGCGATACAGGCGCTTCTGCCCCTCACGCTGGGGCAGGGTCGCGGACACGAGGAACTGGAATTCGGTGCGGAACAGCCCGATCCCGTCCGCGCCGGTCAGGTCGAGCGCGGCAACATCGTCGCGCAGCCCGGCATTGACCATCACCGTCACGCGATGGCCGTCCCGCGTTTCGGGCGCGACGTTGCGCAACGCGGCAAAGGCGGCGCGGCGCTTCTGCGTGATCAGCAGCTTGGCCTCGAACACCTCTTCCATCGCATGGGTCGGGCGCACGATCAGCGAGTCTTCGGTCACATCAAGCAACAGCCGGTCGCCCTCCGCGACCAGGCGGCGGACATCCTTGACCCGGCCCAGCACCGGCACGCCCATCGCGCGCGCGACGATGGTGACATGTGCGGTCAGCGATCCTTCCTCCAGGATCACGCCCTTCAGCCGGCGACGGTCATATTCGAGCAGTTCGGCCGGACCGAGATTGCGCGCGATCAGGATCGAATCCTGCCGCAGACCAAGCTGCGCGGCAGTGCCAAGCTGACCCGACACAATCCGCAGCAACCGGTTGGACAAGTCCTCCAGATCGTGCATCCGCTCCCGCAGTAGCGGGTCGTCGATCTGCCGCATCCGCATTCGCGTGCGCTGCTGCACCCGCTCGATCGCTGCCTCGGCGGTCAGGCCGCTGTCGATCGCCTCATTGATGCGACGGCCCCAGCCTTCGTCATAGGCAAACATCTTGTAGGTCTCGAGGATCTCCTCATGCTCGCCGCCGACGCCGAATTCGGCCTGGCTGGTCATGCGGTCGATCTGCTCGCGCATCTTGTCGAACGCGGCATAGACGCGGTGGCGTTCGGCCTCGGTATCCTCGGCGACGGTATGTTCGATGGTGATGCGCGGCTGGTGGAACACCGCCGCCCCGGCGGCCATGCCTTCGACCAGCTTGAACCCGGTGATGCGCGCGGTCGCGGTCGGTTGAGCCCGCGTCGATCCGCCGGCGCCGGTATCCGCACTGTCGATCAGGCCGGCATTGGCGATCAGCTCCGACAGCACCATCGCCACGGTCTGAAGCGCCTCGATCTCCACTTCTTCATATTTGCGCGGATCGGCATGTTGTACCGCGAGCACGCCGACCGCGCGTTCCTTGCGAATGATCGGCACGCCGGCAAAGCTGTGAAACTGCTCCTCGCCCGTTTCGGGGCGATAGGCGAAATCGGGGTGCGACGCGGCTTCATCAAGGTTGAGCGTCTCGACATTCTTGGCGATCGTGCCGACCAGGCCCTCGCCCAGCGCCAGCTTGGTAACGTGGACCGCCGCCTGCGCCAGGCCGCGCGTCGCGAATAGCTCAAGCACGCCTTCGCGCAGCAGGTAGATCGAACAGACTTCGCTGCGCAGCGATTCCCCGATGATCTCGACCACCGCGTTGAGCTTGGACTGGGCCGGGGTGCGCGACGCCATCACGTCGTGCAACCGCGTCAGGATTTCACGGGCGGAGGCGGCGGCGGAAACGGGCATAAGCGAGCGCTATCAGATCGCCCCGACAGCGCCAAGAAATTCAGCGCGCGGCGAGTGTCACCGTGCCGCCGCCAATGTCCGTTTCGGCGCGGAACACCTCGGTCGCGTATGCGAGGCGCGGCGCGGCGACTAACGTACCCGCGCGCCACGCGGCCAGATCGACGCGCCAGGCATCATAGCGGGCGTAGAAATCGGTGAACGGCCGGTCGATCTGCGCCAGCGCGGCGGGCGCAACGGCTTGCAGCTCTGCGGCGGGCATCGCGGCGACCTGATGCAGCAGCGGCGCGGCGGTTGCACAGAAATGCGCCATCACCGGCGGCTGCGCGAAATAGTTATAGAGCCGCGTCATCGCCGGATCGAACGCCGATGCGTCACCATGTTCGCGGGTCAGCGCATGATGCGCCGCCTTCAACGCGCCGCGATGCGCCTTGAGGAAGCGGTTATAGGCGGGCGCAAGCGCCGGATCGTTGCAGTTGAGCGCGGCGACATTGAACGCGGCGCGCAGATGCCACGCAGCGGCTGCGGCGGAGACATTGCGGTTGGGGGTCGCATAGCTGCCGTCCGGCAGGCGTGCCGGAACGACGAGGTTCGCCGCAGCTCCATCGGGCGCCCGTGGTGCGGCGGCCTGAGTGGGGACAGGTGCGGGAACGGGAAGCGGCGCGGGCACGGCGATCCGCTCGGGCCCGGCACAGGCAGCCGCAAGGGCGAGCAGCGGGAGGGTGAGGAGAACGCGGAACATGCCCGTCACCCAAGCAGGTTTGCGTCAAGGACCGGTTAAGTGCGTAGAAGAATGTGTGCGATGGACCGATCCTCGCGACCATCACCCTCCGTCATGCTGAACTTGTTTCAGCATCCACCCGTCAATCAGCGGCTCAGTCGCTTGCGGAGCGGTGGACCTTGAAACAAATCGAGGGTGACGGACTGCGAAAAACGTGATCCGTCTGGAAACGCGACTGTGGCTTCGGAAATCAGGCCGCCCGCTTCTCCAGCGCTGCCGCCGCCTCCGCCATCAGCTGGGCGATGATGTCGGCGACCGGTTCTTCCTTGGTCACCATGCCGACCGACTGGCCGGCCATCAGCGAGCCATTATCGACATCGCCCTCGATCACCGCACGGCGCAGGGCGCCGGCCCAATAATGTTCGATCTGGAGCTGTGCCTCCATCATCTCGACCTTGCCCGCGTCGAGCAGCTGCGCGACCTCGCGCTGCTTGGCGGTGAACAGTTCGGATGACGCGTTCTTGAGCGCGCGGACCGGGATGACCGGCAGGCGCGGGTCGATCTGGACGCTGGAGATCGCGTCGCGCGCCGATGCGCGGAAGAACGCCTTTTTGAAGTTCGGATGCGCGATGCTCTCGGTCGCGCAGGCAAAGCGGGTGCCGAGCTGGACGCCCGCCGCGCCCATGTCGAGATAGCCGGCGATCGCCGCGCCGCGCCCGATGCCGCCCGCGACGAACACCGGCACCTGTTCCGACACTTCGGGCAGGATTTCCTGCGCGAGCACGCTGGTCGATACCGGGCCGATATGGCCGCCGGCCTCCATCCCCTCGACCACCAACGCATCGACGCCGGAGCGGATCAGCTTCTTGGCCAGGCTAAGCGCGGGGGCGAAGCAGATCAGCTTGGCGCCATTGCCCTTGATCGCGTCGAGCGACCCCGCTGGCGGCAGGCCGCCGGCGAGGACGATATGCGTGACATTATGCTTTGCGCACACGTCGATCAGATCGAACAATTGCGGGTGCATGGTGATCAGGTTCACGCCGAACGGCTTATCGGTCAGCGCCTTGGTCGCCGCGATCTCGGCATCGAGCAGCTCGGGCGTCATCGCCCCGCACGCGATCAGGCCGAAGCCGCCCGCGTTGGAGATGGCGGAGACGAGGTTACGCTCGCTCACCCACGACATCGCGCCGCACAGGATTGCCGTCTCGCTACCGAGAAATTCGATGCCGCGCGCCATGCGGCGCTGAAGGCGCTCTTCACCTATGGTCATGCCGCTCGCCTAGCCGGGGCGCGCGCCTTTAGGCAAGCGCCGAGCCGTCAGGGGCCACATTCCCACACGCCGTCGATCGCCTGAGGCGCGGCTCCCGATGCCTCGATCGACAGCGTCGCGGTGTGGCTCGACCCCTCATGCCCGGTCGTCCGCTCGGCGCCGCGCGAAACCGCGACCGTCAACCCATCGCCCGCGAAGCTGCCGCCCTTCGTCATCGCGTCGAACCCGCCGGGCTCGCGTGCGGTAAGCAGGACTGGTTTGTCCGCGCGCATGACGATGACCGCGGCGCGACTGGCTGCGTCCACATTGCCCGCACCGACCAGCATCAGCTCGCTTGCATCGGACAGGAAGGCGCAGCGCAATTCGCCCTTGAGCTGTTCCGTAGCGGCTTCGCTCACCACGCCGAGCGTGATCGGGCTCGGCGACGGCGTGGGCGACGGCGGCATTGCGGATTCGACGGGAAGCGGCGTTGCGCTGTCGTTGCCGGGCGGGGTTGGCGCAGGGGAACAGGCGGTGAGCGCCGCAAGAGCGATCAGGGTAAGGCTTCGCATCGCCAGATAATGCCCGAGCCGCATCGCGGTTCAATCCTGCCGGGCGAATTACCGTGCGCGTCATCTTGGACAACGCTGTCAACTCGCGTAAAGCGCGGCCATGATCGACCGCCGCCCCCTCCTCGCCGCCGCTGCCGCCGCCCCG
>CAZWZP010000120.1:3963-9072 GCA_964638925.1 uncultured Stakelama sp. | reverse complement strand
TGCTCACCGATGCGATCGACCAGAACCCGCATTGCGTGCTGCTGCTGGACGAGGTCGAAAAGGCGCATCCCGACCTGTTCAACATCCTGCTGCAGGTGATGGACAATGGCCGCCTGACCGACCACCACGGCAAGACGGTCGATTTCCGCAACGTGGTCCTCATCATGACCACCAATGCCGGCGCGGCCGACATGGCGCGGCAGGGCATCGGCTTTGGCGACATCAGCCGCGACGATGTTCAGGAAGACGCGGTGAAGAAGCTCTTCACCCCCGAATTCCGCAACCGTCTCGATGCGATCGTGCCGTTCGACTATCTGCCGACCAAGGTGGTCGAGCGGGTCGTGGAGAAGTTCATCCTCCAGCTCGAACTCCAGCTCGCCGACCGCAACGTCCATATCGCACTGGACGACGCGGCGAAGGCGTGGCTTACCGAGCGCGGCTATGACAAGCTCTACGGCGCACGCCCGATGGGCCGCCTGATCCAGGAAAAGATCAAGCAGCCGCTGGCCGAGGAACTGCTGTTCGGCAAGCTCGTCCATGGCGGCGAGGTCGAGGTGAAACTGAAGGACAATGCGCTGACCTTCGCGATCACCCCGGCAGCGCCCAAGGGATCGAAGAAGGGCGGCAAAAAGGCTCCGGCCAAGGCGAAGTAACCCGCCGCGCCGCGACGAACCACGAAACCGCCCCGGTGAAAGCCGGGGCGGTTTTGGCTTGGGGATGACCCAAGACCCTCCCCGGTACGGGGAGGTGGCAGCGCACAGCGCTGACGGAGGGGGGCCGCCGCGCGCCGACTCGCTTGCCTCGGGGCCCCTCCACCACGCCGCTCCGCGTCGCGGTCCCCCTCCCCGTTCCGGGAAGGATTGCCCCTGCCCGTTGCCCTCCCCCAACCGTCATGCTGAACTTGTTTCAGCATCCACCGCACCACAAACGACGAAGCCGCTGGCGGAGACGTGGATCCTGAAGCAAGCTCAGGGTGACGGGGGTGTCTGCAATTGGGCGGATAGCGGTCGTTTGGGAGGATCAAACCTTCGCCGCTGGTACCGCCTTTGGACGCAGTTTTCGCCGCAGCCGCCTAGCCAAGTCTCGCTCGTATTCGGTGATGAAGGGCGAACTTTCGGCGGACGTGAGACAGCGGAGAGCGGCCTGAACGTCGCGCTTCACTCCTCGACCTCGCAAATAGCATTTGGCCATTTCCAATTGCGCGCTGCCATCACCGGTTACCGCCACCCGCTGCCACCATCGAAACATCTGCCGCCATTGCTTTCGCTCGCGATAAAGGATGGCAATGTTCGATCCAGCGACTGCACAACGGTCCTTCCGCGACGCGCGTTGGTAAAGCCGCATCGCGACGGCCTTATCGGCCGCTACGCCGGTGCCAGTGTCGAAAAGATAGGCAAGTCTTGAGAGGCAAGCTACGTCGCCCAAAGCGGCTCCCCGCTCGAAGGCGGCAAACGCGTGAGCGAAATTGCCAGCGTCTTGCGCCGCATCCCCTATTTGGAAGAGAGCATAGGTTTCAGCCATCGGCCTGAAGTGGCACGCACCGGCCGGAATGCCAATGTCCGCAACGGGCGGTCGCCAGCGAAACGTTAGCTTGGCCGCACTTAGTGCCGCACCACCACCACCGTAACCGCCGGCGGCGGCGGCGCATACCACGCCGCCGGTCGCGTACACCGGTCCCGGCACACCCGCAGCTGCGCCGCGCGTTCCTCCGCCAGCCGGCGCCAGGCACGGGCTTTTCGGATCATCCGGTCAACCTGCCATTCGGTGCTTTCCCACGCCCCGTCCGCGCACGCGCGGTCGCTGCCACAGATGCGACGCACCGCATCGTCGATCCGCGCGGAAAGCAGGTCGATCCCCGCCTCGGTCGACAGGTCCAGCCCCGCCGCCGGCACCGCGATCCGGCGCGTCTCGTAGCGGTCGCGCGCGTCGGCGACGCCTGTCAGGGTCAGCGCCGCCGCAGCGGCTATCAGGTGCATCGGTGTCATCACATGCCTCGCTGCAGGCGACGATAGCGCAACCGGCGCGCGGCGTTAACCAGCCCGGCGCGCGCCGCGTCCCGCCTTCGGACAGACTTCGCATGGACTTGCACCCCGCATCCTGCCGATGACCCGACGATTCAACCCGCCGATCTTAACCACTTCTTCGGCTTCCCGGCATAATCCGGGAGCATGGCACGGGGGATCGCTGCACTCATCGGACTCGCGATCGCGTTCGCTGCGCTGCTCGCCACCCCCGTTCATGCCCGTCCGTCCGGCTGGAGCGCGGGGACCGCCGGTCGCCCGCTCGCCACCTGTATCCGCCGCGCGGCACCCGGCGACGATGTCCGCGCAATTGCCCGCGACCTTGCCGGGTTCGACTGCACCACTCCGCAAAAACAGTTCGGCAGCGGCGATTTCTGGGTCATCTCCGAGCCGGTCGGCGAACGCTCACGCTCGCGCCGCCCCCTCAATGCGCGGACGCTCAGCCTGTGGCAGGGACAGGCGACTCTGCACATCCTCTACACGGATGGCCGGGTCGAAACGATGTCCGACGACCCGGTCAGCCTGACCAAGCGGATCCAGCTCGGCGCGACCGTAGAATATCCCATCCCCCGCCTGCGTAGCCCCGTCGATCGGCTGTTGTGGAAGGTCGAGGGGGCAAGCAACATGCGCGGCGTCGTCGGCAATGTCCGCATCGCCACCCAGGCCGAGAGCAGCCGCGCGAACCTGTTCATGGCCGCGCTATACGCCGGATTTGCCGGGCTGTGCATCGCCCTGCTGACCTATAACCTGGCCCTGTGGACAACGCTGCGCTATCGCTTTCAGCTTGCTTATGCGGCGATGGTCGCGGCGCTGATGGCCTATGCCTTCACCTCCTCGGGCGCGCTCGCCTGGCTGATGCCGGACATTGCCAACACCCTCCGCCTGCGGCTCAACTATCTGTTGCTCACGGTCACTGCGGCGTCGGCGATCTGGTTCGCGCGCACTTTTTTCGAAGAACATGTCTTCGGGCCGCGGATGCGGATGCTGGTGCGCGTCAGCATCGGTGCGCTGCTTTCATCCGGCCTCGCCTTTGCCCTGTTCGCCCCACTGGCACCCACGCTGCTCGACGCGATCTACAATTGGGTGTTCGCCGCGATGCTGCTGCCGATCGTCGCGATCGTGCTGTCGGCGTGGCGCAACCGGTCCAATTTCCTGTGGCTGTTCGGCATCGCCTGGGCGGCGCCGATCGCTGCGGGGTGCCTGCGCATCCTGACCAATCTGGGCGTTGTGCCGTGGAGCTTCTGGCTCGACAATTCGACGCTGATCTCGATGGCGGCGGAGGCATTGCTGTCGTCGATCGCGATCACCTACCGCATCCGCCTGCTCAGCCGCGAGCGTGACGCCGCGCTTGCCGCCGAAACCGTCGCGCGCCGCCTCGCCGATCTCGATCCGCTCACCGGCCTGCTCAACCGTCGCGCTTTCCTCGGTCGTGCGATCGGGCGCAGCGGTCCACAGATGCTGCTGATCCTCGACCTCGACCGGTTCAAGCAGGTCAACGATACGATCGGCCATGACGGCGGGGACGAAGTGCTGCGCGTCGTCGCCCGCACGCTGCGCGCGATTGCGCCCGAAACCGGCCTGATCGCGCGGATCGGCGGCGAGGAATTCGCCTTGCTGTGCGACGCCGCCCAGCCGGTCGATCCCGAAACCCTGCTTGCCCGCCTCCGCGCCACGCGGATGCCGTTCGACCTGCGCGTCACCGCCAGCATCGGCACAGCACAGGACATGATCGCCGACGAGAAACAATGGAAGGCGCTCTACCGCGCCGCCGACCGCGCCTTGTTCGACGCCAAGGCCGCCGGTCGCGACCGCGCCAAGGCCGCCCCGCTCGCCGCCTGACCGGCAATTCAGCTTTCGTTCAGCCCTGACCTGTCCTAAGGCGCGCCCATCGGGAGGGTGTGATGGACCAGTTGAACAAACGCAGGATCGTTCTGGCCGCAAGCGCCGCTGCGCTGCTTGTCACCTCCACGACCGTGCATCCGACCGCAGAGTTCGAGATTCTGACGCACGAAATCACCGACAAGACGCCGCGCAAGTTCCAGGCGGCGGTCGATACCGGTATCCTCGCAGTTTCCGTCCTCTACACTTGGACCGAACGCACCTTGCGTTAATCCGGCAGGCGCTGGCTTGCCTTCCGCCGGGCTTTGCTTACACTCATGTAAATGAGCGATCCCGAGCACGCCTGGCGCACTAGCTATCGTCATCCCGGTCCATGGGACCAGACTCTTCCGCCGCTTTCGATGGTCGATGCGTTCGAGGAATCGGCGCGGCGCAAGGGCAATGCCCCGCTGCTCGACTTTCTCGGTCGCCATTACAGCTTTGCCGAAACGCTCGACGGCGCCAACCGCGTCGCCTGCGGCCTCAAGGCACTGGGCTATGGCCCGGGCGACCGCATCGGGCTGTTCCTGCCCAACGTCCCCCACTACGTCGCGGCCTATTACGGCATCCTCAAGCTCGGCGCGACGGTGGTCAATTTCTCGCCGCTCTACAGCGTCGAGGAACTCGCCGCACAAGTCGCCGACAGCGGCACGCGCCTGCTCTTCACGCTCAGCGCCACCGCCCTGCTCCCCACCGCACTCAAGGTGCTGGACCAGAGCGGCCTCGAACGCCTGATCGTCGGCTCGGTCGCGGGCGCGCTGCCCACCACCAAGTCGATCCTCTACCGCCTGTTCAAGGGCAAGGAGGTCGCGGCCAAGCCCAACGATCCGCGCGTCACCGCCTTCTCGCAACTCATCGCCAATGACGGCGCGTGCGTCGCGGCACCGATCGACCCGTCAACCCATCTCGCGCTGATCCAATATACCGGCGGCACCACCGGCATCCCCAAGGGCGCGATGCTGACCCACCAGAACCTCTCCGCCAATGCGCGACAGGTGGCCAAGCTCGACCCCGATCTCGGCTCCAGCCTCGACCGCGTGCTCGGCGTCCTCCCCTTCTTCCACGTCTTCGCCAACACCTGTGTCCTCAACCGCACCGTGCTGACCGGCGGCGAGATCGTGATGCTCCCGCGTTTCGACGCGGCGCAGGCGCTCGCCGCGATCAACCGCACCACGCCGACCGCGCTCCCCGGCGTGCCGACGATGTTCCA
>CAZWZP010000120.1:0-3927 GCA_964638925.1 uncultured Stakelama sp. | reverse complement strand
AAATACTGCATCTCCGGCGGCGCGCCCCTGCCCGCCGAGCTCAAGAAGCGGTTCGAGGCCGAAACCGGCGCGACGCTGATCGAAGGCTATGGCCTGTCCGAAAGCTCGGGCGTCGTCTCCGCCAACCCCTATCGCGGCGAAGGCAAGTCCGGCACCATCGGCCAGCCGATCGTCGCCACCCGCGTGCGTCTGGTCGACAAGGAAGACCCGTCACGCGACGCGCCGCCGGGCGAACCGGGCGAGATCACCATCGCCGGGCCACAGATCATGGCCGGTTACTGGGACCGCCCCGAAACCGACGACACCACTTTCTGCCATGACGCGAACGGCACGCGCTGGCTGCGCACCGGCGATGTCGGCCAGATCGACGCAGACGGATTCATCCGCATCGTCGACCGGCTCAAGGACATGATCTCGGTCGGCGGGTTCAAGGTCTTCCCCAAACATGTCGAGGACGTCCTCTACCGCCACCCCGCGATCAAGGAAGTGCTGGTCGTCGGTATGCCCGACCCCCGCATGGGCGAAGTCCCCCGCGCCTATGTCGCGCTGAACGAGGACGCGGAGCCAGTGACCGGCGAGGAGCTGCGCGCGTGGCTCAACCCGCAAGTCGGCAAGCACGAGCGCGTGGACGCGGTCGTGGTGCGCGAGAAACTGCCCAAGACGATGATCGGGAAGCTGAGCCGCAAGGATTTGCTGCTGGAAATCGCGGCGGAGGGGGCGGCTCCTCGCTAGGCCCTCCCACTTCTTCTCAAGCCCCTCCCGCCTGCGGGAGGGGTTGGGGAGGGTCTTCTTCTTTTTGAGGCACGCCCCAAAACCCGTCCAAGGCAAACCCAACACCCGTTTGTGCTGAGCTTGTCGAAGCACCACTCCCGCCCTCAATAAGCGCAGGCTGCGGCCCTTCGACAAGCTCAGGGCAAACGGAGGTTGGTATGCCCCACCCTCCCCACCGCTTCCATCGTCACCCCGGCCCTGTGCCGGGGTCCACCCCACCCCACGCCCAGCGCTAGAGCCTCACCCACCACGCCACCCTCCCGGTGGACCCCGGCACAAGTTTCAGGGTTGCCGAAGATCGGCGCGTGGCCATACTCCACCCATGCGCACCCTGCTGACCGGCCCATTTCCCTGGATGATTGGAGGCTCCGTCCTTTTCATCATCGTCGTTGGGATATACGGGTTCCTCTTGCTGGCCGGTTCCGCAATCGTTGTCGATGAAACTGGTGGCGTGGAATCGGCTGTTGTCACGAACAGCGGCGGCACCGAGCAGAAGCTAACGCGTTGGTGGAACGGTTATTTCTACACCATCCCCGAAATGGAGGGGACAATCGAGGTGCGGTGCTTCAACGGCAAGCGGGAGCAACGTGGCTACGTCACCGGTATGATGCATACCCGTGTCGAAGTGACCGGCAAGAAACCGTGTGAACATATCAACGAGGTCGCCTGACGAACGCGAAAGCCCTCAATCCCCCCGCATCTCAGCCTTCAAATTCATAAACTCATGCAGCCCCCACGGCCCCAGCTCGCGGCCATGGCCCGACAGCTTCACACCGCCGAACGGCGCCGCCGGCACCGATGCCAGCATCTGGTTCACCGCGGTCATCCCCGCCGCGATATCGCGCACCAGCCGCGCCTGCTCGTCGGCATCCTGCGTCCACACGCTCGACCCCAGCCCATAGGGCACATCGTTCGCCAGCCGGATCGCGTCATCGATCGACTCCGCGCGGAACAGCATCGCGACCGGCCCGAATATCTCCTCCCTCGCGAACTCGGCCTCGGGATCGACATCGGTCAGCACGCCCGCCCGCATCCACGCGCCATTGCGGTCGATCTTCTCGCCACCGTGCAGCGTCGCGCCTGCAGCGACCGCCCGCTCCAGCTGCTCCAGCACCGTATCGCGCTGCGCGACGCTCGACAGCGGCCCCATCTCGACCCCGTCCTCCATCGGATCGCCGATCTTCACCGCATCCATCGCCGCGACGAACTTCTCGGCGAACGCGTCATAGATATCGGCATGGACGATCATCCGCTTGGCGCAGATGCAGCTCTGTCCGGCATTCTGGATGCGCGCCTTCACCGCCGTCTTCAACGCCGCGTCGAGATCGGCGGAGGGCATGACAACGAACGGGTCCGACCCGCCCAGTTCCAGCACGACCTTCTTGAGCGCCCGCCCGGCGGCTTCGGCGACCTTGGCCCCCGCCCCCTCGCTCCCGGTCAGCGTCACCGCGACCACACGGCTATCGGCGATGATCCGCGACACCTTGTCCGACTTGATCGGAAGATTCTGGAACAGCCCATCCGGCGCGCCTGCCGCGCTGACCATCTGCTGGATCAGCGCCGCGCACCCCTGCGTCAGCGAGGCATGCTTCAGCAACCCGACATTCCCTGCCAGGATCGTCGGCGCGAGCCAGCGCACCACCTGCCAATACGGAAAATTCCACGGCATGATCGCCAGCGCCGGCCCGAGCGGCAGCCAATGCGTCACCACCCGCCCGGTCGGCAGCGCGATTTCCTCGCCCTTCAGAAACGCCGGCCCATGCTCGGCATAGTAGCGGAAACCCGCGACGCATTTCTCGACCTCGGCCACCGCCGACGCCAACGTCTTGCCCATCTCCCGCGTCGCAGTCTGCGCGAGATGCTGCTTCCCAGCCTCGAACCGATCGGCGATCGCATTCAGCAACGCCACGCGCTGCTCGATCGGACTCACCCGCCACGACGCAAACGCCGCATCCGCCCGCACCAGCGCCGCCTCGACGCCATCGCCGTCCAGTTCCGCGAAGCTCTCGCCCGTTTCGCCCGTCGCCGGATTGATGCTGGTAAACATGCGCGCTCCTGATCTTCTTGTGCTCCTGCGCAGGCAGGAGCCCAGGGCCACAAGCGGCATCGCCCGCGACTCTGGGCTCCTGCTTGCGCAGGAGCACAACATTCAAACGCCAATCTAGGCACTCACCGCCAATCGCGGGAGGTTGAATTGGTTCCGCCGCCATCGCATAGCATCGCCATGACCGACCCGATCGACATCGCCGCCCTGTCCTTTGAAGACTCCCTTCGCGAACTGGAACGGATCGTCGGACAGCTCGAAACCGGCGATGTGCCGCTCGATCAGGCGATCACCCTGTACGAGCGCGGCGACGCACTGCGCCGCCAGTGTCAGGCCCGGCTCGACGCGGCACAGGCGCGGATCGAACAGGTGCGCGCCGACGCCAGCGGCAATGTCACCGGCACCACCCCCTTCGCAGCAGGATGAGTGCGGACGTGGCCGACGCCAGCCAGACCCTCGAAACCGCGCTGCGCGACGTCGCGGCAGAGATCGACCGTCAGTTCGACCAGTTCCTCGCCGTCCCCGCCGATCCGCGCGCGCGCCTCTATGAAGCGATGCGCCACGCCGCGATCGGCGGCGGCAAGCGGCTGCGCCCCCTCCTCACCTTCGCCACGGCGCAACTGTTCGCGGTCGACCGCCGCTGCACCGCGCGTGTCGCCACGGCGATCGAGGCGATCCATGTCTATTCGCTGATCCATGACGATCTGCCCGCGATGGACAATGACGATATGCGGCGCGGCAAGCCGACGGTGCACCGCGCGTTCGATGAGGCGACCGCGATCCTCGCCGGCGACTGCCTCCACGCGCTTGCCTTCGAAATCCTCGCCGATCCCGCGACCCATGCCGATCCGTTCGTCCGCGTCGAACTGATCGCCGATCTGGCGCAGGCGTCGGGTCCGTCGGGCATGGCCGGCGGGCAGATGATGGATCTGGTCGCGGAGAACACCAGCTTCGACCTCGCCACCGTCACCCGGTGCCAGGCGCTCAAGACCGGCGCGCTGATCGCCTGCTCGGTCGAGGCTGGTGCGATCCTCGGTCGCCTGCCGCCGGAGGGGCGGACGGGCCTGCGCGGCTATGCCCGCGACATCGGCCTCGCCTTCCAGATCGCCGAC
>CAZWZP010000119.1:7814-9075 GCA_964638925.1 uncultured Stakelama sp. | reverse complement strand
CCCGCCTCGCACTCCCTCGTCGCCTTGTCGGTCTCGATCTCGGCCATCAGGTCGCCGGCCTTGACGGTATCGCCTTCCTTGACCAGCCATTTGGCGAGCGTGCCCTCCTCCATCGTCGGAGACAAAGCGGGCATCTTGATTTCGATCGACATGGGTGGGGAGGATCCTGTCGTGATATGGGTGGGTTCTCGCGCCCTCCTTGCGCGATGAACGGCTTGGGTCAACCCCGCCCCTTGCGCTCGCACGCGTGACGCGTCACCACCTGTCACCTACGGAGGGGGGAACTGGTTTCATGCGTACCTATCTGGTCGTGATCGACGAAAGCCCCGAGGCGCAGATCGCGCTGCGTTTCGCCGCGCGCCGCGCGGTCAAGACCGGCGGCGGGGTGGAGATTCTCGCGCTGATTCCCAAGCCCGATTTCGTCCAATGGGGCGGCGTGATGGCGACGATCGAGGAAGAGGCACGCCAACGCGCCGAAGCTCTGGTCGCCGCCGCGGCGGGCACGCTGATCCAGGAATCAGGGCTGAAGCCCAGCATCACCGTGGTCGAGGGCGATGGGCCCAAGATCATCCGCGAGCGGATCGAGGCCAATCCCGACATCGCCGCACTCGTCCTCGGCGCTGCGGTCGGCGGCAAGCCCGGCCCGATCGTCACGCATTTCACCAGCGGCGACATGGCGGTTCTGCCCGTCCCGCTGATCATCATCCCGGGAAGCCTCGACCGCGAGGCGATCGACCGGCTAAGCTGAGGCCCTATGCGCACCATCATCCTCCCCGCGCTGCTGATCGCAGCCCCCGCCGCCGCCCAGCAAAAGCCCGTCGAAGCGCCGAGCCCCGAACGGCTCCAGGCCGATGTCGAGAAGCTCGTCAGCTTCGGCACGCGCCACACCCTCTCCTCCCCCGACGATCCGGTGCGCGGCATCGGCGCGGCGCGCAAATGGGGCGCGGAGGAGCTCGACCGGATCGGCGCGGCGTGCGGCGAGTGCATCAAGGTGGCGCGGATCGGTCGCACCTTCACCGGCCCGCGCGCGCCGAACGGGGTTGAGGTGGTCAATGTCCTCGGCTTCCAGCAGGGCGAAGACCCCAAGCGCGTCGTGATCGTCCAGGGCCATATCGACTCGCGCGTCAGCGACGTGATGGACTTCACCAGCGACGCGCCGGGCGCGAATGACGACGCCTCCGGCACCGCTCTGGTGATCGAGGCGGCGCGCATCCTGTCAAAGCAGAAGCTCAAGGCGACGATCGTCTATGCGCTGCTGTCG
>CAZWZP010000119.1:7347-7800 GCA_964638925.1 uncultured Stakelama sp. | reverse complement strand
ACATTGCTCGCCGAGACCGCGAAGGAGCGCGGCTGGGAAGTCATCGCCGTCCTCAACAACGATATTGTCGGCAACACCGTCGGCCAGAATGGCGTGCGCGTCGCCGATCGCGTTCGCGTCTTCTCCGAAGGCATTCGCGCGTCCGAAGACCTGCCCGGCCAGCTCGGCCGCCGCGGCGATGGCGGCGAGGATGACGGCCCCAGCCGCGCGCTGGCCAAGGCGATCGACAAGGTTGCGGACAAGATGCGCGAAAAGGACAAGGACGCGCTCGACGTGTTCGTCGTCCGCCGCCCAGACCGCTTCGGGCGCGGCGGCGATCACGAGCCGTTCCTGCGCCTGGGCTATCCCGCCGTCCGCTTCTCGGTCGCCGCCGAGAATTACGACCAGCAGCATCAGGATCTGCGCACCGAAAATGGCCGCGTCTATGGCGACACGGTCGACAAGATGGACTTC
>CAZWZP010000119.1:0-7263 GCA_964638925.1 uncultured Stakelama sp. | reverse complement strand
TCCGGCGTGGTGCTCGACGGCGCGGTGAGCGCGGATACCAAGGTTCGGTGGAACGCCGTCCCCGGCGCGCGCGGCTATCGCGTCTATTGGCGCCGTAATGACACGCAGAACTGGACCGATATTCGCGGCGTCGTCGGGCGAACCGAAACGGTGCTTAAGGACGTGGTCGTCGACGACCACTTCATCGGCGTGTCGGCGGTTGCAGCGGATGGCAGCGAGAGCATCGTCACGTTCGGAACGCGGCCGCCAAGGAACTAATCCAACATCCGTTTGCCCTGAGCCTGTCGAAGGGCGGCTCCCAACAGAAGTGTCGCTTGCGGCCCTTCGACACGCTCAGGGCAAACGGGGTTTTGGTTCCCCCTCAAGTCAGCGACAACAATCCTTGGTCGAACGCCGCACCACCGTCTTGCTCGGATAGCGCCGCACGGTCTTCACCGGCGCGTGATAGGTGCGGACTTCTTCAACCTCCTCGATCACCTCTTCGGTGACGGTGGTCGTCGTGGTCGCGCCCGACTGGATGACGATCGTCGTCACCGTCGGCCCGGCCATGTAGTAGCCGCTGCCCTGATAGCCGCGATACCCTGGGGCGTAGCCGCCGCCCTGCGCGCCGCATGGGCTGGCGCAGGACGGCGGGGCATACCCCCCCGGGTATGGCTGTGCGGGGATCGGCCGCCGCTCGCGACGGTCGTCCCGGTAGTCATCATCGTAATCGGGTGCGTCATAACGTGCGCCATAGCCGCCACCGCCGCCGCCCCCGGCGGCAGCCGCCGCTGCGTAGCCGCCACCGGCATAGGCGCTCGCCGCGCCACCACCGCCGCCGCCGTTCCAGTCGATGCCGCTCACCGAATCCCACACCCGGCCGTCGCGGTCGGCCAGCACGGCATCGTCATAGTAACGCAGCCAGCCATAGCCATGCGCCGGGCGGCTCAGCCCCCAATTCGACCAGTCATCGATCCAGAAGCCACCGCCGACCCAATAGCTGGGCAGCGTCCAGCCGCGCACGGGGCGGCGATAGGCGCCCCACCCACCCGGCGCGCGCATCCCGGCGTGCCAGCGTCCACCAACCATCGGACCCCAGCGGCCACCGCTGTGAGTCGTACGCGGCGGATCGATCCGCGTCGCGGGGACCGACCGCGCGGGATAGCGCACCGGCTCCCGTTCGCGCTGGACCCACTGCCCGTCGCGCCACACCCGCTGCGCCTGGGCAGGGGTGGCAACCGCAATCGCTGCAATCGACAAGGTGGCGAGGGTCAGGGCACGCATCGGCTGGACTCACTATTCTGGTGAGGCGCGACCATTCAAGCAGGGAAGAAGGACCGCGCCTCTTTACAGCGTTTTAACACTGACACCGCGCCCTTCCCACCGCACAGCGTGGTTAAGGAAGTCCCAATGCGGGGCAGAGTTTAGCCGGATACTCGGGGAGCGAGCAGCGCCATCAACGCCTCGCAACCCTTCGCATCCTCGGCATCGAAGCGGCCGGTGATCGGGCTGTCGAGGTCGAGCACCCCGATCAATTCGCCATCATGCACGATTGGCACGACCAGCTCGGCATTGCTCGCCGCATCGCAGGCGATGTGGCCGGGAAAGGCGTGAACATCGGCGACCAATTGCGTGTCGCGCGTCGCCGCCGCCGCGCCACACACGCCCCGGCCGAACGGAATGCGGATGCACGCCGCCTTGCCCTGAAACGGCCCGAGCACCAGCTCGCCACCGACATTGCGGTAGAACCCCGCCCAGTTGAGGTCGGGCAGATACTGGCCGATCAACGACGCGGCGTTCGCCATATTGGCGATCGCATCAGCCTCCCCCGCTGTCAGCGCATCGAGCGCGGCGTGGAGATCGCGATAAAGTTCGGCCTTGGACCCGGCGGCGATGTCGAAACTGTACATAAGCCGCAGGTGGCGCGGGCAGCGGCACGATGCAAGACCCTAAGGACACCGCACCCGCGGCATCCCGTCCAGCGTCAGCGTGCTGCCATCCTCGGACAAGGTGAAGGTGCGCGTCGCCTCCCACGTCTCGCCCTCGCCGGTATAGCGGGCGCTGACCTTGATCTCCGGCCCGGTGCCGCTGACCGACGTCACGGCGGCGCTGCTCTCATAGAAGCGCAGTTCGTTCGGAGCGATCGTCAGCCGCGTCACGTCGCTGCCCTTGCCGCAATCCGCTGCATTTGCGCTCCAAGCGCCCTGAAAGGCCGCAGGAATGGTGCTGGCGGTGGTCGGACTGGGCGCGACCGGCGTGGTCTGGCTCGGCGGCTCGGCCTCCTGCGCAATATTCTGGGTGACGTTGTCGCGCACGGGTTCCTGCGAACAGGCGGCAACCAATGCGAGCGGAAGGATCAGGGTTAGTCGGATCATGGCGCCGCAACGCATTAGCCCAAAATTCGTTGCGCGACAGGATCAATCCAGCTGGACCCTGCCCCGCCCCGCCTTGATCGTCGATCGGCCCTTTTTCTCGTCCACGCGCCGCGCCTTCGCCGCCTTGCCCGGCTTGGTCTTGATCCGCCGCGCCTGCCGCTCCAGCGCCTTGTCGATCAGCTCGATCACCCGCGCGCGCGCGTCTTCGCGATTGGCGTCCTGCGTGCGGAACTTGCGCGCGGTGACGACCAGCTCGCCGCCCGCCGTCATCCGGCTGCCCGCCAGCTCCTTGAACTTCGCATAGGCATAGGGCGGCAGCCCCAGCGCGAACACGTTGACGCGCAGCTGCACCGCAGTGGCGACCTTGTTGACATTCTGGCCGCCCGGCCCCGACGCGGCGAGGAACTTTTCCTCAACGATCGCCGCCTCGGGCAGGTCAGCCGGCATCGTCGCCCAGCTCGTCTTGCGGCTGCCCGCCCGCAAAGCCGAACGCCCGGAACGCGTCCGGAGTCGGTGCCTCCGCATGGATGTCGGGCTTGCCCGGACGCGGCACGGTCAATTGCGCGGCGTGGAGCATCATCTTGCGCCCGTTGGCCACGCCGTACACCGGGTCGCCGGTGATCGGGAAGCCCAGCCCCTCGGCGGCATGGACGCGGATTTGATGCGTGCGCCCGGTTTCCGGGTAGAACGCGATGAACGCCCGCCCATCCTTCTGTGCCAGCATCCGCCAGCGCGTCCGCGCCGACTTGCCGTTCGGGCTCCCGGTCATCCGCCAGCCGCGCTCGGCGCTCGATATCTTGATCAGCGGCAGGTCGATCATCCCCGACGGCGCATCGGGAATTCCGTCGATCACCGCGAGGTAACGCTTGGTCACCTGCCCCGCCTCGAATGCCTGCTGGAACCGCGCATGGGCCTTGGGGTTGCGCGCGAGGAGCAGGCAGCCGCTGGTATCGCGATCGAGCCGGTGGACCGGCGTCGGCCAGCGCTGAAACCCGAAGGTCAGATTGCCGAGATGATTCTCAAGGCTGATCGACCCGTCGCGGGGCGGGTCGACCGGAAGCCCGGCGGGCTTGTCGAGAACAATCGCCTCGCCGTCGATGAACAATATGTGATCCTGGATCATTCCCCTCCCTTGCGGGAAGTGGCGACGACGCGCAATCCGGAAGGGTCAGACACCTGAGGTTGCAAAGGCGGGCAAGGCCAGGCGCATGTCGCGGTGGGTCGGCTGCATTCCGCCCCCCTCGGCAGGGCGCTGAAGCACCAGCCCAGTCCGGCTCAGCATCGTCGCTGACACTTGGTATCGCGGACGAAATCCGCCCTGTCCGTCGCTCACCAGAGGTTCGTCGAACGCGATGCCCTGATGGTCGTGGTGCGATCGCCGCACCGTTGCCAGCATCCATCGCCGTTCACCGAAATCAATGATGAAGCGTGTCCCGACCGGAACGCCGACAATGCCCTGGATCAGCGCACCGGTGCTCGACAGGTTGCGCAGAATGATCGGGTAGTAATGATCGTCGTGCACCGCGCCAATGCGGCGAAAGGTCGCCAGTCGATGTTCGCGCTGCTTGGCCGGCCCGATTGGCTGGATTTCCCATGCCCCGGCGCCCACGGCATCGGAGACGGTCTGGGCACAGACCGGCAGGCTGTAGAGATATCCCTGGATCAGCCCCACGCCCAATGCGCGCATTGTTTCAAGCTGATCGACCGTCTCGACGCCTTCGGCGGTCGTATCCATGCCCAGCGCATTGGCCAGTGTGACGATCGCGGTGATGATCGCACGGTTGCGCGACTTGGGGTCGGATGCGTCGCGCACAAAGCTCTGGTCGATCTTGATCTTGTCGAACGGCGCGCTCTTCAGATAGCCAAGCGAGGAATAGCCGGTGCCAAAATCATCGAGCGCCAGACGGACGCCGATCTTTTTCAGCGTCTCGAACATCCGGTCGACGTCTTCGCCGCTGTCCAGGAATACGCTTTCGGTGATTTCCAGCTCCAGCCGGTCTGGACGCAGTCCCGATGCCGCCAGCGCGCTGACGACGATCTGGGGCAGATTGGGGTTGGCGAACTGGACCGGCGAGACATTGACGGCCACGCGCAGGTCGCCCGGCCACCCGGCTGCGTCCATGCACGCCTGGCGCAGCGTCCATTCGCCCAGCCGGACGATCAGATTGGTTTCCTCGGCGATCGGAATGAACAAGCCTGGTGAAATCCGACCGCGCGTCGGATGGTTCCAGCGTAACAATGCCTCGAACCCGGCAACCCGGTTGGTCGCAGCGGCGACGAGCGGTTGGTAATTGATTTCCAGCTGGCCGCGGTCAAGCGCGTCGAGAAGATCCTGTTCGACCGATCGCCGGTCTTCGGCGGCCTCGGCCATATCGCGGGTAAAGAACCGAGCGCAGCCGCGCCCGCCCCGCTTCGCGGCATAGAGCGCAAGATCGGCATTGCGTGAGACCGTCTCCGGTGTTTCGTCACCCGCGTCGCACCGCACAATCCCGATCGACGCGCCGATCACGCACCGGCTGTCCCCCAGGAAATAAGGCTTGGACAACCCCTCGATGATCGAAGCAGCCGTCTGTTCGAGCGCTTCACGTCCCGGGCAGTCCGCAAAGACAAGCATGAACTCATCGCCGCCGATTCGTCCGATGCAATCCGAATTGGCGACCTCGCGCTTCAACCGCTCGGCGACCTGGATCAGCAACTGGTCGCCCGCCGGATGTCCCAACGTGTCGTTAACCTGCTTGAACCGGTCGAGGTCGATCAGCAGCACCGAAAAGGGCGCTGGCTCGCGCGCCGCCGCAGCGACGGCGATTGCCTGTTCAACGAGCGAAACCATGCCACGCCGATTGCGCAGCCCGGTCACCGTGTCGTAACTGGCGAGCCGTGCGATTTCGCCCGCCGACTGCTCGATCGCCGTGACATCGGCACCGACCCCGCGAAAACCGATGAGATTCCCCTGCGCATCCAGCTGCGGGCTGCCCGAAATCGTCCAGATCCGCTCCTGCGGGTCGACCGGGCATCGCACGTTGACTGCACGGAACGGCTTGCGCCGGGCGACCGCGTAGCCGATCGAGCCATTTGCATCGCTCGAAAGCCCCTCGGCACGGAACATGTCGGTGAGATCGCGGCCGATCAGCCCTCCGGCCTCCATCGTCAGCTCAGCCGCCAACCATTCGCTCAGATATGCGATGCGCCCATGCGCGTCGGTGGACCAGAACCAGTTGGTCTTAAGCGTCTCGACCGAACCCAATATGTCGGGCGCGTTGGTCCATGGCTCGGTCTGACCGGCATCCACGCGCATCTTGCGCTGTTCGCGCGTTCTGCTCCCCAGCACGTCCCCGTTCGGCTCCATCGTCCGGCGCACTACGGCGCCCGATCGCCGACGTTAGTGACGAAGCCGTTTCAATCTGGTGAATGGATCGGAAGGTGCCGCTAAAGCGGAGCCATCTCGATATGCCTTAACGTTCGCGGCGTAGCCGTATCTGGCAAACCGACATGCGCCCTGGCACGACCGTGGACCAATGGCCGCTCCAGCTTCCGCCCGCACGATAGGCAAGCGCAGGACATTTCTGATCGGCATCAGCCTGGTTCCAGATCGGACCGGCATCAATGTTGAACTCCTCGCCGCGCGGGCCATCCGGGCGGCGTCCACCACCCGGGCTGGGCCATCGCTCGGCGATGCTGCGGAAACTGGCGTCGGTAATTCTGTACAAATCCTGGCGTGGGGCGCGACCGGCGGCCCCGGCAATCATCCGGCGGTGAATGTCGATCTGTAACTCCGTGTCGCGAGACCGGTCGTAGATATAGACGGACCAATCGTCGCGGGCGCGCTCGATGAAGAAATAGCTCGGGCGACCATTGATATCCCGCTCCTCCCAGCTCCCGTCGCCAAGCTGAACGAAGCTGCCAAGGTCGTGCGTTGCCTGCCGCACGTTGCGACCATTGGTGCCGGGTTCGATCCCTTGCGCCACAGCCGCAACCGGGGTCATCACAACAGTTGGTACGAGCATGGTGGCTAGCGCGAAAAGGCCAAGCCGCACGATGGATGCTTTCATACCGGGTCTCCATGCCCCGGGCGGGAGCCGGACCCGCCCGTTACATGACCCTTACCACAAAACATCACGCGCCCGAAATGACTCTCGGCACGGCTGCAATCGGGCGCTTACGCCGCCAGCTTGGCCGCGACCTCGGCGATGCGCTTGCCCTGATAGCGTGCGCCGTTGAGGTCGATGTCGCTCGGCATCCGGCTGCCATCGCCGCCCGCAACGGTGGTTGCGCCATAGGGGGCACCGCCAAGCACTTCGTCGATCTTCATCTGGTCGGCATGGCCATAGTCGAGGCCGACAATGGTCAGGCCGAAGTGCAGCAAATTGGTGATGATGCTGAACAACGTGGTCTCGTTGCCGCCATGCTGGGTCGCGCTCGACGTGAACGCGCCGCCGACCTTGCCGTGCAGCGCGCCCTGATACCAGACACCGCCTGCGGTATCCCAGAACGCCGCCATCTGGCTCGCCATCCGGCCAAAACGGGTCGGTGAGCCGACGATGATCGCGTCATACTCCTTGAGCGGGTCCGGGCCGTCGAATGCAGCCCCGCTTCGATCGCGATCTTGAGCTTGGTCTCCACGCCGTCGGTCGAGGAGACGAGGATCGGATCCTTGAAACCGGCGGCCTTGACCACCGCCTCGGGCGCGGTTTCGGGAACGCGGCGGATATCGACGGTCGCACCAGCCGAGCGTGCGCCTTCGGCAACCGCTTCGGCCATGGCCTCGATATGGCCGTAGGACGAGTAATAAAGCACCAGAACCTTGGTCATTTGATTTCTCCATAAATTCCCCCCTCCCGCTTGCAGGAGGGGTCGGGGGAGGGCCTGTTCGGGAGGGGGCTGACACGCCCTCCCCCAGCCCCTCCCGCAA
>CAZWZP010000118.1:0-9090 GCA_964638925.1 uncultured Stakelama sp. | reverse complement strand
GCTCCAGATAGCCGACGGTGATGTTCTCACCCGGCCACGCCTCGCCGGTGAAATCCTTGTCGATGCCGGCCATGATCTTGATCAGGGTCGACTTGCCCGCGCCGTTCGGGCCGACGATGCCGATCTTTGCGCCCTGATAGAATTGCAGGTTGATGTTGCTCAGCACCGGCTTTTGCGCGCCGGGGAAGGACTTGGTCATGTCCTTCATGACAAATGCGTATTGGGCGGCCACTTATGGTCTCCGAAAATTCGAACGAACGGGTCTGGGATTGACGCGCGATGTAGCGACGGCACGCCGCCAACGCAATCAGCGCAGCCAGCGGACCATCTCGGGATAGGCCGGTTCTCCCTCTGGCGCGGTCAGCGGGCTGTAGGCCATACCTGCCGCGACCAGCTCGGACAGGCCAATATAAAGGCCCATCGCATAATTCTGCGCCAGCCCCGGACCGCCACCCTTATAGCCTCCTTCGTGGAACACGATTGCAGGATCAATCCTGAGTGCGATCGCCGCAGCATAGGACCAGGCCATCGCCGCCAGCTCGAGTCCGCTGTCATCGGGCACCTCACCGCTCCGGGCTACGGGCTCCAGCACCGCCAGATGCCCGGCCTCGTGCAGGATATCGCCCGGCCATAACAATCGCGCGCGATCCACCACCACACCGCCCCGCGTGACGGTGACGGCGGGCAGGAACGAATCGCCCGCGACCGCGCCCTCGGTCACCGGAATGCCGATGGCACGCACGAATGCGACGATCCGGTCGATCATGTCCTCCTGCGCGTCCATCCCCGTTGTCTAGCCGCAAAATCGAACTTCGCGAGCGATTTCAGCCCCGTGACGAATGCGTTTCGCAACTCTAGGACGGCGGGCATGACACATCGCTTCACCTGCCTCGCCGCCGCGACCGCCCTGTTCGCGCTCCCCGCCACCGCCTTCGCGCAAGGCATGGACCCCGCCGCGCTGCGCGACGCGGCGCTGAAGGACGATCTGGCCTATGAGATCACCGAAGGCCTGACCACCGAAGTCGGCCCCCGCCTTGCCGGGACCGAGGCGGAGGCACGCGCCCGTGCCTGGTCACTCAAAAAGCTGACCGCGCTCGGCTTCAAGAATGTCCGCAACGAACCGTTCGAGATGAAAACCTGGGTGCGCGGCGTGGAGACGCTGGAGGTACTCGCCCCCTTCCCCCAGCCGCTGCACCTGACCGCACTCGGCAATTCGGGCGCGACCGCCGCTAAGGGGCTTGAAGCCGAAATCGTCTATTTCCCCGACCTCGCCGCGCTCAACGCCGCACCCGAAGGCAGCCTGAAGGGCAAGATTGCCTTTGTCAGCCATGCGATGACGCGCACGCAGGACGGGTCGCAATATGGCGCGTTCGGCGCCGCCCGGCGCAGCGGGCCGACCGTCGCAGCACGCAAGGGCGCGGCGGCAATCCTGATCCGCTCGATCGGCACCGACTATCACCGCAATCCGCATACCGGCGTGACCAATTTCGCCGATGGCGTAACCCCGATTCCCGCCGCCGCTTTGTCGCTGCCCGATGCCGAGCAGCTGGAACGCATCCTCAAGCGGGGTCAGCCGGTAAAGGTCAAGCTGACCCTCACGCCGCGCCAGATCGGCACCACCGAATCGGGTAACGTCATCGCTGAGGTGCCGGGCAGCGATCCCGCCGCGGGCATGGTCGTGGTCGCCTGTCACCTCGACAGCTGGGATCTCGGCACCGGCGCATTCGACGACGCGACCGGTTGCGGGATTGTCGCTGCGGCGGCGAAACGGATCATGGACGCGGGCACGCCGCGCCGCACGATCCGCATCCTGTGGGCCGGCGCGGAGGAAGTCGGCGTGTTTGGCGGCAGGGCCTATTTCGAGGCGCATAAGGGGGAGACCCACGCACTTGCTGCCGAGTCGGACTTCGGGGCGGATCGAATCTGGCGGGTCGATTTCAAGCTGCCTGATAGCGCAAAGGCGGTGGGCGATCGCGTTGCCGCCGCGCTCGCGCCGCTGGGTATTGGCCGGGGGCGCGCGCCTGCGGGCGGAGGAGCGGACATTGCCGCGCTGATCGCCTCTGGTGTCGCCGGAATCGACCTGCAACAGGATGGCAGCCGCTATTTCGACCTCCACCACACGCCTGACGACACGCTCGACAAGGTCGATCCGGCACAATTGCGCCAAAATGTTGCGGCATGGACCGCAATGCTCGCCGTGGTAGCCAACGCGCCCGAGGAAATCGGCCCGGTCAAGTGATGCGCTGCACCATTTCAGCGCGCGGCAAACCTTGCTGTCAGATGAATTTCCATTGACGGACGCGTAACGGGCGCTATTCCGACTAACTCGCACGGCAATCGGGCCGGGGCGAACCGAAATAGCTTTGCTTGGGAGCAAACGAATGAAGAAGATCCTCATCGTCGCTGCCGCGACCGGCCTGATGTCGCTCGCAGCCTGCGAGACCGCGCCGACCGCGAACAACACCGCCGAGAACGTCGCTGCCGGCCTCGAAGCCGACGCCGACAACATGGAAATGGTTGCCGACAACGCGACCAACGAAGTTGTCGAGGACGCGGCTGAGAACGCTGCTGACAACCTGGAAGCAGCGGCCGACAACGTCGCCGGCTAATCCGGATCGTTCTTCCTGGACCTAACCGGTCCGGTCGAATCGAAAGGGCGTCCCTGCGGGGACGCCCTTTTTTCATGCCCGTTTCCATGGGCGACAGTACCCGTCGACCCCAAATGAACGCCGGCCCCTGCGACGCCTATTCGGCGGGTGCGGTCGCGTCGATTGGCGGCTGGCCCCGCATCGCCTTCGCCACCGCCTCGGCGCGCTCCATCACCCGTAGCACATTGCCCTGCGCCAGCTTGGCTAGATCCGCGTCGCTCCATCCGCGCCGCGCCAGTTCGGCGAACAGCAGCGGATAGCTATCGACGCCCTTCATCTGCACCGGCCCCGTTCCGCTGATCCCGTCATAATCGCCGCCAAGGCCGACATGGTCGCGCCCCGCGATGTTCGCGACATGCTCAACATGATCGGCGACATCCGCGACACTCACCAAGGGCTCGGGATTGGTTTTCTCCCACTCCGCCAGCACCGTCGGCGTCTGGCCGCCATAGCGGTTCGCGGGGACGCCCTGTTCCTTCGCATACGCTGTGCGCTTGCGGTCCCATTCGCTCCAAGCATTGGACAGGAAGCCAGGGTAGAAGGCGATCATCACCACCCCGCCATTCTTCGCGATCCCGCGCAGCAGGTCGTCGGGAACGTTGCGCGGCCGGTCAGTCACTGCACGCGCCGAGGAGTGCGATGCGATCACTGGCGCCTTCGACACCTCGAAAACCGCCGCCATCGTCGCGTCGGAGACGTGGCTGACATCGACCAGCATCCCCAGCCGGTTCATCTCCGCAATCACCTGCCGCCCGAATGGCGACAGGCCGTTGGCACGCGGCGCATCGGTCGATGAATCCGCCCAGCTCAGGCTCTTGCCATGGGTCAGCGTCATATATCCGACGCCCAGCTCGTGAAACTGGCGCAGTACCGACAATCGTCCATGAATCTGGTGTCCGCCCTCGACCCCGATCAACGAGGCGACCTTGCCCTGCCGCGCAATCCGCCGCACGTCGGCGGCGGTGCGGGCCATGGCGAAGGTTTCAGGATAGCGATTGACGATGCGGCGGACGATGTCGATCTGCTCGATCGTCGCCTCCACCGCCTTTGGCCCGGTCATGCTCGCCGGGATATAGACCGACCAGAATTGTCCGCCGACCTTGCCCTTGCGCAGCCGCGGAATATCGGTCTGAAGCGGATCGTCGAGCGCGGCCGTATCGGCATTCAGTTCGACCGCCTCGACCCGTGCATCATGCGACGACCGCAATTCCCAGGGGAGGTCATTATGCCCGTCGATCACAGGCGCGCGGGACAACACCTTGTTGACGCGCTTTAGCGTGGCGGCATCGGGTGCGGGGGGCAGCTGCGCCTGACCGGCGAGCAGCAGCATCGGGGCAAAGATCAACATGGACATGGCGGCAAGCCTAACGTCCCGTGCCGATGATGGAAGTGCAGAAGCGCTTCGACAGTACTGGAGTGATGCGTTAAAGCCGTTCCACCGCGCGCTCGATCTTGCGCAGCACCGCGCGGTCGCCTGCGGGGGCATCTGCCGCATCCTGCGCCAGCGCCATCAGCCGGATCGCGCCAAAGCTCGCCGCCAGCCCCTTGAGGCGCAGCGCGGCACCGCGCCAGCCCTCCGGATCGTCAGCCTTGGCCAGCCCATCCAGCGCGCGCTTCGCGCTTTCGAGGAACGCCCCGCGAAGCTCCGCGATCAGCCCGGGCTCATCGCCCACCGCCGCCGCCAGAGTCGCATCAATTGCACCGGGATCATACGCCATGCCCGACCCTAGATTCACCGTGCTTAATGAGTGGTTTCACAATGCTAGGCGGCGATGGGGCGATTGTGCTAAACCGGGACAATGAACGGGGGAACGAACAAGATCGGGCCGCGTCCGATTGACGCCGAGGATGACGCGCTTCTTCTGGACGAAGCGGTCGTCGAGCTTCTTGTGGAGGAGCCTGAAGCAGAGCCAGACGCCAACGCGGAACCACCGCGGCTGCGTAGCCCGTGGCTCGCCGCGACACTCGCCTTCGGGCTGGTGCTCGCCTGGATCGGCGTCGCGGGCTGGCTGCTTCAGCCGGTGTTCGCCGCCCCGCCCCCGCCTGCCGAACTCATCCAGTTGATCGCCGCTTTGTGCGTCCCGCCAGCGCTGATCGGCATCCTCTGGCTGCTCGCCCAGCGCAACAGCGCGGCAGAGGCGCGCCGCTTCAGTAATACCGCACGTGCAATGCGTGCCGAAGCCGCAAGCCTGGAACGCGTCGTCGCCACCCTGTCGCGCAAGATCGAGGCGAACCGTGCCGAACTCGCCGAACAGACCACTGCGCTGATGGCAATGGGCGACCGCGCCGCCGAACGGCTTCAGGCCATCTCCAACGGCATGGCCGCCGAAGCGCGCGCTGTGTCCGACAGCGCGCAGAAACTGGTCGACAGCAGCGCCACCGCCGAACGCAGCGTCGGCATCGTCCTGTCCTCGCTGCCCCGGGCGCATGAGGAAATGACCGGCATGGCCGCGACGCTCGATGCGGCGGGGATGAAGGCCAGCGAACACGCCTCCGCGCTCGATGCTCAGCTCGTCGCGCTCGGCGAACGCGGGCGCGAAGCAGACAGCATCGCCGGCGGCGCTGCCCAGCGCCTCGCCGCGCATATCGCCCGAATGGAGGCGACCAGCGAGAGCGCCGGCACCCGGCTCGAGGGCGTCGCCGCCAGCATGTCGGAGACGGTGGACGCCATGCTCGACCGCGCCGCCGCTGCAGTGGATGAGGCGCGCAAGGGCATCGCGGCGCAGGGCGAAGCAATGCTCGCGATGCTCGCCGCCAATCAGGCGTCGCTCGACAAGGCCGGGCGCGACAGCATCGACACCGTCGGCACGCGGATTGGCGAGGTCGAAGAGACGATCGGGCGGATCGCCGACCGGCTGGGCGAGGAGCAGACGCGGGTCGATATCCTGCTCGCCTCGGTCACCGGCGGCATCGCCCAGGCCGATGGTCAGCTCGCATCGCTTCACAGCAACGGCATGGAGCGCACTCAGGCGCTCGCCGCGTCGATCAGCGCGCTCGACAGTTCGGCCAGCGCCATGACCGAAACGCTGCGCGAGGGCGACGACACCGCGCGCCGCGTGATCGCCACTGCCGAAGACCTGCTCACCGCGCTCGACGCATCGGCGCGCGAGATGGATGAGACGATGCCCGAGGCGCTGGTGCGGCTGGAGCAGCGGATCGGCGCGACGCGCGGCGTGATCGCTGCGTCCAAGCCCGAACTGCTCGCGCTCGTCACCGCTGCCGAAAGCACCCACGACGCGATCGAGGCGATCGCCGACGTCGTCCGCACCCAGCGCGACATGCTCGCCAAGACCCAAGCGGCGCTGCTCGAATCGCTTGAGGACGGCCAGGCCAAGACCGCGCAGCTGGAGGACGTCGTCGACCGCGCGATCGCCAATGCCCGGCGCTTCGCCGAAGAGGCCGCGCCCGAGCTGGTCGATGCGCTGCTCCGCATTCGCGAGACTGCCAACGCCGCGTCCGATCAAGCGCGCGTCGCGCTCGCGAGCCTCGTCCCCGAAGCCACGCGCCAGCTTGAGGAGGCCGGTTCCGCCGCGCTGCGCCGCGCGCTCGACGCCAGCGTGCGCACCCAGCTGATCGAACTGGGCGAGGTGACCCAGGGCGCGGTCAACGCCGCCGCCCGCGCCAGCGAGCGCCTCGCGCAGCAGATGCTGTCGATCAACGACGCCTCGGCACAGGTCGAGGCACGGATCGACGAAGCCCGCACCGAGCGCGAAAATGCCGACCGCGACAATTTCGCGCGCCGCGTGTCCTTGCTGGTCGAAGCACTCAACTCCGCGTCGATCGACATCTCCAAGGCGTTCGCGCACGAAGTGTCGGACAGCGCCTGGGCGGCGTATCTCAAGGGCGACCGCGGCGTCTTCACCCGCCGCGCCGTCCGCCTGCTCGACAGCGGTCAGGCGCGCGAAGTGTCGTCGCTCTACGAAGGCGACCCCGACTTCCGCGAGCAGGTCAACCGCTACATCCATGATTTCGAAGCGATGCTGCGGCAGGTCCTCGCGCTGCGCGACGGCGCGCCGCTGGGTGTGACATTGCTGTCCTCGGACATGGGCAAGCTCTACGTCGCGCTCGCACAGGCGATCGAGCGGCTGCGGGGGTAGTACCCACAGCCGTTTGCCCCGAGCTTGTTGTGGGGGCGGTAGATACCAAGCTTCCGTTTGCCCTGAGCTTGTCGAAGGGCCGCTCCCGACAGCTGTGGATGCTGCCCTTCGACAAGCTCAGGGCGAACGGAGGTAAACCTACTCCTTCGCCGCCGCCTGAACCTTCATCGCGAACGCCATCCGCGCCTCCGACAAATCGCGGTCGCTCGCACGCGGCCACGCGGCGCTCGTCACCATCACCAGCTTGTTCGCCGGATCGACGATGATCGACTGGCCGAAAATGCCCTGCGCCGCGAAGATGCCGTCCGCCGGCACCCACCATTGATAGCCATAGCCGCCACCGGGAAAGCTCACCTGCGCCTTGGTCGCGTCGGCGAACCAGCCGGCGGGCACGATGCCCTTGCCGCCCTCCAGCGCCATCTGCCCGATCCGCCCATAGTCGCGCAGCGATACCGACAGGCAGCATCCCGACACTTCCGCCCCGGTCTGATCGGTCATCCAGAACGCATCGCGCTCCATGCCGTAGGGCTTCCAGATCTTCTCTTCGAGATAGGCCGACAGCGACTTGCCCGTCGCGCGCCGCACCAGCACGCCGATCAGATTGGTCTCGCCGGTCTTGTAGACGAACTTGCCCCCCGGTTCGCTCTCGCGCGGCAGCTTGCGCATGTAGAAGACGGTCGGGTCCTGCCCAGCCGGCACCGCCTCGGCGAACATCCGCGCCACGTCGCTATTGGGGTTGGTGTAATCCTCGTTCCACTTCACCCCCGACGTCATCGTCAGCAGCTGGCGGATCGTCACGCCGTCATAGCCAGCGCCGGCCAGATCGGGGATGTAGCGCGTCACGGGATCGTCGATCGACTTGATATAGCCGTCCTTGATCGCCGCCCCGACCAGGGTCGACGTCACCGACTTGGCGACCGAAAAGCTGGTCCAGCGCCCCTCCGGCCCGTAGCCGCGCGCGTAACGCTCCAGCCGCACCTCTCCGTCCTGCAGCACCAGCAGCCCGGTCATATTCTGGGCGGCCATGAACGCGGACACATCCGCCTCGGCAATCGGCAGCGGTGTCCCCTTGGGCAGCGCGCGGACCTTGCGTGCGGCCTTGGCGGTGGTGCCGGGGAAGATCTTCTCCATCGCCGGGAAGTTCTTGAACCGCTCTTCCCGCGACCAGAACAGCACGGCGGCACCGACCTGACGCAGCTTCGCCACATCCTGCGGCGCAGCGGCCTGAACCCCGGGCGGGGGCGTCCCTGCTCCTGCTGCGCAACTCGCCAATGCCAGCGCGCCCAGCGCGACTCCCCATGCCCGCATCATCGCTCTCCCTAATCTTTTATCAGCGTGACCTGCGCGACATGGATGCCCCCGCCGCGAAACCCGCCTTCGCAATACATCAGGTAATAGCGCCACAGATCGATGAAATGGGAATCAAATTCGGCGGGCAGCCGCCGCTCCGCCACCGCCGCGTCGAATGCCGCGCGCCACAGCTTCAGCGTCTCGGCATAATCCGCGCCAAAGCGGTGGCAGTCGGTCCAGCGCAGCCCATGCGTCTGCGCAATCGCGCGGAACCTGCTCTCAGAGAGCAGCATTCCACCGGGAAACACATAGGCCTGAATGAAATCGACGTTGCGCGCATAGGCGTCAAAGATCGCGTCATCGATCGCGATATACTGGATCGCCGCGCGCCCGCCCGGTTTCAGCACCCGCGCAATCGTCGCCAGATAGGCGGGCCAATAGTCCTGCCCCACCGCCTCGACCATCTCGATGCTCGCCACCGCATCGAACGCGCCGGTAACGTCGCGATAATCGGTCAGCCCAACGGTGACGCCCTCCAGCTCCGCCCGCGCCATCCGCGCCTCGACATAGGCCTTCTGCTCCGCAGACAGGGTAATGCCATGCACCTGCCGCCCCCCGCGCGCGGCGAGCTCGGCGAACGACCCCCAGCCGCACCCGATCTCAAGGATGCGGTCGCCCGGCACCGTCCCGGTCCGCTCCAGCACCGCCGCCAGCTTCGCCGCCTGCCCCTGCGCCAGCGACGCCACGCCCGACGCGAACAGCGCGCTCGAATAGGTCATGCCCGCGTCGAGCCATGGCGCGTAGAAATCATTCCCCAGATCGTAATGATAGGCGATGTTGCGCCGCGAACCCTTGCGCGAATTGCGCTGGAACCAATGCCACGCCCGCTTGGCGACCCGCCCCACGCCCCCCGCGCGCCCGGCATTGCCCAACGTCGCGCGGTTGCTCACGAACAGGTCGAACAGCGGCACCGGAATGCATTCGACCTCGAACCGGCCGGCCTCGATCTTCGACAGGTCGAGGATGTTGTTGATGAGGCCGAGCAGATGCCGGCC
>CAZWZP010000117.1:0-9124 GCA_964638925.1 uncultured Stakelama sp. | reverse complement strand
CAATATGTCTCGGTCAATGTCTCGCCGCGCCAGTTCCGCCGCCAGAATTTCGTCGGCCATGTGGTCGAGCGCGTGCAGCGCGCGGGGATCGCGCCGAACCGCGTACAGATCGAAATCACCGAAACCGCGATCTTCGACAATGCCGAGCGCGCCGCCGATACGCTCTACCGCCTGCGCCAGATGGGCTTCCGCATCGCGCTCGACGATTTCGGGACCGGCTATTCCTCGCTCTACAATATCCGCAAATTCGCGCTCGATTGCCTGAAGATCGACCGCAGCTTCATCGACGGCATGGGTCGCGAGCGCGAGAGCGCCGCGATTGTCCACTCGATCATCCATCTCGGCCGCGCGCTCGGGCTCGAAGTGGTGGCCGAGGGGGTCGAGACCGAAGCGCATCTCGCCGCGCTGCGCGTCGCCGGGTGCAGCCATGTCCAGGGCTATTATCTCGCCCGCCCGCTGGAGGCCGATGTCGCGATCCTGGCGGCGCATGAACGCTTCATGGGCGACGAGGAGGCTCCTCCGGCGCCGGCCACCGGCACCCACGGGTGACGCCGCCACACACCATGTTGCACCGCATCCGATCCCGCATCCCGCGCTCGCTGGGTGCCAAGCTTGTCGCGATCCTGACCGGGGTCGCGCTGCTCGGCGCGGCCAGCATCACGCTGCTGCTCGCGCTGGTCATCACCCCCAGCTTCGACAAGCTGGAGGCGCAGGCGATCGACGGCCATGTCGAGCGGACCCGCGCCGCGCTGACCGAATATGCCTCGAAGGTCGAGGCCTCGGTGCGCGACTATGGCGACTGGAACGAGAGCTACGCCTATATGGGTGCGCCCAATCGCGCGTTTGAAGAGGACAGCTTCGCCACCTCCGCGATGGTCAATCTGGGCGTCAACGGCATGGCCTATGTCCGCCCCGGCGGCGAAGTGGTGATCGCGCGCTGGCTTGACCTTGAAAGCGGTAAGGACGTGCCGGAGATGCGCGCACAGCTGCTCGCCGAGATCCGTCGGATCGACTTCGACCGTGCGCTGGCAACGGATAACAGCGCCAGCTTCTACGCGCGGCTGGGCAACCGGATCGCCGCGATCGGCGTGGCGCAGGTGCGGCGTACCGACGGCACCGGCGATCCGCGCGGCCATGTCGTGATGGCGCGCATGATTACCTCCCAACGGCTCGGCAATCTGCTCCAACTGCGCGCCGGAATCGCGCTGCAGTCGCCGGTCACCGAACCGCGCATCGATACCAGCGGCCGCGAGATCGCGGTGGCAGTCCCGGTACCCGGCGAGGGCGGGGTACCGGTCGCAAGCGCGACCTTTAACGTGCCGCGCGATCTCTCCGGGCTGGGCCGCAACATGCTCCAGCTCGCCGTGGTCGGCACCACCGCGCTGATGCTGCTGGTGATGGCGGTGCTCAGTGTGATGATCGGCCGACTGGTGCTGCGCCCGCTCAACCGGGTCGAGCAGCATATGGGCGTGGTGCGCGGGTCGGGCAATCTGGTCCCGCTCGCCGAAACCCCGCGTCGCGACGAGATTGGCAGCCTGGTCGACAGCTTCAACGCGATGCTGAGCCAGCTCAAGGATCTGCGCGAACAGGTCGAGGCGCAGTCGTTCAAGCTCGGCCAGTCGGAAAGCGCGGTCGCGGTCATGCACAATGTCCGCAACGCGCTCAACCCGATCAGCACGGTGCTGAGCCAAGGGCTGGGCGAAGCGCCCGCCACCGACCGCGCGTTGCTCGACCGCGCGCTGTCCGAACTCGCGGACGACAGCATCCCGCCCGCGCGCCGCCAGAAACTCGTCGCCTTCGTCGCTGCCGCGCTCTCCAGCGAGGCGCAGGCACGCGACGCGCGCAAGGAACAGCTCGGTATCGGCCGCGACGCGCTGCACAATGTCCTCGAAATCATCGGACGGCAGCAGGAACAGGCGCATGAGCGCCCGCCGCTCGACACCTGCGACGTCACCGATGTGGTCGCGCGCAATGCGACGATCGCGCGCTATTCGGGGGCGAGCTCGATCGCCTTCCACTTCCCGTCGAAACCGCACTGGGTGCTCGCCAACCGCGTGCTGCTCAGCCAGGTGATCGGCAACCTCTTCTCCAACGCCGCCGAGGCAATCGCCGCGACTGGGCGCGAAGGGGGCAGCATCGCCGTGTCGATCCGCGAAACGGGCGACCGCGTCGAGATCCGCATCACCGACGATGGCGAGGGCTTTGACCCCGCCGCCGCGCCGCAATTGTTCCAGCGCGGCTTTTCGACCCGCGCGCACAAATCGGGTGGGCTTGGCCTGCACTGGTGCGCCAATTCGATGGTCGCGATGGGCGGCAGCCTGACGCTGCTGAGCGAGGGTAAGGGCAGGGGGGCGAGCGCAGTGCTGGAACTCGCCGCATCGGATCTGGTGCGGGAGGACGTCGCGGCCTGAGGGTCGCGACTGGTTTCGTCTCTAGCGTAGCTTAGTATTTGGGGGCAGGGTCGCCCGATGCGCAGCATTCTCTTTGCCTTTGCACTTCTCGCCGCTGCCCCCGCCGCTCATGCGTGCAGCGTCGCGCCCGGCTACCGCGTTCCGACAACATTGGAGCTAGTCGAGCAGGCCGATGCCATTGTCGTTGCACAGGCATGGGATCCAAAGGAGAGCAAAGACGGCGAACCCCAGTTGGCCTTCAAATCGGTCGTTACTCTGAAGGAACCACCCGGCTGGGGTTACTGCCTTGATCGGATCATAGCCTGGGCCGTCGGAATGCTGGCCACCAAGGCGCATCCCGCGACGCCCAGCGACCCTGACGAACTCGTTCGGGCCAATCCCGAAGCTTATGCTGGCGGCTGTACGCGATCCACCTTCGATCCCGATACATGGGTCGTGCTGTTCCTGAAGCGCGAGGGTGACAGCTATCGCGTCATGTCCCACCCCTTTGCCCGCACGGCGGAGGATACGGCACTGCCAGACTCGCGCTGGCTCAAAGCGGTGCGCGAATACATCGCCATCGCCGCACTGCCGCCGGAGATGCGACGCGCGCGGATGGAGGTGCGGCGCGACCTGCTCAAGGCGCGCGGCGACGCGGACTCGCTCGCCATCGCCGCCGATATCGAGCGCGAACTGAGCGGCCCGCGCAAACCGCTGCGCGAGCCGCTGCCGCCGGCACAGTAGAAGCTAACTCGCCCGCCGCACCGGCATCACCGCATCCTTGCGCCGCAGATAGGGCGCGACAAGGTTGCGGGCGCGGAAAAACTCCTGCCGCTCGGGGCCCAGCGTGTCGAAATTGCCGATCACGCGGCGGCATTCCGGCGCGCGACACTGACAGATCATGTGCCAGTTGGACTGCGCCAGCGTCGTCGAATAATCCCAGCTGATCTCCTCGCCCGACACGATATCGCGCAGCGCGACCAGGATCACGCCATCGTCGGTGAAGCGCAGCCCGGCATTGGGGTCACAACTATGGTTGACCAGATCGTCTAGCTGCCCCGACGGCCCCATATAATGATCGGGCGTCACCTGCACGAAGCGGTCGTCGCTCCCGCGCATCAGGCTGGGGATATCGTCGACATGAAACCGCCGCCCGGTGAAGCGCATCAGCTCCGCCCCCTCGGCAAAGCGACAGGTGGAATAGACCGCCTTGCCCAGATGGTTGTCGCCGACCTCGAACAGGTTGCGCGGATGGCGATAGCGGTCGAGTACCACCAGCCCGCCGCGCGCCCAGCCGAACGAGCGCAGCGGGTTGATCGTGGCAAGGCCGATCATGAACCAGATGCTGGCATGGCAGGCAAGCTCGACGAAGATATAGGCGAACTCATCCGGCCCCGACCCGCCCGCGCGCACCGCAACCAGCAGGGTGGCGAGATCGCCGACGGTCCACAGCCCCCAGGCAGGCGAGCGTTCGGCGCTGCGGTCCTTCGACACGCTGACCCAGGTTGGCCAGAAGCTGACCGGCACTGCCGCGACCACCAGCATATGCGCCCAATAGGCCTCGCGAAACGCCACCCAGATCAGCAATGCGCTGAGGCACGCCGCCATGCAAAAGGCTTCGATCGTCGTCGGCGGCGCCCAATTCGATCCCCGCCACAGCGCAGCGGTGACCACCAAACAGCAGACGGCGGAGAGGATGAACACCCAGCCTTGCGGCGACCCGGGGTTGACCGCAGCATAGGTCAGCGCTTCGGCGGCGGCGGACGCGCTCCAGATCAGCCAGGAGGCGCGGTTGGGGCGGACGGTCGCGCGGCGCAGGCCCAGCAGATACGCGCCATAGGCGGCAAAGCTGGCGCTCATCGCGATCAAAAACCAGACATCGCCCGCCATGAAACCCCCTTGCGAAGGGGTTCATTTACCGTGTTCCGACTCGCGCGTCAAAGCGCGACTCGCGCTGACTCCACGAGTCGTGACGATTCGTGTGATTCGAGAGTCGTGGAGGATGCTGCGGAGTCAAGTGACGACGATGCGCGCAACGGGGCACCGCCAGGCGCTATGACGAGCGCCAGCGCAAAGTTTCGGATCGGAAATGGATGCGAAAAAATAAAGGCCGCAATCCAGATGGATGGCGGACGCTCTTGAGGAGATCAGCCCGGGCGGGTCGAGGGTGAGGGACCATCCATCACGCCGCCAGCCCGGGCCGTAATAGGGTTACCAGGGGCGGAGATCTTCGCCGCCGGTGTCCCGGAAAAAGAGTGCAAACATGTTATTTCTCCCATCGTGCACACGTTGGCGCACCCATTATGGTTATCTGAAAATTCATGATGAATCAATTGTTAGCGATGCATTGTAAAATTACGTAGCTGCGCCCAAACGCCCCGGCCGGCGTCCTTAAAGGTTCCTTCAGCACTGGCTGTTACGCCCGACAGCATGTCTGACCGTTTCGACCCCGCCGGTTTTCGCGGTTCGCCCCCAGGGGCGGGGCGTATCGCCATGAACGATGGCGCCGAGGTTCCGGGGGGCTCGATCGGCGATGAGGCCGGGATCGTGCCAGCGCGCGGCGCGGGCGGTCCTGCCTGCACCCGCTGGCGCGTGCTTGCGCTGTGCGAGATTGCCAATTTCCAGTCCTTGCGCCGCCACCTCGGACGGCCGCGTTCCGACACGTTGATCCACGACCTTGCCGATCGCATGGTCGAGTTGGAACCGGGCGTGCGCGGCGTGACGGCGGGTCGCGCGCTGATCGAACTGGGTTATGAGGCGGAAAGCCCAGCGCTTGCGCGGGCGCTGGTCGAGCGGCTGGCCCAGAGCTTTGCGCGCTCGGTCGATCTCGACGGCGAACGCCATCTGATCCAGCTGGTCTGGGGCATCGCGGTTGCACCCTTTGGTGACGATGACGAAGTGCGGCTGACCGAGGGGGCCGAGGCGGCGTTGGAGCAAGCGCGCACCGACACCGGTGTCGTCTCGATCGACCTGTCACAAAGCCACGCTGCGTTCGACGGTGCCGCGCTGGTGCGCGAACTGCCGCGCGCCATCGCCGCCGGTCAATTGTTTCTGCAATATCAGCCTAAGGTGAATGTTCGCCGCGAAATGGTGACGGGTGCCGAGGCGCTGGTGCGCTGGCACCATCCGGTGCGCGGGCTGATCCTTCCGGGCGAGTTCATCAGTGCGGCGGAGGATGGCGGCGAGATTGTCGGCCTGACATTGTGGACGCTGCGTCAGGTGATCGCGGATCAGCAGGTGATGATCGCGCATGGCCATGACATGCCGGTGTTCATCAACATTTCGGGTGTGTTGCTGGCGGACGACGGGTTCGTTGCCGAGGCATGTCGGATCATCCAGGATTCGGGCGCGAAGATCGGCTTCGAGATCACCGAAACCGCAGTCATCCGCGATCCCGACAGCGCGATCCGCCACCTTCAGACCTTTGCCGCGATCGGCATCCCGCTGGCGATCGACGATTATGGCGCGGGGCTCTCCTCGCTCGCCTATCTCAAGCAGCTGCCCGCGACCGAGCTCAAGATCGACAAGATGTTCGTGATGCAGCTGACCAGCAGCAATCGTGACCCGCTGATCGTCCGCTCGACCATTGATCTGGCCCATGCGCTGGAGATGGAGGTGACTGCGGAGGGCGTCGAGACTCCGGCAGCGCTGGCGCTGCTGAGCGTCATGGGTTGCGACATGGTCCAGGGCTATCTGATCAGCCGCCCGATCGCGCTCGACGCCTTTGTCCGCTACCTTGATGAAGAGGGCTTCAAGTCGGTCGCGACGATGCGACCGAGTTTTGGCCGCAGCGAGAATTTCTGGCGCAAGAGCGGGTGATGCGGAGGGTTGTAGCCCTCTTTCTCTGCTGGCTGGCACTGGGACTTGCTGCGCCCGCTGCCGCGCAGCAGCGCGCAACCGATAGCTTGATCGAAAATGCCAAGACCGCGATGGTCGGCGATCCGCAGGCCGCGCTGGCCTTTGCTCAGCAGGCGCAGCAGCGTGCGGCGGCGATCCCCGATGCAAATGTGCGCGCTACATCTGAGGCGACGGCTTTGTGGTTGCAAAGCGAGGCGCTGATCCGTGTCCGGAGGCCCGCAGACGCCGCGCCGCGCATTGCGCGCGCGCTGCGACTCATCAGCATGGACCAGTCGCCGACCAAGCTGCGCGGCGACCTGCTGATCGCGCGGGGCGGGGTCCAGGAAGCTCAAATGCGCTTCGCCGAAGCACTCGCCTCGTTGCAGGAGGCGCACAATATTTTTGCCAAGCTCGGCGAGAAGCGCAGCCAGTCGATCGCGCTCCAGCTGATCGCGACGCTCTACAACAAAGCGCAGGATCTGCGCAGCGCAGACAAATACTATAAGCAGGCGTCAGAGGTGTTCACCGGCGACCCCCGGCTTCAGATGTTCCTCCTCAACAATCGCGGCAATGTGCTGTTGCAGCTGGAAGAGCCTCGGCAGGCGGAAGCGGAATATCGCAAGGCACTGGCCGTAGCGCGGGCGGAGGACTCCACCAGCCTGATTCCCAACATCCTGGTCAATATCGCGCGATCACTGCTGGATCAGAAACGCTATGGCGAGGCCGATGCAGTGCTGGCTGAGGCGACCGGGATCATCCGGGGCGACCCGACGCATCAAGGCATGAGCCGCTTGCTTTCAGTCGCTGCTGAATCCGCGCGGCTTCAGGGAAAACTCGAACGCGCCCGGGTGCTGATCGAGCGTGCTTTTGACGGTGTCGACACCGCAACTACGACCTTCACGATGCGAGATGCGCATTTCACGGCCTATTCAATCTACCGCGCCCAGCAACAGAACGAACTGGCGCTGGTCCATCTCGAGCGGCTGCGTGCCCTCAACGATGAGGCGGCCGAGCTCGCCACGTCCACCAGCACCGCGCTGATGGCGGCGCGGTTTGACTATGCCAATCAGGAATTGCGCATCGCCAATCTGCAGGCGGAAGAATTGCGGCGCGAGGCGGCGTTTCAACGCACCTTGTTCATCGGGCTGGGCGGCGCGTCCTTGCTCATCGTCACGCTGCTGAGCATCGGCCTGTACACGATCCGCCGCAGCCGCAATCAGGTGCGTCAGGCGAACGCGGTCCTCGAAGAAACCAATGTTGCACTCGAAAAGGCGCTGAAGGCCAAGACCGAATTCCTCGCGACCACCAGCCACGAGATCCGTACCCCGCTCAACGGCATCCTCGGCATGACGCAGATCATGCTGCGCGATTCGAGCGTTCCGGCGGAAACGCGCGACCGCATCAATATCGTCCACGGTGCGGGCATGACGATGCGCGCGCTGGTCGACGATATCCTCGACGTCGCCAAGATGGAGACCGGCAATCTGACCGTCGAGCTGACGGCTACCGACCTTCACACCACGTTGCGCGACGTGACGCGGATGTGGGAGGAACAGGCGCGCGCCAAGGGGCTTGCGTTTACCCTGACTCATGACGGCACCCCGCGCTGGATCGAGACTGATCCGGGGCGGTTGCGCCAGATCATCTTCAACCTGTTGTCGAACGCCGTGAAGTTCACCGACACGGGGGCGCTGTCGGTCACGGTCGCGGCGGTCGGCGACCGCTTGCAGTTGGCGATCCGTGACACCGGGATCGGCATCCCGACCGAGAAGTTCGACGAGGTGTTCGAATCCTTCAAACAGGTCGATGCCGGTACCACGCGCCAGTTCGGCGGCACCGGCCTTGGCCTCGCCATCGTTCGCAACCTGGCGCACGCGCTCGACGGTACCGTGACGGTCGCAAGCGTGGTGGGGCAGGGATCGACCTTCACCGTCGATCTGCCGCTGCGCGCGGTCGAAGCTCCCGATTCGGCAGTCGAGGTCACGGGAGAGGGGGAGGGTATCGTCGTGCTCGACCGCAACCCGATCGTTCGCGGCATGTTGCGCACGCTGCTCACGCCGCATTTCGCGACGGTCAAGTTCGCTGCGTCGATCGACGAGGCGGTGGCGCTGGCACGTGACGCTGGGCCGGTGCTGATCCTGGCCGATCAGGCGACACTTGCGGTGGACGACGCCGATCCCATTGAAAAATTGTGTGAACTTGCCGCTTCAGTGCCCGATGGCGTGCGTACCGCCGCACTGTGGAGCAAGCCCGATGCGGATGCCGAGCAGCGGCTATGCGGCACCGGTGCCGATCTGATCATCGTTAAGCCCGTGAAAGGACCCGCGCTGGTGGCCGCACTCACGGCAGGGCGAAGCGAAATTTGTGAGACATCCCGTCGCACGACGCTTGTATCGCAAGCGGCTTAGGGTGATAGCACGGCTATGAATTCTCCGATCCGGACTACCGCCGCTTACGAGACGGTTGCGCGATGAACATCCTCTTCATCGAGGACGATCCGATGAACCGCCGCGTGGTGCGCGACATGCTGCATGTCGCCGGTGCCACGATGGCGGAAGCCGAGCACGCCCAAGCAGGCCTCAACATGATCGAGGCCGGGGATTATGACGTGATCCTGGTCGATTTGCGGATGCCCGGCATGGACGGGATCGAGGCGATCGAGCGTATCCGCGCGCGCGGCGATGCCAAGGCCGAATTACCGATCATTGTCGTCACGGCAGACACCGCTGTGGATCTGCGCGAACGCTGCCTTGCGGCGGGCGCGGACGAGGTGCTGTTCAAGCCGGTGGCAATGGACGCACTGTTCGACACGATCGGTCGCGTGCTCGCGCTGCGCAGCGGCGATGACATGATCTTGTAAAATCATCCTCCCCCGCCAGGGGGAGGTGTCGCCGAAG
>CAZWZP010000116.1:8924-9180 GCA_964638925.1 uncultured Stakelama sp. | reverse complement strand
TTCTAAAACTTCAGCCGGTTCCGGAACCTGTCCGGGGCTTACTTTGGCTTACTTCGGACGCTTCGCGCCGTACTTCGAACGGCTCTGCTTGCGGTCCTTGACACCCTGGGTGTCGAGCACGCCGCGCAGAACGTGATAGCGGACGCCGGGAAGATCGCGCACACGACCGCCGCGGATCAGGACCACCGAGTGCTCCTGGAGGTTGTGGCCCTCGCCGGGGATGTACGAGATGACCTCGCGGCTGTTGGTCAGACGG
>CAZWZP010000116.1:2289-8914 GCA_964638925.1 uncultured Stakelama sp. | reverse complement strand
AAGCGCCGAGTTCGGCTTCTTCGGGGTCGTGGTATAGACACGGGTGCAAACGCCGCGCTTCTGCGGGTTCTGCTCCATTGCAGGGACCTTCGACTTGGTCTTCTGCAAAACGCGGCCCTTGCGGACCAGCTGGTTGATCGTCGGCATGAAGCCCTTCACCTTCCAATGGTTACTTTGCTGGAGCCATGATTCCGGAAAATACGAAAGGACCCTGGCGGCCTAGCGCGGCCTCCGGGCCCTGGCGTCTCCAACAACGTTCAGCTCAATAAAGCTCGCGGGACGGAATCCCTGCGAGCGCGCGGCCTATATACGCGCGCCTCCCCACGGTCAACGGGGTGTTTGAGCGGTTTGGGCGGGCCGTTCCGGGATACGCCACATATAGACGGTCGAACCGCCCGCACGGCGCTTCGCCTCAGGCTGCCAGTCGCCCATGTCGAAGGCGTGGCTGACGACCCGCGTGCCCGGCTTTAGCTGTTCGAACAAGCGCGGACGCAATCGCAGATTGACCTCTGGCAACAGATACATGGTGACAACATCGGCCGCGTGCAAATCGGTTTCAAACAAGTCCGCCGCCTCGAATCGCACCTGGTCCGCAACGCCCGCCTTGCGGGCCGCCGCGCGCGCCTTGTCGATCAGCACCGGATCGAGATCGACGCCCAGCCCCTTCGCGCCGCGCTCTGTTGCAGCCGCAATCAGGATGCGCCCGTCGCCGGTGCCAAGGTCGATCACCGTGTCGCCAGCCTTCACCTCCCCCATTTCCAGCATCAACGCGACCACCTCGCGCCGCGTACTTTTGTAGGGGACATCCAGCTCCGGTCCGCCGAACAGGGTCGAGGCAGAACAGCTCACCATCGTCGGCAACATGCATCGCCCGCCCAGCGCGATCAGCGCAAGCGCGAGCACTGCCAGCGCAAGGGCGACAATGCGGAGTCGTGTGTGAGTGGACAGTCGGGCAAGCATGAACGGCGGTTTTCTGCATCGTAGCCAGCCACTTGTCCACCGCGCCATCGCGCAGGGACTTAACCCGATCTTCAACGCATCGCGCTATCCGCCATCGCCATGCCGTCCGCTTTCATCCGTTCGGGCCTGAAGCCGCCTGCCCCATGGCTCGTCGCGCTCTTCGCGGCGGTGCAGGCGTGGGTGCTGTGGCCATTCTTTACCCCCGACATGACCGCCTATCTGATCCCTTGGCTGGAGACGATCCGGGAGGTCGGGATCGCCGACGCCTTTGCCCGTCCCTTCTCCAACTATATGCCAAGCTACCTCTACCTGCTCGCGCTGGTCAGCCCGCTCACCGCCTGGCTCGACCCGATGAGCGTTATCAAGCTGCTGTCGATCGCCGGCACCACAGCACTGGCGCTCGCGATGCACCGGCTGCTCGGCGCGCTCGGCGCACCCCATCGTGCGCACTGGGCAGCCCTCGCAGTCGTCCTACCTTCGGTCAGTTTCAACGCACTGCTAATGGGCCAGTGCGACGCGATCTATGTTGCCGCCTGCCTGATGGCAGTGGCGATGGCGGTCGAGCGGCGGCACCTCGCAATGTTCGCCTGGTGCGGCATCGCGGTGGCGTTCAAGGCACAGGCAGCGCTCGTCGCCCCCTTCTTCCTCGCCCTAGCGATCCAGCGCCGCGTGCCGCTGGTCCAGTGGCTCGCGGCCCCCGCCGCGCTGCTCGCACTGATGGCCCCTGCCCTGCTCGCCGGCTGGCCCCCCGCCGACATCGCCAGCATCTATTTCCGTCAGGCGGGGACGTTCAGCACCGATATCGCCCGTAACGCGCCGAACATCTGGTCGCTCGCCGGAATGGCTGCGCCGGAGTTCGCACCGCGCCTGTTTGCCCTTGCGCTAGCCGCCGCGCTGGGCGCCGCCGCATGGTTTGTCGCAAAGATGCAGATCGTCCGATTCGACAATGCCGGACTTGTCGGCATGGCAGCGCTCGCCGTCTTGCTCACCGCTGGGCTGCTCCCGCGGATGCACGAGCGTTATTTCCTGCTCGCCGACATGCTGATCCTGGCCTTCGCCATCGCGCGCGGCACCCGCTCTGCATACGCGCTCGCGGGGCTGGTCCAGATCGGGTCGTTCGCGGCGATCACCGGCTATCTTGGTCTCGGCGCGCCGATGGTGGCAGCGGGTGCTGTGTGCATGATCGCGGCGACCTGGATCGCCGCGCAACCGCTGATCGCCCCGAATGCAAATGATAATCCCCCAACGGGACGAAATCCGCGACCAGCCGTGCTGCGGCCCGGGTTTCGCTATGATATTGAACAGCGACTCAGTTTCCGGGGAAGTGGGGAGTAAACATGTTCAACAGTAACCGTTCGCGCGATGACCGTCCGGCCATGCCGCCCGCACCGCCTGCGCAGAGCAGCAACGGATCGTCCAAGCGCGGCATGTTCTCGGTCATCGGGCCGGACATCGTGATCACCGGCAGCATCAAGGCGAGCAGCGAGCTGCATATCGAGGGCCGGGTGGAGGGCGATGTCGATTGCGGCACGCTGGCACAGGGCGCCGACAGCCAGATTTTCGGCAGCGTCACTGCGGAAAGTGCACGCCTCGCCGGCGCGATCGAGGGCACGGTCCGCGCCAAGCTGCTGACCGTCGAGCGCACGGCGCGCATCACTGGCGACGTCGAATATGAAAACATCACGATCGAAAATGGCGGTCATATCGACGGGCGCCTGAAACATATGAGCGCGATCACCGCCGCGCCGCTCCGTGCCGAACCGGTCCAGCCAGCACCGGTCGCCGCGCAGCCGGTCACCGTCGCATCGGTGATGAGCTCGAACTAAGGTCTGCCGTGGCGGAACCGAAAACAGGGTGCGTTCCGCAGGGAGCGCGCCCTTTTTCGTGAGCTGCCTCAGTCGGCGATCCGCGCGCCGCCCTTGATCACATCGGTGACCTTGGTCAGCAAGGTCACATCCTTCAGCGGATCGCCTTCAACGGCAATCAGGTCGCCATAGCGCCCCACTTCGATCGCGCCGACATCCTTGCTCCGGCCGAGCGCCTCTGCGGCATTGATGGTTGCGGCACGGATCGCCTCGATCGGAGTCATGCCGTACTCGACCATGTATTTGAACTGCCCGGCAGCAGTCCCGTGCGGCATCACTCCGGCATCGCTGCCGAACACCATCTTCACACCGGCAGCATGGGCCTTGCGGAAATTGTCGCGCTGGATCTGCGCGATCTCCCGGTCCTTGCGCAGATTGTCCTCCAGCACGCCGTTCTTCTTGCCCTCGGACTGGGTATATTCGGTGTTGTAGATATCCATCGAGAACCACACCGGCTGCTTGCGCGCGACGGCCAACCTGATCCCCTCCTCATCGACCAGGCTGGCATGTTCGATCGTGTCGATCCCCGCGCGGATCGCCGCCTTGATCCCCGCCGCGCCATGCGCGTGCGCCGCGACTTTCAGCCCCCATTGATGCGCCTCGTCGGCAATGGCGCGCATCTCGTCCTCCGACAGCTGCTGCTGCCCCGGCTCGGTATTGCGGGAAAAGACGCCACCAGTGGCGCAGATCTTGATGACCTCAGCGCCATATTTGCGCTGCTCGCGCACGATCCGGCGCAGCTCCTGCGCCCCGTCGCCGACCGCAACGCCCTTTTGCTTGAAGGACGGGGGCAGATAGGTGCTGTCGCAATGCCCGCCAGTTGCACCCAGCGAGTGCGCCCCCGGCACGATCCTCGGCCCGGCGATCAGCCCTTCCTCGATCGCCTGCTTGTAGCCAACGTCAGCATAATTTTCGGACCCGACGTTGCGGATCGTGGTGAATCCCGCCCGCAGCATCGCCCGTGCATTCGCCGTCCCCTGGATCGCCCAGAAGCTGTCGGTGAACTGCAAGCCGGTATAACCGCCATAAATCGGGTTGCTGTCGAGATGGACATGCATGTCGATCAGCCCGGGCAGCACAGTCTTGCCGCTCAGGTTGATGTGCCGCACATCGCTGCCCCAGCGCACGGTGCGCGCATCCGCGATGCTGGTGATCCGCCCGTCGGTGATGAAGATCGCGGGATGCTCGACCACCGTCCCCTTGACGACGTCAATCATCCGGTCGGCAGTGACGACCACCGTCTCGGCAGCGGCAGGAGTGGCGACGGCGAGCGCGAGCGCGGCGAGCGCGGACAATGGATAGTGCATGAAGTCCCCTTGGTTTCCGCCAGCTTGACCCGCGCTGCGCAAAGATCAAGCATCATTGAACCTGGCCAGATCCTGACAGATGAAAGCGGCGTTGCGTTCGGTTAGCATCGCTCAATGTCGATGCTCCTTCCGCTGGTGGTCGCCGCCATTGTCGCACCTGCCCCCTTTGCTTCCCAGCGCGCGCCGATAGCCGCAGACATCATCACGGCGTTCGAGCGCGGCGACTATGCGGCTGCGAACCAGGCAGCGGGTGCCGCTGCCGATCGCTGCACCGCTGCCCCCCTTCCCTCCCCGGACCATTGTCTTGATCTGCTGAACGCCGCCTCGACCCTTGCCGGGCGAGCTGGCGACATCGCTGCATCCGAACGGCACGCCCGCCGCGCGCTCGCGGTTGCGGACGCTGCGACCCCGGCCGGACATCCCGACCGCGCGACCGCCCGCAACAACCTCGCGCTCGCGCTCAGCAACCTGGGGCGATCCGACGAAGCCGAACCGCTCTACCGCGCGGCGCTGGCGCTCTATGAAGCCGCTCTGCCACCGGGACATGCGCTGATCGCCGCCGCGCTGAGCAATCTCGCCGGGACGTTGCTGGACGTCGGACGCCATGCCGAAGCCGAGCCGCTATACCGGCGCGCACTGGCGATGACCGAGGCTGCGGCCGGCCCCAGTCATCCAACCGTTGCAGTGATCCTCAACAACCTCGCCGCGAGCTTGGAGGCGCAGGGGCGCACTGCCGAGGCCGAACCGCTGTTGCGCCGCTCGCTCGCGATTCGCACTGGCGCGCTGCCGTCCGGCCATCCCGAGATCGCGGTCGCCACCGCCAATCTGGCGGGAAATCTTCAGGCGCGCGGTCTCAACGCCGAAGCGGCAACGCTGTATCGTCAGGCACTGGCGATGCAGGAAGCGACCCTGCCCGCCGGCCATCCCGCCATCGCCACCGGCGCGGCGAACCTCGCCGCGACATTGCGGGCGCTGGGACGCTTTGCCGAAACGGAGCCGCTCTACCGGCGGGCGCTCGACATCCGCGAACGCGCGCTTCCATCCGGGCACCGCGATATCGCATCGGCCTATGAAGGATTGGCCGCCGTGTTGAGCGACCAGCACCGCACTGGCGAAGCAGAGCCATTCTATCGCCGCGTGCTCGCGTTGCGCGAGGCCGCCCTGCCGCCCGGCCATCCCGACCGCGCGCTGGCGCTGGCCAATCTCGGGGCGAATCTTCAGGCCCAGAACCGGCTGGCAGAGGCCGAACCGGTGCTGCGCGCAGCACTGGAAATCCAGGAAAAGACCTTCCGCCCGACCCATCCCGCGCTTGCCGCCACGATCGGCAACCTCGCGGTGGTGTTGCACGGTCAGGGCAAGTCGGGCGAGGCTGAAGCGCTGTTCCGCCGCGCGCTGGCGCTGCGGGAGGCGGCGTTGGGGGACAGCCACCCGTTGGTGGCAACCAGCGCCGCGAACCTTGCCGGCAACCTGATGGGCCAAGGCAAGCGGGCCGAAGCGATCACGCTGTTCCGGCGTGCGTGGCGCCTGTCCGCCGTCTGGCCCGACGCCGCCCATCCCGACCGCATCCTCGCCAACTGGAGCCTCGCCGAAGCGCTGGTGCGCGATCAGCCTGCCTCGCCCGAGGCACGCACGCTGCTGCGCGCTGCGGGCGATGGCATTCGCGAGCGGGTGTCCGCGCATCCGGGCTTCGACGCGGCAGCGTCCGACGAACTGCGCCGCTACACCCCGGTGTTCCGCGCGCAGGTGCGGAGCGCGTGGACGCTCAGCACGCGATAGCGTTCGTTTCAGCACAGCTGAAACAGTTGCGGCCCCGGCCCACTCCCCCACCCGGCCACCCACTCCAGTGTATTCTGATGGGTGGCCGGGTGGGGGAGTGGGCCGGGGCCGCTATTCAGCGCAGCTGAATCCGAACCCTAGATGTGGATCACCCGTCCGTACGCCGCGAGCACGCTCTCATGCATCGACTCGCTGATCGTCGGGTGCGGGAAGACGGTTTCCATCAGTTCCGCCTCGGTCGTCTCCAGCGTCTTGCCGATGGTGTAGCCCTGGATCATCTCGGTCACTTCCGCGCCGATCATGTGCGCGCCGAGCAGCTCGCCGGTCTTGGCGTCGAACACCGTCTTCACGAACCCGTCGGGCTCGCCCAGCGCAATCGCCTTTCCGTTGCCGATGAAGGGGAAGTTGCCGACCTTCACCTCATAACCCGCTTCCTTGGCCTTGGCCTCGGTCAGCCCGACGCTGGCGATCTGTGGGTGGCAATAGGTGCAGCCGGGGATGTTGCGCGGGTCCATCGCGTGCGGATGCTTGCCCGCAATCGCCTCGGCCGCGATCACACCCTCATGGCTCGCCTTGTGCGCGAGCCACGGCGGCGCGGTGATGTCGCCGATCGCGTAGAGGCCCTCGACATTGGTGCGGCACGCGCCATCGGTCTTCAGGAAGCCGCGATCGTCGACCTCGACGCCCAGTTCCGTCCACCAGTCCTTGATCAGCGCC
>CAZWZP010000116.1:1157-2233 GCA_964638925.1 uncultured Stakelama sp. | reverse complement strand
TGCCGGTGATCGTCGCCTTCACGCCCTTTGCATCCGCGCTGATCGACTCGATCTTGGCGCTGGTCATGATATTCATGCCCTGCTTCTTGAGCGCCTTCTCCAGATGGGCGGAGATGTCCTTGTCCTCGACCGGCACGATGCGGTCGAGCATTTCGACCACCGTCACATCCGCGCCCATGTCGTTGTAGAAGCTCGCAAACTCGATCCCGATCGCGCCCGATCCGATGACCAGCAGCTTGCTCGGCATTTCCTTGGGCGTCATCGCATGGCGATAGGTCCACACCCGCTCGCCATCGGCGGGCAGGTTCGGCAGGTCACGGGCGCGCGCGCCGGTGGCGAGGATGATGTTCTTGCCCGTCAGCTCGGTCACCTTGCCGTCCGCGCCGGTGACCGACAGCTTACCTTTGCCGGCCAGCTTGCCGGTGCCCATGTGTACCGCGATCTTGTTCTTCTTCATCAGGTGCGTGACGCCCTGATTGAGCTGCTTCGCCACACCGCGCGAGCGCTTGACCACCGCGTCTAGGTCCGCGCTGATCTTCTCGGCCGCCAGACCATAGTCCTTGGCATGTTGCATGAAGTGGAAGATCTCGGCCGAGCGCAGCAGCGCCTTGGTCGGGATGCACCCCCAATTGAGGCAGATGCCGCCGAGCAGCTCGCGCTCGACGATCGCGGTCTTGAGACCGAGCTGGCTCGCGCGGATCGCGGCGACATAGCCGCCGGGTCCGGAGCCGAGCACGATCACGTCATAGGATTCAGCCATATTTTTGCCCCTGGGGAAGGAAGGGTTGGAAGAGTGAGATGGGGTCGGTCGGACTATCCGTCCACCGGCCGTGGTTTGCGGTCTTCGCCGACCGCGACAAAGGTGAAGTTCGCCTGGGTCACCAGTTGGCGCTCCTCGCCATGGCGACAGCGGCGCCAGGCTTCGACCTCGATCAGCATCGATGAGCGCCCGATCTTCACGATCTGGGCATAGACCGACACTTCGTCGCCGACCGAAACCGGCGCGTGGAACTGCATCGAGTCCATCGCCACGGTGACCGCGCGACCCTTGGCACGGCGCGCCGCGACGAGGCCGG
>CAZWZP010000116.1:263-1118 GCA_964638925.1 uncultured Stakelama sp. | reverse complement strand
GGCATTGGCGTCGGCGGGCATGGTGCTGACGCGGATCGCGGGTTCGATCGCGGGGGGCTCCCGGTCAGGCATCGCCACTGCCCTCCCCGCCCTGCGGGTTGCGCTGCAGCCACATCGCGCGGCGCATCGGCCCGATCCCCATTACAATAATGCACAGGATCGCGATGCCCGTGACCAGCCACACATCCCCCCACGCGAGCGGATAGGCCCAGCTCGCCAGCGCCCCGATCAGCAACGCGACCGCGATTCCCGCGGCAATGTGAAGCGCTTCGATCAGGACACGCATGGCGCGGCGTTCAGGCCAGCAGGCCCATGGGCGATTCGATCAGCGCCTTGAGCACCTTCATCAGCTCGGCGCCATCGGCCCCGTCCACCGCGCGGTGGTCGAAGCTGCCGGTCGCCGACATGACGGTGGCAACGCCGAGCGCGTCGTCGACGATATACGGGCGCTTCTCGCCTGCACCGACCGCCAGGATCATCGCCTGGGGCGGGTTGATCACCGCGTCGAACTGCTTGATCCCGAACATGCCCATGTTCGAAATGCTGGCGGTGCCGCCCTGATATTCGTGCGGCTGGAGCTTGCCCTCCTTGGCGCGCTGGCCAAGCTCCTTCATCTGGGTCGAGATCGACGCCAGGCCGATATTCGCCGCGTCGCGGATGATGGGGGTAATCAGGCCGGTCGGGGTGGACACCGCGACCGAGATGTCGGCGCGGCTATACTTGACCAGCTTGTCGCCTGCGTAAGTCACGTTGCACTTGGGCACTTGGCTTAGCGCGACCGCGAGCGCCTTGATCAGCATATCGTTGACCGACAGCTTCACCCCGCGCCCTTCCAGGCTCTTGTTGAGCTGACCG
>CAZWZP010000116.1:0-224 GCA_964638925.1 uncultured Stakelama sp. | reverse complement strand
GTAGACATGCGGAATCGTCTGCTTCGCCTCGGTCAGGCGGCGTGCGATCGTCTTGCGGATGTTGCTGAGCTTCTCGACCTCGTGCGGAATGCTCTCGTCATACCAGACCGATGCCGGGGCAGCGGCGGGAGCCGATGCGGCAGGCGCGGCGGCAGCAGCGGGTGCTTCGGCGGCCTTGGGCGCAGGGGCCGCACCGGGCGTCGCGTCGGCGACGTCGGCCTTGA
>CAZWZP010000115.1:4759-9269 GCA_964638925.1 uncultured Stakelama sp. | reverse complement strand
CGGAAGATAATGAGGCCCGGCTTGACCTGCTCTTTATCGAGGATGAAACTCATTTCCCTGCTTCCTACTGTGCAGAAACTGTGCAGAATAGCAGGGTAAGTGATTGATTCCCCGTGCCTGTGCAGGTTCTGTGTAGGCTATTATAACAAAAAATAGTGAACAATTGTAGTGGTTTATTGTAATACCTTCACCCGCTCCAGTCGCCGCGCGATGGCAGCGCGACATTTCCATTTGCGTGATATGCACTTCGCGAACGCCGTGTTTCGCAAATTGCCCCTTTCCCGCCCTTTTCGTGCCGGGTCGCGTACCTAATTATCTGTTTAAACGGAATTTCAGCCACGTCAGTCGTGGCTCTGTTTGGATGATTGGAGTTTGGACCATGACGATCGAAGGACCGGTGCGGCGCACGGCGCGTTCGCGGGCATGGATGATGGCGGTGGCGGGGCTGGCGATGCTGGCCGCGCCGCTGGGTGGCGCGAGTGCCGCCGGCAATGGCGCGGCGCAGCTCGTGTCGAGCGAGTGGCGCAACCCGAGCAACAGCGTGCATATCCGCATTACCCCGTGCGGCGGCGACCGGATGTGCGGAACGGTGATCTGGGCGAGCGAAAAAGCCAAGGCGGACGCGCGCAAGGGCGGGACCGACAAGCTCGTCGGCGCAAACCTGTTCCGCGAGTTCCGCCAGGTTGCGCCGGGTCAGTATAAGGGCCGCGTGTTCGTGCCCGACATGAACCGCACCTTCAGCGGCCAGATGCGGGTCGAGGGCAATGCGATGATCGGCAAGGGCTGTGTGCTCGGCTTGATCTGCAAATCGCAGACCTGGACGCGTATTTCGTGATGTGAGGCGCGCGGCGGCGCGCTAAGCACGCGGCATGGCACACGCACCCATTCGCACCGGTATCGGCGGCTGGACCTTTGAACCCTGGCGCGGGACCTTTTATCCCGAGGGGCTCGCGCAGAAGAAGGAGCTGGAGTTTGCCAGCCGCCAGCTCGGCGCGATCGAGATCAACGGCACCTATTATTCGGGGTTCAAGCCCGCGACCTTTGCCGGATGGGCGGCGAGCGTGCCCGACGGGTTCATGTTTGCGGTCAAGGCGTCGCGTTACTGCACCAACCGCAAGGTTCTGGCCGAAGCAGGCGAATCGATCGCGAAGTTCGTGGGACAGGGGATAACCGAGCTGGGCGACAAGCTCGGCCCGATCCTGTGGCAGTTCATGGCGACCAAGAAGTTCGATTCGGCGGATTTCGGCGCGTTTCTGAAGCTGCTTCCGGCCAGCCAGGACGGGGTGAAGCTGCGCCACGCGGTGCAGGTGCGGCATGAGAGCTTTGCCGTGCCGGACTTCGTGGCGATGTGCCGCGATGCAGGCGTCGCGATCGCCTATGCGCATTCGCCGGAATATCCGGCAATCGCCGATGTGACGGGCGACTTCGTCTATGCCCGGCTCGAATCGGGCGCGGATGACAATCCCCTCTGCTATCCCGCGGGCGAGCTGGACCGCTGGGCCGATGTGGCGCGCTGCTGGGCCGCGGGCGGACGGCCCGATGGCCTGCCCTATGTCGAGGAGCACGACCCGCCAGTGACCCCGCGCGAAACCTTTGTGTTCCTGATCCATGGCGGAAAGGTGTGCGCGCCGGCCGGAGCACAGGCACTGGCGACTCGGGTGCGCGGCTGAGCGCGACCGGGCAGTCTGCGCCGCCCGCAGCGTGGTTCCATATGGATGCGATGCGCGCGGTGCTCGCGGCGACGGTCGCGTTCGGGCATTTGTGGGGGCTGCTGGTCGAGGATTACCGGCCGACCGCGTCGCTGCTGGTGCGTGCGGGCTATTTCCTCGCGGGGTTCGCGCATTCGGCGGTGATCCTGTTTTTCGTGCTGAGCGGTTACTGGATCGCGCGCAGCGTTGCGGCGCGGGCGGAGCGGGGCTGGCGCTGGGACGATTATCTGATCGACCGCGTCGCGCGGCTGGGGATCGTGTTGGTTCCGGCGCTGATGTTCGGCGGGCTGCTCGACTGGCTTGGTTATCGCGTGCTTGAGCTGGCGACCTATGACGGATCGACCGGGGCATGGGTATTCACGCAGGACCTGAACGAGTCGCTGACGCTGCGCGCGCTGATGGGCAATCTGCTGTTTCTGCAGCATCTGATCGTGCCGCCCTTTGGCAGCAACGGGCCGCTGTGGAGCCTGGCGTTTGAATTCTGGTATTATCTGTGGTTTCCGGCGCTCTATCTGGCGCTGCGCTATCGGCGGCCCGGCATCGCACTGGCGACCTTCGCGATCGCATTCGCCAACCCGGACATCGCGTTCGGCTTCCTCAGCTGGCTGTGCGGCGCGGCGTTGTTTGGAGCGGAGCGGCGCTGGACCGACTTGCGCCTGTCGCGCTGGACGCCGGTTGCGGCGGGGCTGTTGTGCCTTGCCGCGCTGCTATGGGGACGCACGGGCGATTTCGGGATCGAGGATCCGCTAGAGGCCGCGAGCTTCGCGCTGTTCCTATTCACCCTGCTGCGCAGCGACCCGCCCCGCATCGCCGCGCTGCGCCCGCTCGCCACCTATGGTGCGCGGGCGAGCTTTTCGCTTTACGCGATCCATTTCCCGCTGATGGCGCTGGCGGCGGGGTGGATCGTCGGGGGCACGCGGCTCGCGCCCGGCGGCGAAGCGGCGGTGGCGGTGGTCGCGATCCTGGTGCTCGCGCTCGCCGCAGCGTGGCTGTTCGCGGCACAGACCGAGGCGCGGACGGCGGCGCTACGTGACTGGATCAGGCGTCGAGTCCGAGGCGGGCGAGCGGGTGACCCACCGCCCCGCTGACCAAAGCCGCCTGAGCTGCGGTAAACGGCCACAGCTTCGACACTGGCCCCATCACCCGGTCACGCAGCCACGGAAGCGCCGCGCCATCGGACTGATAGACCGGGGTCAGCAACCGGCTGAGCAGCTGGTAGAGCTGAATCTGGTCGCGACGCAGCCGGATCGTCTCGGCAAGCGCATCGGGCAGGGTGCGCGCGCGACGCAGGCCGAGGGCGAGGGCATAGGCGTCGAGCAGCGCCATGTTCGCGCCCTGCCCCAATTGCGGACTGGTCGAATGCCAGGAATCGCCGAGATGGATCAGGCCGGGTTCGACCGGATGGCGCAAGGTGCGGTGCGCGTAGCTGGCGAAGGTCAGCTGGTCGGGATCGCTGATCTGGTCGAGCAGCGGCGCGGTCGCGGGCCATAGCGCCAGCAGCTCGGCCTTCCACGCGGCGAGGCCAGCCGTGCGCCAGTCGCCAAGACGATCGCCCCGCAGCGACCAGAACAACGCCGCGCGCGGGCCCGTCGCATGGCGCGGCGTTCCGATCGGCAGCACGCCGGTCATCACGCTGGCGCGGCGATAGCGCTGCTGTAGCGCATCGGGGATGAAGTCGCCCGCCCAGTCGAGATCGGCCCAGAGCGCGCCGAACGCCAGCGGGCGCGTCGCGGGGACGAGCGGGGAGCGGCTGCCCATCGCATCGACGATCAGGTCGAAGCGCCCGGTCTGGGTGCCATCGGCGAAGTGCAGCCGCCCGTCCGCGCACGCCGTGACCGCACGACCGGCTTCGATTTCGATCCCCTCGGCCAGCACGGCGTCGTGGAGGATCGCGAATAGCGTTGCGCGGTGGACGCCGATGCCAACGCCGCCGCGCTTCAATGCGGCGTAGCGCACGTCGAGGACGCAGTGCTTCCCGGCATGGCCGATCAGCCGCGTGACCGGCGTGCCGCGCGCGCGCAATTCGGCGTCCAGCCCCATCGCGCGCAGCACAGCCTGTCCGGTCGGCTGGATCAGCAGGCCCGAGCCGAGCGGGCGCGGCGTGTCGAAGCGCTCGAACAAGGTAACGCGATGGCCGTCGCGGTGAAGCAGCAAGGCAGCGGCCAGCCCGGCTGTGCCGCATCCCGCCACCGCGATGTCCAGCGGGGGCAGCTTAATCCTCCACCGGTCGCGCCGGGCTGGCGCGGTCGGACACCATGCGCTGCCCGTCGATCACGATCGGGCTGGCGACGCCCGGCAGACCCTCTGCTGCGATCTGCATACGGCGTGCGATCACCTGCGGGTCGGCAAACACCTCGTCCACGGTGTTGATCGGCCCGGCGGGGACGCCCTGTTCTTCGAGTGCGTCGGACAGCGCCTGTTTGGTCCAGCCCGCCACTGCTGCCTGGATCGGGGCAATCAGCCGGGCGCGGTTGCGCACGCGTGCCGGGTTAGTTGCAAAATCGGGATCGTCGGCGAGGGTGAGGTCAAGCACGCTGCACAGCTTGCGGAACTGCGAATCATTGCCGACCGCGATGATCAGGTCGCCGTCGCTCGCTGTAAACGCCTGATAGGGGGCGAGGTTGGCGTGGCCATTGCCCATGCGGTGCGGCACCTTGGCCGGGTTCGCCATCCAGTTCAGTGCCTGATTGGCGAGCACCGCGACCTGGGTATCGAGCAGCGCCATGTCGATCTGCGCGCCCGCTCCGGTCGCATCGCGCTGGCGCAAAGCGGCGAGGATCGCGACGGCGGAATAGACGCCG
>CAZWZP010000115.1:281-4749 GCA_964638925.1 uncultured Stakelama sp. | reverse complement strand
AAGATGTCGGCATAGGCGATCCCCGCCTTTTGCGGCGCGCCATCGGGTTCGCCGGTCAGCGACATGATCCCGCCCATCCCCTGAATGATGAAGTCATAACCCGCGCGATGCGCATAGGGACCGGTCTGGCCGAATCCGGTGATCGAACAGGTGATCAGGCGCGGGTTGAGCACGCTGAGGCTGGCATGATCGAGGCCATATTTGACGAGGCCGCCGACCTTGTAATTTTCGATCACGACATCTGCATCGGCGACCAGCGCGCGCACCTCAGCCTGTCCCTCGGGTGTCGCGATGTCGATGAAGCGCGCGGTCTTCCCGCGATTGGCCGAGTGGTAATAGGCGGCATCACGGCTCACCCCGTCGCTGTCATGCAGGAAGGGTGGCCCCCAATGCCGCGTGTCGTCTCCAGCGCCGGGGCGCTCGACCTTGATGACTTCAGCGCCCAGATCGGCGAGCAATTGCCCGCACCACGGCCCGGCCAGAATGCGAGCGAATTCGATGACCTTGATGCCCGCAAGCGGCTTCATGCGCGGCAAATCTCATACACGACATGGTCGGGAAAGACCTGTCCGCCGCCGCGATGGTGGCGACCGGGGATCAGCCGTCCGCCGATCTTCTCCATCGCACCGCGCGAGCGCAGATTGTCCCGCCCGACGATGAACACGACGCGACGGACGAAGCGGTGGATATGGTCAAGCATCAGCCGCTTGATCTCGCGGTTATAGGTGCCGCCCCAATAGGCACAGGCAATGAAGGTCCAGCCGATCTCGATCTCGTCCTCGTCCGGAGCCCAGAAATCATAGCGACTCGACCCGATGATCGCGCCGGTCGCCTTGTCGAGGATCGCGAGCCCTCCGCCGCACGCGAGCGCGTCGTCGAAGAACTTGCGGAACACCGGCTCCTGCCAGCGGTCGTTGGCCGGGTGCAGCTCCCAGATCAGCGGGTCGGAGGCGACGGCGAAGAATGCGTCCCAATCACCCTCCTGGAGAGGGCGAATCGTGACCAACTCGCCCTCAAGGACCGGCTGCCGATCCGGCTCCATCAGAACGCGGCGATGCCGGTGATGGCACGGCCCAGGATCAACCCGTGGACATCGTGCGTACCCTCATAGGTGTTGACCGTTTCGAGGTTGATCGCGTGGCGCATCACATGGAATTCGGCCGAGATGCCGTTGCCGCCATGCATGTCGCGCGCGACGCGGGCGATATCGAGCGCCTTGCCGCAATTGTTGCGCTTGATGATGCTGATCGCTTCGGGCGACAGTGTGCCCTCGTCGAACATCCGGCCTGCGCGCAGCGCTGCCTGAAGGCCAAGCGCGATCTCGGTCTCCATATTGGCGAGCTTCAGCTGCACCAGCTGGGTCGCGGCGAGCGGCCGGCCGAACTGATGGCGATCGAGCGTGTACTGGCGCGCAGCCTGCATACACGCTTCGGCTGCGCCCATCGTGCCCCAGGCAATGCCATAGCGCGCGCGGTTGAGGCAGCCGAACGGGCCCTTGAGCCCCTGCACTTCGGGGAGCAGCGCGTCCTCGCCCACCTCGACCCCGTCCATCACGATTTCGCCGGTGATCGACGCGCGCAGCGACAGCTTGCCCTCGATCTTGGGTGCCGACAGCCCCTTCATCCCCTTTTCGAGTACGAATCCCTTGATCCCGCCGCCATGTTCGTCGCTCTTGGCCCAGACGACGAAGACATCGGCGATCGGCGAGTTGGTGATCCACATCTTCGATCCGGTCAGCTTGTACCCGCCGTCGATCTTGACCGCGCGGGTGCGCATTCCGGCGGGGTCGCTTCCGGCATCGGGCTCGGTCAGGCCGAAACAGCCAACCCATTCGCCGCTCGCCAGCTTGGGCAGATATTTGCGCTTCTGCTCCTCGGTCCCATAGGCATGGATCGGGTGCATCACGAGCGAGCTCTGCACGCTCATCGCGCTGCGATAGCCCGAATCGACCGCCTCGACCTCACGCGCGACCAGACCATAGGCGACATAGCCAAGGCCCGCGCCGCCATAGGTTTCGGGGATGGTCGGGCCGAGCAGGCCGAGCTGGCCCATCTCAGACATAATCTCCCGGTCGAAGGATTCGTCCAGAAACGCGCGGGTGACGCGTGGCAGCAGCTGTTCCTGCGCATAGGCGCGCGCGGCGTCGCGGACCATCCGCTCTTCATCGGTCAGCTGTGCGTCGAGCGCGAACGGATCCTGCCAGTCGAACCGGCCCATCTCGGCCATCTTACTCTCCCTGAACGGTTTTTTGTGCGGGCGAGGCGGGTGCGGTCGCGCCGGCAACCGGCTGGGCCTTCCCCTCAATCGCCGCAGTTTCAAGCGTGTCGAGCGCACGCCGCGTCGCAATATAGCGGCCAGCCGCCGCCATCCAGCTCTCCGCGCCCTGTGCGCCGGGCAGGCGCGACACTTCGGCCAGCGCGGCCTCGACATGCCCCTGCCCCAGCAGGCGCCTTGCACGCGCCAGCCGCTCGCGCGGATGGGGGCTGGGCGCGTCCTGCTTGCGGATGATGACGAGCGTCGTCAGCTCGCGCTGGATCGCGCTCCACCAGCCATCATCGGGCTGGGACGTCGAAAGGCGCGGGGCGATCTGGTCGAACGCGACGCGCAGATCCTCCAGCGTGATCGGCTCACCCGAGGCAGACACGACCGTAGCGACAGCTTCGGGCGCGGCACCACCGAGGCGGCGGCGAAGTTCGCCCGCGATGATCCCCAGTTCCTGGCCGCGTTCGAGTGTACGACGCGCACCGAATACCAGCATCATCGCCTCGGCGCGGCCCGCATAGCTTGCCGCGACCCGCGCATCCGCGTCGGTCGCCTTCAGCCGCGCGTCGAGCGATTCGAGCCGTGCAGCGAGCACCTGTTCACGCGCGGCCAGCGTGGCCACGTCCATCCCCGGCGGGGTGACGGGCGCGGCGGAGATCGGGGGCTGAACAACCGCGACGGGCGCAACAGCGGGCGTACCCCACCAGTCGCCAGCGCGGAACACCACGGCCATTGCGACGAGACCGGCGATGAACGCGATCAGCACGGCGAGCAGAATCATCGTGAGGGGATTGCCGCGCACGGGGGCAGTGGGAACCGGGACGTCGGGGGTCATGACCTGCTTATTCTCCCGATGCGGTCAGGGGTCAATTGCCAGCGGCCGTGCAACCGCGATCAGTGCGGCATCACTGGGCTGGGCGGCGATGGCGACGCGCGCCCAGCCGCGCGCGTCAGCGTCGGCGGCGCGGGCGCTGATCGCCGCGATTCGCACCGCATTGCGGGGAATGCCATGGGCGTCGAGCTGCGCGCCGAGTTGACGCGTCGCGCGGGCGGAATGGACCAGCGCGACGCTTCCGGACAGCTGCGCCGCCATTTCCGCGGTCAGCGCGACGGCTTCATTGGCGTAGACCGGAATGACGGCGCGGATCGCGGTGTGCTGAATAACGATCCGGTCGCGCCCGGCGAGCCATAACAGCCGCTGGTGCGACGGCTGACGCGCGAGCAGCGCGGCGACTCCCCGACTGCCGCATTCAACGACGCGCAGCCCGGCACGCTCGGCGGCAAGGCTGGTTTCCGGCCCGACGGCGAGCGCCGGGAGCCGCGCCAGTGCCGCCAGCCCCGGCCCGGAGTGGCGCGTTGCATTGGCGCTGGTCAGCAGCAGCGCGTCGAACAGCTTCGGGTCGGGCGGCGTCCAGTCGAGCGGCACGACGTCGAACAGCGGTGCCAGCAATGGGGCGAGCCCGGCGGCGCGGACACGCTCGGCGGTCGCTGCGCTGCCCGGTGGCGGGCGCAGAATGGCGACCGGGCGACTCAATGCCCGAACAGGCGACGCAGATGCGGCGGCGCGCAGCTCAGTAGCGCCTGCGCCAGCTCTGCGGCTTCATGCGGGGTGCCCTCGAGGTTCCTGCGCTCGACCGCGACATGCTCCGACCCGTCCTCGTTCAGGATCTCGGCGCGCAGCCGCAAGCCGTCGGCTTCGATCGTGGCGAGCGCAGCAACGGGGGAGTGGCAGTCGGCGTTAAGCGCGGCAAGTAAGGCGCGCTCGGCCCACACGCAGCGTTCAGTGACGGCATCGCCGATCGCTGCGACGTGGATGCGGGTCATGGCGTCGTCGGCACGCACCTCGATACCGACCGCGCCCTGCGACGGGGCGGGGAGCAGGTGATCGGTGTCGATCGCCACCCCGACATCGCCATAGCCCAACCGGTCGAGCCCGGCGGCGGCGAGCAGGGTGGCGTCGACCTCACCCATCGCGACCTTGGCGCGGCGCGTGTCGACATTGCCGCGCAGCGACACGATGGCCAGGTCGGGGCGCAGGCGGCGCAGCTGTGCCGCGCGGCGCGGCGAGCTGGTCCCGATCCGCGCGCCATGCGGCAGCGCGTCGATCGACTCCGCCCCGATCAGCCGATCGCGCACATCGGCGCGCGGCAGCATTGCAGCGACCGCGATTGTGTCCGGGCGGATCGTCTCGACACTCTTCCGATCT
>CAZWZP010000115.1:0-271 GCA_964638925.1 uncultured Stakelama sp. | reverse complement strand
AGGTCGATCGTGCCGTCGAGCAGCGCGCGGGCGAGTTCCTTGGTCCACAGCGCCTTGCCGCCGATCTCCGCGAGCGGGCGATCCTGCACCCGGTCGCCGGTGGTGCGGATCGGGACGATCTCGATCGCGTCGGGCGACCAGCCATGCGCGGCGAGCAGTGCGTCGCGCACCATATTGGCCTGGACAAGCGCGAGCGGCGAACCGCGGGTACCGAGACGAAGCTGCATCGGTGCCGTCTAGCGAAGCGTTTCGGCGATGTCGAAGGGGTGCG
>CAZWZP010000114.1:9130-9494 GCA_964638925.1 uncultured Stakelama sp. | reverse complement strand
CGTGTCCCAATGGCCGCGTTGCTGGCGCAGTGCCGCGCCGACCATCATCTTCGGCCCCTCGCCCTGGAACGCCGGGCGGCCCAGCGTCGCGGCCAGCGCCTTGAGCACCGATTCATCGCCCGACGCCATCAGCCACCACGGCACATTGCCCTTGTCGCTCAGGTCGATCCGCGTGCCTTCATACACCAGCCGGGTCTTGAGCACGCCCTCCGCCGCCGCGCGCAGCTGCGCACCATTGGCAAGGCCGGGCACCCGGCCGAGCGCAGCGATATAATCGGCGAGCGTCGATGTCGGCATGTCCTGCGGCGTAATGCCCAGCTGCCCCAGCATCGCCGCCGACGCCGCGCTCTGCCGCGCCAATGCC
>CAZWZP010000114.1:6280-9103 GCA_964638925.1 uncultured Stakelama sp. | reverse complement strand
CATCGCCATAGTCATCGTGCCGCAGCCGCCCGTCGAGCACCGCCTTCAGCGCCTCGATCATCCGACCGCGCGACGCCTCGGGGATCGGCAGCCCGGCTTCCGCCGTGATCGACAGGATATAGCTGGTCAGCGCCTCCGACCCGCGCAGGCTTTCCGACGGGAAGTATCGCAGCAACCCGTCGCGATCGAGATAGACCGGCAGCTCGCCCGCCAGCCGGTTCCACGCACCCATATCGCCCAGCACCACCGCCTGCGACGTGCGCTGCTCGAAACAGCCATAGGGATAGGCCGCCATATAATCGCGCACCCCCTGCAGCGGCGGGACCAGCGTCTCGGTCAGCCGCACCGTCACGCTGCCGATACCCGGCAGAGCACCGGCGGGCGGCGCAATCGCAATCGGGCCGCCCTCACCCACCCGGGCCAGCGTTGCGGCCCAGGTTTCGATCGGCACCGCCGGCGCAATATCCTGCACCACTGTCACCGCATCGACCGCCTTGCCCGATTCGTCGCGCGCACTGACCTTCCACTGCAATTTGTCGAAGCCCTTGGGCGCGGTCAGGTTCCATGCGATCGGCACCGCGCCGCCCGCCGGGATTTCGACCGTCAGGTCGCGGCCCTGCGCCACCTTGGGCGACAGCTCGACCTTTGCCGTCACCTTCATCGGCTTGTCCGACCCGTTGCGCAGCGTGAACCCGGCCGCGAAGAAATCCCCGTCGCGCACCAGCGGCGGAATGCCCGCAAAGATGCTCAGATCCTGCGCCGTCCGCACCGCCGTCTCGCCCATGCCGAACGTCTGGCCATTGTCGCCGACCGCGACCGCAACCAGCTTGAACGCGGTCAGCGCATCGCTCAGCGGCACATCGACCACCGCCTGACCCTGCGCATTCAGCGGCACCGTCCCGCGCCACAGCAGCACCGGCTGGAAATTTTCACGGTTCAGCGCCGACAAATCGCCGCCGCCACCGCCGCCCGCTGCCACCGCCTTGCGGCCATAATGGCGCTTGCCGACCACCTGCGTCTGCGCGGTGGAGGTCAGCACCGACAGCGGCCGCTCGCCCATCATCGCCTTGAGCACATCCAGGCTCTCGTTCGGGGCGAGCTGCAACAGCGCTTCGTCGACCGCGACGAACGCGACATCGGCCTTGGGCGCGACGCTGCCATCGGGGTTCTTGACCTGCAACGCGACCTTCGCCGTGTCGCGCGCGGCATAGCGTTCCTTGTCCGCCTTGACGCTCACCGCCATGCGGTGCCCCTCCCAGCCGACCTTGATCTTGGCGATGCCCATGCGGAAGCTCGGCTTGGCCAGATCGACCAACGCCGTGGGCTTGGCGCCTTCGCGTGAGAAGAAGGGCAGGTTCCAGCGGCGGGCGAGGTCCGCCCACCACAATTTCCACCCGCCGACGCGGCCACGCACCGCCATCACCGACACGAACACGTCAGGCGCATAGACGCCCTTCAGCGGCACCTCGACCACCGGATTGTCGCCCGAAAGCTGCGTGACGAAGCTCGACAGCACGCCCTCGCGCTCGACCGTGACCAGCGCGGTCGCCTCGCGGAACGGCATCCGCACCTGGAAGCGCGCGGTGTCGCTCGACTTATACTCCTGCGCCTCGGCGATGACGTCCATCCGGTCGCCATTGTCGCCGCCGAACCACCAGTCGTCCTCACCCGCCAGCCACACCGATGTGGTCGCACGCGCGACATTGCCCGCGCTGTCGGTGGTGGTCGCGACGACATGCACCTCGCCCGACACGCCCGGATCAATCGAGCATTGCGCCAGGCCCAGCTCGTCGGTCCGCGCCGAACAGGACGCGCCGATCTTGGTCGTGCGCATGTTGTTTTCGTACGCGTAAAAGCCGCCGATCAGCCGCCGCCGCGCGGTCAGGATCTCGCGGCTGTACACCGCGACCTGAACCTTCTGGCCCTTCAGCGGCTTGCCCTGCGGGTCCAGCGCGACGAAGCGCAGCCGCAGATCGTCCTCCTTCATCAACCAGCCATCGGTCTTGACGCCCAGTTGCACGGCGGAACCGAACAACGTGATGCCGCGCGACGCGGTCAGCACCTCGCCATTGGCGTCCTGATAATCCATCTCGACCCGCATCCGGCTGGTGCCGGTCAGCGTCTGGGGGATGTCGACACTGGTCCGTGCGGTGCCATCGGCGCCGAGCGTGACCGGGAGCGTCTGCATCGGCGGCAGGCTGTTCGACACATCCTCCTCGCCATCGCCGTTGAGCGGCTTGGTCCCCTCCTCGATCGCGCGCCCGCCGAAACGATAGCCGTCCCAGCCATCGGGCGTATCGCTCTCGTCATAATAGCCGATGCGCAGTTCGACCGGCAGGTTCGACGCCCCGCCCCCCGACAGATACCCGACGAACAGATCGAGCGGCAAAGTCTTGGGCTTGACCGCCGCTTCCTTCGGCCCCGCCACCGACGCCTTCATCGTCGGCAGCTTATATTCGTCGACCTTGATCGACTGGCTGGTCCAGAGCGTTTCCTCGCCGCCCTTGCCGTCCGATTTCACGAATTGCAGGTTATAGTCGCCCATCGGCGCACCCTGCGGCACATTCCACTGCGTCTCGCCGCTACCGCTCGCGCTGATCGCCACCGGGAGCTCGAACTGCGTGTCCGACCCGCTGTGCGACAGGCGCAATTTGCCGCTGAAGCCTTCGGGGAAGACAAAGCCATTGGCGACCGGGCGGCGCAAAATATGCTTCATGTTGACGTTCTCGCCCTGGCGAACCAGCGCACGGTCGAACACGGTATGGACGATGTCGCTCGCGGCTTCATAGCCATAGCGCAGGTCGAAGTCGTACGGCCGGATGC
>CAZWZP010000114.1:576-6182 GCA_964638925.1 uncultured Stakelama sp. | reverse complement strand
CTGCGGCTCGGGAATCCCCTCGGCCACCGCGAGCCGCCCGAACTGGTCGGTCTTACCCGTGGCGAGCCCACGACCCGAACAACTGTCGGTCACGCGCACATCTGCGCCCGCCACCGGCTTGCCGCTATCGAGCGCGGTGACCCACACCAACGACCCCTCACGCCCCCATTTGAAATGCACCGCCATGTTGGTGACCAGCGCACCCGCCGCCACATAACGCGGCGCATCGCGGCCCAGCAGCGCCTTGCCCAATTGCGGCGACGCCAGCTCGACGACATAGAATCCGGGCTTGCCCAGCGGGATGCCGACAACCTCGAACTCCTTGCCCTTGCCGGGCAGCGCGATCGCCGGGAGCGCGGTGCCGGTCGCGCCGGTCAGGATCGACTTGGCCCCGGTCTGGTTGATCGTGACCGTCTCGGTGCCCTGCTTGACCTCCTCGCTCTTGTAATCATCGGCATCGTCGATCGTGCGCAGCCATTTGGCGATCTCGCCATCCGAAGCCTCGACGCGCAGCTGCTGGCCCGCAATGGTCAGCCCCTTGCCCTGCAGCGACGGCTCCACATTACGCACCGTGACGGGCAACACCCCGCCCTCTTGCGCCTCGATGATCCCGAATGGTGCTGCAAACTTCACCAGCGGCGGCGCTTCGTCGAAGCGTACTTCCAGCGGGAAGCGCTGGCCGTTGGACAGCACCCGCCCGCTCTCGTCCTTCAGCCCCTCGGGTAGCACCACCTTGCCGGTAACCGATGCCGGCAACGGCCCTGCAAACTTGAGGTCACTGATCGTATTGGCGCGCTTGTCCTCGTCGCTCAGCGCGGGCTTCAGCTCCTTGCCATCGGGCAGCGAAATGCGAATCGCCTCGGCCTGCTCACGCGGAATGCGCGCGTTAAAGCGGACATAGGCTTCCTTGACCGGGTTGCACCCCGCCTGCGGATTGACCCGCGAACACTCAAACCGCGCCTCGAACGGCTTGCGCACGGTGAAGTCGAAGCGCTGGTCGGCCCCTGCGGTCTTGCCGCCAGCCCCGGCCACACCCGCGCCCCACACCAGCGACACGTCGCGTCCCGGCGGCAGTGGTCGTCCGCACTTCAGCGCGACGACATTGGACAGCACCTTGGCGCGATCTTCCGCCTTCTCCGGCAGCGCCTCAGCCATCCCGGCTTCGCTGAGGAAATTGCGCACTTCCCAGCGTTTGGGGTTCAAATCCTGCAGCAGTTTCCCCGGCACGTCCTCGGCCAGCAATTCGACCGGGATCTTCTCGCCAATCCCCTCGACCGCGCAATAGGCATTGGCCGCGACCGACTGGCGCGTCGCCGGCATGTTGGTGCCGATCAGAAAGACCTGATCCTCCTCGATCTCGCCGCCCCAGCGCTGCGGCAGCATCGCCTTGACCGTCGGGCCACCGGCATCGATCGTGAACTCGCGCTTGCCCGACACGGCATAGCCAGCAACGCTCTTCAGCTTCTCTTCCAGTGCGACGGTGCAGGTCGTTCCGCCGGGCAGCGGGCTCGCAAATTCCCAGACATAGGTCTGCTGATCGACCCAGCGCCCCTCGCCACCCACGGCGCATGTTACCTTGATCGGCGACGCGGCGCGCGGATCGCCCAGCGGCACCATCTGCTGGCTGAAGCGCACCGTATAGCGCTCGATCGCGCCGTCGCCGATGCCGGGGGTGGCCAGCACCACCTGCGGACTCGAATCGCCCCATGCCACGATCGGCGTGAGGGCAAGGGCCAGAACCGCGGCAGCACGTGTGAGTCGCTTCATCGAACCCATCCCCCAAGGCAGATGCGCGGGAGCCTACGCGCCTTATTACGGGAGTCCAGTGTCAGTGCATTCTCAGTTTCTGTCAGTGGTTTGACGGCGAGCCCTCCAGCACATCCGGGTCACCGCAGCACGACGCTGCGTCGGATTTCAGATTGCAAGGAACGCACCGATGAAGAAGCTCGCTCTGGCGCTCGCCGCCGCCCTCGCCACCATCGCCACCCCCGCACTCGCCCAGGACACCGAAGATTTCAGCGGTGCCAAGGCGACCGTGATCACAGGTTACGATGTGGTCGATCTCAACACCCCCGGCGTGCGCAACCCCGACGGCATCATCTACGGCTTGGGCCTCGGCTATGACGTGCAAAAGGGCAGCGCCGTGTTCGGGGTCGAGGCCGAAGTGTCCGACTCGACCTCGCGCCTAAAGGCCGGTGCAGCCACCGTCGCCGAAACCAGCCGCGACCTCTACATCGGTGGCCGCGTCGGCGTCGTCACCGGCAAGACCTTGATCTACGCCAAGGCGGGCTATTCCAACTTCCGCCTGCTCACCGTCGCGGGCAACGGCAACGCCGACGGCTTCCGCGTCGGTGCAGGCGTCGAGCAGAAGCTCACCGACAAGGTCTTTGCCAAGGTCGAATATCGCTACACCGATTACGAGGCCGGGATGACCCGCCATCAGGGAGTTGCCGGGATCGGCGTGCGGTTCTGATCGTCAACGCCGCTTCACTTCGGGGGCTGGTCACACATGTGACCGGCCCCCGGTCCGTTCAGATGCCCGCTGAAGCGATAAATCCGGTTGCGAATCCATCCCCAACTCGCGCATGAATGTCGCGGGGATTTAAGGGGTATTTCAGTGAACTGGCCATTGGTCATCACAAACGCCGCACTGCTGTGCGGCGTTTTTTCAATCGGTGCGCACGCACAGGATATGACACCGGTGGCGAGCGCGCCGGCACCTGCCGCACCGACGCCGGCCACCGGGGACGTCGCAGCCTGCGATGGATGCCTGACCGTTCCGGCACTGACATCCGTCCGAATCGAACTACTCAAGACCCTGAGCAGCGCGACCAGCAATAGCGGCGATCTGTTTCCGATCCGCCTCGCTTCCCCGATCATGATCGATGGCCAAGAGGCGGTCCCGGCCGGCGTCACCGGCCTGGGCGAGGTCGTCCATGCCAAGAAGAATGGCGGCGCGGGTGCAGCGGGCGAACTCGTCCTGGCCGCCCGCTATCTCGAGGTCGGTGGCAAGCGGCTGCGGCTGCGCAGCCTGCGCACCGAGCAGAGCGGCGAATCGCGGATCGAGACCGCCGCGATCGCCAGCGCCACCGTGCTCGGCGTGTTCGGCTTTCTCATCAAGGGCGGCAAACTGACCATCGCCGAGGGCACTGTAGCTCAGGCCAAGACCGCCGAGCCGTTCCACATCGCGCCTTCATCCATCCAGACGGCGGCCGAAGGGGGGGCGCCGATCGCAGCAACAGTCCCCGCAAAAGGAAACGAGCAACCATGACGTTCAACAAATTCGCCGTTGCCGCAGCGGCGGTCGCGATGATCGCAACCCCTGCCCTGGCGCAGGACAAGAAGGCGAAGGCCCAGCCTGCACCGATCGCGATTCCCGCCCCGCCGGCTGGCAAGGGCCAGATCGTGTTCTTCCGCCCCGGCGGCACCGGCTTTGCGATCGGCTGCTCGGTCAACGAGAAGGGCCAGAAGATCAGCTCGCTCGGCGCCGGCAAATATTTCATCATGGTCGCCGAACCGGGCCGTCACGAATTCACCGTGAAGAGCGAAGCCAAGGACGTGCTCGCGCTTGAGGTCGAGGCGGACGAGACCCAGTTCGCAACCTGCAAGATCAAGATGGGCATCATGGTCGGTCGCCCCGACATCCGTCCGTCGACCGAGGCGGAATTCCGCGCCGCCAAGAACCTGAAGATGGTCGATGCCGACGATATGGGTCCGGGTGAGGGCGCGCTGCGTCCCGAACAGGTCGCCGCCGCGCTCGGCACTTCGGCTGCTGCGGGTACGCCGGAGTAACCCACTGATCCAGTGACAAGAAGGGCGGGGGTGCCTCGGCATCCCCGCCCTTTTTTGTTGGTTTGCACGGGCAAAGCCCGTGCTGGCGTCGGACGGGTTCCGCTGCGCGGCCCCGCCGTCCGTGCCGGACGCTGCGCCGCTCTGGCGGCGCAACGGGGCGGACGTGGCCGCCCCTGCGTCCGTCAGTACATATGCTGCCCGCCATTGATCGACAGCGTCGATCCGGTGACGAACCCGCCCTCTTCCGAGCACAGAAACGCGACGCCGCGCGCAATCTCGTTCGCCTGGCCCAGCCGTCCGACCGGGATCTTGGCGACGATCTTCTCCAGCACTTCCGCCGGAACCGCGGCGACCATGTCGGTATCGATATAGCCCGGCGCAATCGCGTTGACCGTCACCCCGGCGCGCGCGCCTTCCTGCGCCAGCGCCTTGGTAAAGCCGTGGATGCCGCTCTTTGCCGCAGCATAGTTGACTTGGCCGTACTGGCCCGCCTGGCCGTTGATCGACCCGATATTGACGATGCGGCCCCATTTCCGGTCGCGCATCCCCGGGAACACGCCCTTGGCCATGTTGAAGCAACCGCCAAGATTGGTGTCCATGACCTCTTTCCACATCTGGTAGGTCATTTTGAGAATCGTGCCGTCGCGGGTGATGCCGGCATTGTTGACCAGCACATCGACCGGCCCCAGCGCCGCTTCGACCTGCGCGATCCCGGCCTGGCACGCGTCATAGTCTGACACGTCCCATTTGAACGCTGCGATTCCCGTCCGCTCGGTAAACTCGGCCGCGCGCTGGTCATTGCCGGCATAATTCGCAGCGACGGTCATGCCCATGTCCTTCAGCGCGACGCTGATCGCCTCGCCAATCCCGCGCGTGCCGCCGGTTACGATCGCTACCCGTGCCATAATCTCTCCTAAGCCGATTTTCGCAAAGGCTAGGGAAGGTCGGCCCAGCCCGCAAGTTCCGATGCGACAATGCTGCGCAACATAACAATGCCCGGTTCACTATCGTTGAGGCACGACAGATAGGCGAAATGCGTCCCCCCCGCTTCCTCGAAGCTCTCCCGCCCGCGGATCGCCAGTTCCTCCAGCGTCTCGAGGCAGTCGGCGGAAAAGCCCGGCGCGACGATGGCAATCTTCTTCACGCCCTTGCCCGGAAGCCCTTCCAGCACCGTGTCGGTCGCCGGCTCCAGCCACTTCGCCCGCCCGAAGCGCGACTGAAACGTCACTGTCAGCTCCCGGCCAAGCGCCTCGCCCAGCAGCCGCGCGGTCTTGCGGCAATGGCAGTGATAGGGATCGCCAAGCTCCAGCGTCCGCTGCGGCATCCCGTGAAAGCTTGCCAGCACCGCCTCCGGTTCGAAATCCAGTGCCGCCAGCTGCGCCCGCACCGATTCCGCCAGCGCGGCGATGTAGCGCGGATCGTCATGATAGGGCGGCAACGTCCGCAGCGCCGGCTGCCAGCGCATCGCCGCCAGCGTCTCGAACGCCTTGTCCACCACCGTCGCGCTCGTCGCCGCGCAATATTGCGGATAGAGCGGCGCGATCAGGATACGCTCGCACCCGGCATCCTTCATCGCCTTCAGCTTCGCCGGGATCGACGGATTGCCGTACCGCATCGCCCAGTCGATCGTCACATCGGGCCAGGCGGCCTGCAACGCCACCGCCTGCCGCTTGGTGATCGCGGCGAGCGGCGACCCGTCATCGGTCCATACCTGTTGATAGGCGTGCGCCGACTTGGCCGGGCGCGTGCGCAGGATGATCCCGCGCAGGATCGGCTGCCAGATCAGCGCCGGGATCTCGACCACGCGCCGATCC
>CAZWZP010000114.1:0-461 GCA_964638925.1 uncultured Stakelama sp. | reverse complement strand
CGGGTAACGCCATCATTCGCCTCCGGGAATCAGGGGAAGTTGCCGCAGCCGCACGCCGGTCGCGGTATGGATCGCGTTCGCAATGGCGGGCGCGACCGGCGGCACCGCCAGCTCGCTCACGCCGCCGGGCTCGGCCTCGCTCGCGATCAGCTCGATCATGATCTCGGGCGTATCGGCCAGGCGCGGCAGGTCGAGGTCGGCAAAGCCGCGCGCCTCGGCCATGCCGAAAATCAGCCCGCCCTCAATCTGCTGCTGCACCACATCGGGGCTGACCACCCGCCCGCAATCGACCGCCGCGACGATGCGATCGACCTTGATCCGCTGGTCCCCGCCGACCGACGCCTCGACCATCACCGCAATGTAGGATCCGCGAAACGCATGGCACGCCAGCCCCTGCCCGCTGCCCGCAAGCCCGCCCTGCCAGCCGCCCAGTGTCGCGACCGTCGACAAACACCGCGCCA
>CAZWZP010000113.1:4791-9520 GCA_964638925.1 uncultured Stakelama sp. | reverse complement strand
GCTCGGCGATCTGGTCGCCGACGTGCTCGACCTGACCCGCGACGGCGGGGCGTTGGCGCGCGAGAGCGTCGATCTGGAACTGGTCGCGGGGGCGGCGGTCGAGAATGTCCAACCGTCGATCAAGACCAAGAAGATCGAGCTGGCGGTCGAGATTCAGGGGAGCGCCGGAAGCATCCAGGGTGATCCACGCCGCATTCGGCAGATCGTGGAGAACTTGTTGCGCCATGCGGTGAGCGGGACGGGCGAGGGTGGCCGCGTGCTGCTCCATATCGACGGGTCGGACCAGCGCGCGCGGATCGTCGTGTCGGATGACGGCGCAGGCATGGCGCCGGAGGTGGCAGCCAAGGCGTTCGACCGCTTTGCGCAGGCGGGAATCAGCCGCAATGGCGAGCGGGCGCTGCAACTCGGCCTGCCGCTGGCGAAGCAGTTCGTCGAGGCGCATCGCGGGACGATCGAGCTGGTGTCGGAGCCGGGGCAGGGGACGATGGTCGTTGTGGAGCTCCCGCGCGCATGATTGCGCTGGCGGATGCTGCAGCGACCGAGGCGTTCGGGCGTGCATTGGCCGCGCGCGTTCGGCCGGGCGATGTGGTCGCGTTGTCCGGGCAGCTAGGAGCGGGCAAGACGAGCATTGCGCGCGGGCTGCTCGCGGCGCTGGGGCTGGAGGGCGAAGCTCCGTCGCCCAGCTATGCGATCGTGCAGCCTTATGCACCGCCCGAAGTGGCGTTTCCGGTGTTGCATGTCGACCTGTACCGGATCGACGATCCCGACGAGGCGGAGGAGCTGGGGCTGGAGGACGCGCGTGACGATTCGCTGTTGCTGGTGGAATGGCCCGAGCGGCTGCCTGACGCCTGGTGGGCGGACGCCTTGTGGCTGACACTGACGATCGAAGCCGATGGGTCGCGCGGCTTGACAGCGCGGGTGCCGGCGGCATGGAAGGACCGATGGCCCCTGTGACCCCAAGCGCGAGCGACGGCGTGATTTCGCCCCCCGACATGAACCCGCCCGCACGGGCACCGCATTTCCTGGCCGAAATCGGCTGGGGGGATGGCGAGATTTTGCCGCTGGCGGGCGATGCCTCGTTCCGCCGTTATTTCCGGGTGCAGGCGCCGGGGCGCAGCGCGATTCTGATGGACGCGCCGCCGCCGCATGAGGACCCGCGACCCTTTATCTCCATCGCGCGCTGGCTGACCGATCGCGGGTTCGCGGCCCCGACCATCTATGGCGAGGAGCTTGAGACCGGCCTCGTCTTGATCGAGGATTTCGGCGACGCGCGCCTGCGCGAGACGGTCGATGCCGCCCCGGAAAGCGAGTTGCGGCTGTACGAGGCGGCGATCGACGTGCTGATCCGGCTGCGCGGGCATGAGGCCGCGGAGCTCGACCCCTATGATGCCGCGACCTGCCAGCGTGAGGCGGCGCTGCTGACCGACTGGTACTGCCCGGCGATCGGGGTGGATGCCGATGTGGAAGGCTATCGCGCCGCATGGCACGCGGTGCTCGCCCCTGCGCTGGAGGGGCAGCGGGTCACCGTGCTGCGCGACTATCATGCCGAAAACCTGATGCTGATCGAGGGCAGCGAGACGCTCGGCCTGCTCGATTTCCAGGACGCGCTCGCCGGGCATCCCGCATATGATCTCGTCTCGCTGTTGCAGGATGCCCGGCGCGACGTGCACCCCGATCTGGAGAAGGCGATGCTCGACCGGTATCGGCGGATTACCGGGGCGGATCAGGCGTTTGTAGACGCCTACCATGTGCTGGGCGCGCAGCGGAATGCGAAGATCATCGGCATCTTCACCCGGCTGTGGCAGCGCGACGGCAAGCCGCGTTATCCCGGTCTGTGCCCGCGTGTGTGGGGGTATCTGGAGCGCGATTTGCAGCATCCGGCGCTGGCCCCGGTGAAGGCGTGGTTCGATACCAACATCCCGCCGCAGCTGCGCGGCGATCCGATGGTGGTGGTGCAGGCGTGAGCGCGAAGAAGACGCTGGCGATCCGCCCGGTTCCGGCCGGTACCGTGCCGCGCACCGCGATGGTGATGGCGGCGGGGCTGGGCAAGCGGATGCGTCCGCTGACCGCGACGCGGCCCAAGCCGCTGGTCGAGGTCGCGGGCAAGCCGCTGATCGACCATGTGTTCGACCGGCTGCGCAGCGCGGGCGTCGAACGCGCGGTGGTCAATGTCCATTACCTCGCCGATGCGCTGGAGGCGCATGTCACCCACCGGGTGAAGGATATCGAGGTGCTGGTCTCCGACGAGCGCAAGCAGTTGATGGAGACCGGCGGCGGGCTGGTGCAGGCGCGCGAGTTGCTGGGCGATGATCCCTTTGTCTGCGTCAATAGCGATAACCTCTGGGTCGATGGCCCGATCGACGCGATCCGCCAGCTGGCGGCGGCGTGGGATGATGCGCGCATGGACGCGCTGCTGCTGCTCGTCCCGCTCGCCCGCGCGCATTGCCATGGCGGGCAGGGGGATTTTCACCTCGACCCGTTCGGCAAGATCGTTGGCCGGCGCAAGCCGGGTCGCCTGGCACCCTTTGTCTATACCGGGGTCCAGATCCTGTCGCCGCGCGTGATCCGCGACTGGCCCGAGGGGCCGTTCTCGACGAACCTGTTCTGGGAACGCGCGATTGCGGCGGGGCGCGCATTCGGCGTGGTGCATCAGGGGTTGTGGTTCGATGTTGGCAGTCCGCCGGCGATTGCGGCGACCGAGGCGGTGTTGGCGGATGGGTGAGTGTGGACATTCGGGGTTCCGGGTGACTGTTGTTTCGCATATTATAACCAAATAGGTTCGTGTAGGAAAGGCTTGGGCTGGAAACGGCGGTTTTCCGCCACTTTTTGGCAGCCATGCGATGTTGGATGTGGCGCGATCGGGCGCGATGGGGCGGGGCGGTCGCAAAAGGGCGATGCGAACATGTCGCGGATGAACGCGCCATTAGCGTCCGGGAGCGTGTGTCCAACTGCAAGCTGAAATGCGAACCTTTCCTCCCCCGGAGGGGGAGGGGGACCGGCGCAGCCGGTGGAGGGGTAGCTCAACTCTCGGCGACGCCCCCCGACGAAACTACCCCTCCGTCACCGCTTCGCGGTGCCACCTCCCCCTCCGGGGGAGAAGTTTTGGGCGGCCGTGACGATATGTTGGATGACGCCTTCTAGATTGCTCAGCACTTCGTAGGCCGGGATACGGAGTGTGCGGACGCCTTGCGACAAAAGCCACACGTCGCGGGCTTCGTCGCGTTTGGGCCGGTCGCCATAGTCATGCGCTTCGCCGTCAACCTCCACGGCGAGCTTGGAGCGGGGGCAGAAGAAGTCGAGGACATAGGGTCCGGCGGGGTGCTGGTGGCGGAAGCGCAGGTTGCCGGGGCGCTTCTTCAGTTCGCGCCAGAGGATGATTTCGGGCAGGCTCATCGTGCGGCGCAGTTGTTTGGCGCGGTTTTGAGTCTCTTTCGGGCCGTGCAGCATTTGGTGAGCTACCCCTCCACCGCCTGCGGCGGTCCCCCTCCCCCTCCGGGGGAGGAATTTTGTAGCAGGATGCGAGCGGCTTTCCTACGGTCGCGGCTCCCATGACCGCGCGCCTCAACCTCTACACCATCCCCCCGCACCGCGCCTTCGCCGACGCGCTCGCGCAGGGGTTGATCCGGCGGCATGGCGGCGATCCGTTGCGGCTGGCGCGGGGGGTGGTGCTGGTGCCGACCAATCGTGCCAAGCGGACGATCACCGATGCGTTCGTGCGGGCGAGTGGAGGGGGACTCCTGCTCCCGCGCATGGTGGCGATCGGCGACCCGGAGCTGGACGAGGCGGCGGGGCCGTTTCTGGATCCGGCCGACGATGACGCGCCGATCCCTCCGGCGGTCGATCCGTTGCAGCGGCGGATGATCCTGGCGCGGCTGATCGAAGCGCATGACCGCAGCGTCGATGCGGCGGAGGCGGTGCGGCTGGCGGGGGATCTGGGGCGGACGCTCGATCAGATGCTGGTCCAGGAGATCGCGCCGAGCGCGCTGCGTGACGTGGTGCTGCTCGATCACTTGACGGTGCATTGGCAGCGCGCGTTGGACCTGTTCGAGATCATTCTTGAGAAATGGCCACAAGAGCTTGAGAAGCTAGGCCGGATCGATCTGGCCGAGCGGCGCAACCGCTTGCTCGACCGGGTCGCGGCGCGGTGGACGGCGGCGCCGCCCGAGCGGTTTGTCTGCGCGGCGGGGATTACCACGAGCGCGCCCGCGATTGCGCGGCTGCTGCGTGTCGTCGCGGGATTGCCGCAGGGACAGGTGGTGCTGCCGGGCGTCGATCTGGCGATGGCGGACGAGGAATGGGCGATGCTGGGGCCTTTCCCGGCGGACCCGGTGAGCGGACGGCGCAAGCGCAGCCTGGAGACGCATCCACAATTCCATCTGAAGCTGTTGATCGACCGGATGGGCGTGCAGCGCGGCGAGTTCGAGAGCTGGCGCGTCGCGACCGAGCTGGATGCGCCGCCCGCGCGCAGCAAGGCGATTGCGAGCGCGATGATGCCGGCCGAGCGCACGACCTTGTGGAGCGACCTGCCCGCAGGCGAGCGGCGGCTGGCGGGGGTGCGCGTGCTGGAAGTCGCGACCCCGGCGGAGGAGGCACAGGGGGTCGCGCTGGCGTTGCGGCAGGCGCTGGAGGAGCCGGGGCGGACGGCGGCGCTGGTGACGCCGGATCGCGCGCTGGCCAAGCGGGTGGCGGCGCATTGCGCGCGTTGGGGGATTGCGATCGACGATTCCGC
>CAZWZP010000113.1:561-4727 GCA_964638925.1 uncultured Stakelama sp. | reverse complement strand
GGCGGCGGCGCAGGGGTTTGCGCCGATGGCGTTGCTGGCTTTGCTCAAGCATCCGCTGGTGCATGCGGGTGAGGCGCGGATCGGGTGGCTGGAACAGGTGCGGTCGCTCGACCTCGCGCTGCGCGGGCCGCGACCGCCTGCCGGTCTCGCTGGGGTGACGGCGCATCTGGCCGATCCCGAGGGCTATGACGCGCGGGTTCGGGCGCGGGCGATCGAACCGTGGGCGGAGATTGCGGCGTTGCTGGAGCCGATCGAGGCGGCGTTTGCGGCAGAGCTGGTGCCGCCTGCAACGCTGCTGGCGCAGGTGCGCGAAGCTGCCGAGCGGCTGTGCGGCGAGCGGATCTGGGCGGGCGTCGATGGGCGCGCGGCGGCGGCGTTGCTCGACGATCTGGAGCGCGAGGCGGTGCATGGCCCTGCGCTGATCGCCCCGGCGAGCCTGCCTGCCTTGCTGCGCATATTGATGGATGAGGTGGCGGTGCGGCCGCCACAGGGCGGGCATCCGCGCCTTGCCATATTGGGTGTGATTGAGGCTCGGCTGCACGCCGCCGACCTGCTCGTGCTGGGCGGGTTGAACGAAGGCGTGTGGCCGGGACTGCCCGCGCCCGATCCGTGGCTGGCACCGCGGATTCGGAGCGAATTGGGGCTGCCGGGGCTGGAGCGGCGGATTGGCCTTGCCGCGCATGATCTGGCGCAGGGGCTGGGTGCGCGCGAGGTGTTGCTGACGCGGGCCAAGCGCGATGCGGGGGCGCCGACGATTGCGTCGCGTTTCTGGTTGCGGCTGGAGGCGCTGTCGGGCGGGCTGGAGCGGGCGAGCGAGATCGAAGCCTGGGCGCGCGCGATCGATGTGCCGGGGGTGCATGAGCCGGTGACGCGGCCCGAGCCGTGCCCGCCGGTGGCGATCCGGCCGCGATCGATTCCGGTGACCGATGTCGACCGCTTGAAGGCCGATCCCTATGCCTTTTATGCCAAGCGCATGTTGCGGCTGCGTCCGCTCGATCCAGTCGATGCCGATCCGAGCGCGGCGTGGCGCGGGACGGCGGTGCATGACGCGCTGGAGCAATGGGCGCGGCACGATGGCTGCGATCCCGATGCGCTCGAGCCGCGCGTGCTGGAGATGCTGCGCGCGGCGCACCCGATGATGCGCGCTTTGTGGCAGCCGCGTCTGATCGAGGCGGTGCGCTGGATCGTGCGCGAGATGGCGGCGCATCCGGCGCGGCGTATTCTGGCGGTGGAGCAGGAGGGCGGGATCGACATTGCCGGGGTGCGGCTGACCGGCAAGTTCGACCGGATCGACGCGATGGGCGACGGGACGATCGGCATTGTCGATTACAAGACGGGCCAGCCGCCGAGCACCAAGGCGGTGAAGGCGGGCTATAGTTTGCAGCTGGGGCTGTTGGGGCTGATCGCCGAGCGCGGCGGGTTTGTCGGGATTTCGGGGCGGGCGAGCTGTTTCGAATATTGGTCGCTGGCGCGGAAGAATGGCGAGTTCGGCTATGTCGCGACGCCGGTCGATCCGGCGGAGAAATATGGGCGGATGAAGCCCGAGGAGTTCGTGCCGAATGCGGCGGAGAAGTTCGCCGATACGGCCGGGCGCTATCTGACCGGGGGGGAGGCGTTTACGGCCAAGCTGCACCCCGAATATGCGCCCTATTCCGACTATGACCAGTTGATGCGCCGGGATGAATGGTATGGGCGGGAGCGGCGGTCGTGAGTTTGGTTCACGCGAAGGCGCGAAGGCGCGAAGAAGTTTGCTTTCACGCGGAGGCGCGAAGACGCGGAGAAAGAGCACGCCGCGCCAGCGGCCATCTTTGCGCCACGCTGCAGCCGGACGCGGGGCGGCGGATTGAAGAGCGCTGCGCGCGGCATGGACGTCTCCGCGTCTCCGCGCTTCCGCGTGAACATATTTTCCTTCTTCCCTTCGCGCCTTCGCGCCTTTGCGTGAACCAAATCGGGGACGCCGCCAATGTCGGGCGGTAATATCTCAGCCCTTCCCCCGCTGGCCGGGAGCCAGGGGGCGGCGTCGCAGCCGGAGGCGAGCGTGTGGCTGTCGGCCAGCGCGGGGACGGGGAAGACGCAGGTGCTGGCGGCGCGGGTGTTTCGCCTGTTGCTGCGCGGGGTCGATCCGGGGGCGATCCTGTGCCTGACCTTTACCAAGGCGGGCGCGGCGGAGATGGCGGCGCGGGTCAGCGGGCGGCTGGCATACTGGGTGCGGGCGAAGGGCGAGGATGTCGCAAAGGACCTTGCGTCGCTTGGTGAGGACATCGCGCCGGACAAGGTTGCATTCGCCCGGACCTTGTTCGCCAAGGTGCTGGATGCGCCGAGCGGGGGCCTTCGCATCCAGACGATCCATAGTTTCTGCCAGACATTGCTGTCGGCGTTCCCCGTCGAGGCGGGGCTGACGCCGGGGTTCCGGCCGCTGGAGGCGCGCGAGGAATCGGCGCTGGCGCGCGAGGCGCTGGCGGAGATGCTGGTCACCGCCGAGCGCGAGGGGCGCGGATGGGTGATCGATGCGGTCGGGGCGTTGAGCCTGCGGCTGGGCGAGGGCAAGGCGGAGGCGTTTCTGAGTGCCTGCGCGCGGGCACCCGAGGCGATGGCGGCGCTGCCGAGCGGGATCCAGCCATGGTTGCGGCGGGCGTTTGGGCTGCCGACGGGGGATGTTGCCGAGGCTGCGGCGGAGTGGTGCAGCGACGACGTGTTCGACGTGGACGGGCTGGCGCGGATTGCCGATGCCAATGAGGCGTGGGGGACCGCGACGGGGACGCGCGATGCTGGCGTGGCGCGGGCGTGGATCGGGGCGGACCCGGTGGCGCGGGTGGCGGGGCTGGGGGAGATTCAGTCGCTGGCGCTGACCAAGGCGGGCACCCCCAAAGTCGTGAAACCGAAGCTGGCGGCGATCGATCCGGCATACGAAGACCTGCTGATCGCGCTCGGCGAGGCGTGCATCGCGGTGCAGGGGATGGTGGCGCGGGCAGGCTATGTCGATTGCCTCGCGCAGGGGCTGGCGGCGGGGCGCGAATATGCCGCGACCTATACCGCGGCGAAGCGGCGCGCGGGGGCGGTGGATTTCGACGATCTGATCGGCAAGGCGGTCGCGCTGCTCGAACAGCCGGGGATGGGCGACTGGATCCGCTACAAGCTGGATCAGGCGACCAGCCATGTCCTGATCGACGAGGCGCAGGATACGAACGTCAACCAGTGGCGGATCGTGCGCGCGCTGGCCGACGAGTTCTTTGCCGGCGAAGGTGCGCATGGCGAGGAGGTGCGCACGATCTTTGCGGTGGGCGATTACAAGCAGGCGATCTTCGGCTTTCAGGGGACCGACCCGGTCAATTTCCGCGCGGCGCAGCAGCATTTCGACACGCGCGCGGCGGGGGCGCTGGATACGCTGTCGCTGGTCCACAGCTTCCGTTCGACCGCGCCGGTGCTGGAATTTGTCGATGCGGCGATCGACGCGCTGCCGCCGCCGGGGATGGGCGCATTTGCCGAGCCCGAGCCCCATGCCAGCCGGGTCGATGGACCGGGGACGGTGACTTTGTGGCCGCCGGTCGTGACGGGCGGCGATCCGGAGGATGAGGAAGGCTGGATCGACGACGCGACGCGCGAGCTGGCCAACCGGGTCGCGCGGCAGATCAGGGAGTGGATCGGCACGCTTGAGCTGGAGAGCAAGGGGCGCGTGCTGCGGCCCGAGGATGTGATGATTCTGGTGCGGCGGCGCGGGGAGCTGGCCGGGCTGATCGTCGCGCGGCTTTATGCCGAGGGGGTGCCGGTGGCGGGGGTCGACCGGCTGCGGCTGAATGCACCGCTGGCGGTGCAGGATCTGCTTGCGGCGGTGCGGTTCGCGTTGCAGCCGGACGACGATCTGTCGCTTGCGGCGCTGCTGGTGTCGCCGCTGATCGGGTGGAGCCAGGACGAGCTGATGGTCGCGGCGATCCGCGAGCGCGGCAGCCTGTGGCGACATTTGCGCGCGACGCAGACGCCCGAGCGGCTGGAGCCGTTGTTCGGGCTGCTGGCGCGGGCGGATTTCATGACGCCGCACCGGTTTCTGGAGGCGATCCTGACCGGGCCGATGGACGGGCGGCGGAAGCTGTTGAGGCGGCTGGGGGCCGAGGCGCTCGATCCGATCGGGGGGGTGCTGACCGCGGCTTTGGGGTTCGAGGGCGCCGCGA
>CAZWZP010000113.1:0-532 GCA_964638925.1 uncultured Stakelama sp. | reverse complement strand
TCGACCGGGGCGATGTCGAGATTGTGCGCGATGCGGCGCAACCGCAGGCGGCGGTGCGGGTGATGACCGCGCATGGCGCGAAGGGCTTGCAAGCGCCGCTGGTGATCCTGGCCGATGCGACTGCGGACCCGGTGGCTGGCAATCGCGGGGATTTTGTGGAGTGGCAGCCGGATGATTTCCCGGAAAAGATCCCCGTCTTTCGTCCCGGCAAGGCCGAGCGCGGCGGGCCGGTCGATGCGGCGGTGAGCGCGGCGGAAGCGCGCGAGCTGGAGGAGCATTGGCGGCTATTCTACGTCGCGGCGACGCGGGCGGAGGAGCGGCTGGTGATCGCGGGGGCGCTGGGGCCGAAGGCGAACGGCGAGCCGCCGGAGTTGAGCTGGTATACGGCGGCGGCGGCGGGGCTGGATGCGCTGGGTGTCGAGGCGGGCGAGGGGGAGCGGAGCTTTACCGGGCTGGCACCGACCCGTGCGGTGCCGCGCAAGGCTGTGGTTGCGGAAGCGGGCGAGGCGGCGGGTGCGGTGCCCGATTGGGC
>CAZWZP010000112.1:8876-9523 GCA_964638925.1 uncultured Stakelama sp. | reverse complement strand
CCCAACCCCTCCCCTGAAGGGGAGGGGCTTAGGACGCCGGGTGCGGCCGCCGACGAGCTCCCTGCCTTCGCCGCACCAGCGGGCTTTGGACCGATCGTCAACCCGGCACACAGCAACGCCCCCACCCTGCGCAACCTCGCGCTCGACGCCATCGAGCGGACGCGGTGGGTGCCGGAGAAGAGCCGCAACCGCATCCATGCGATGGTCGAGGGGCGCCCGGACTGGGTGATCAGCCGCCAGCGGGCGTGGGGCGTGCCGATCCCGCTCTATGTCCATCGCCAGAGCGGCGATTATCTGCGCGACGAAGGCGTCAATGCGCGCATCCTCGACGCCTTCCGTGCCGGGGGCGCGGATGCGTGGTTCGGGGCGGATCATCAGGCGTTGCTGGGGTCGGATTATGATCTGGCCGATTATGAGGTGGTCAACGACATCCTCGACGTGTGGTTCGACTCCGGGTCGACCCACAGCTTCGTGATCGAGCAGCGCTATGGCGAAGGCGTGCGCGCCAACCTGTATCTCGAAGGGTCGGACCAGCATCGTGGCTGGTTCCAGTCGTCGCTGCTGGAGAGCGCGGGGACGCGCGGGCGGGCGCCGTACGACGCGGTGCTGACGCATGGCTTCGCGCTCGTCGTGTAGGGAAAGAGTGT
>CAZWZP010000112.1:0-8866 GCA_964638925.1 uncultured Stakelama sp. | reverse complement strand
GCTTCGCGCTCGACGGGCAGGGGCGCAAGATGTCCAAGAGCCTCGGCAATGTCGTCGATCCGCTGAAGATCATCGGCGAGAGCGGCGCGGATATCCTGCGGCTGTGGGTCGCGCAGACCGATTATTTCGAGGATGTGCGCATCGGCAAGGAAGTGCTGGCGGGCACGGGCGACGCGTATCGCAAGATCCGCAACACCTTCCGCTACCTGCTCGGCGCGCTCGACGGGTTCAGCGATGCCGAGAAGGTCGGGGTCGAGAAGATGCCCGAGCTGGAGCTGTATGTGCTCCACAAGCTCGGGATTCTGGACGTCGAGCTGAAGGCGGCGGCGGAGGCGTATGAGTTCAACCGCTACGCCCGCGCGCTGTCGGACTTCATGAATGAGGACCTGTCGGCCTTCTTCTTCGATATCCGCAAGGATTGCCTGTACTGCGACGCGGCGGACAGCCCGAAGCGGCGGGCGTATCGCACGGTGCTGGACGTGCTGTTCCACGCGCTGGTGCGCTATGCCGCGCCGATCCTGGCGTTCACCGCCGAGGAAGTGTGGCAGGCGCGCTATCCGAGCGAGGATGGGTCGGTGCATTTCCTCGAATGGCCCGACCTCCCGGCGCTGCCCGGCGACGATCTGGTCACCACCGAATGGGAAGATATTCGCCGCCAGCGCGAGGCGGTGACCGAGGCGATCGAGCCGCTGCGGCGCGAGAAGGTGATTCGCTCGAGCCTGGAGGCCGAGGTGACCGTGCCCAACCTGCTGCGCCCGGCGGAGGAGCTGGCCGAGGTGTTCATCGTCGCGGACGTCCATCACGGCCATGACGCGGGCGTCGCGGTCAAGCGCACCGAGCACAAGAAGTGCGGCCGCTGCTGGCGTCTGCTTCCGGAGGTTGAAGCCGATGGCGCGCTGTGCCACCGCTGCACCGAGGTGGTATCATGACTCGCAACCGCATCATCGGCTTCGCGCTCGCATTGCTCATCTTTGTCGCCGATCAGGCGATGAAGGCGTGGGTGGTCGAGGGGCTGGGCATCGACGCGCCGGGCAAGGCGATCGAGGTCGTGTCCTTCTTCGACCTGCGCTTTGTCGCGAATATCGGGGTGTCGCTGGGCCTGCTGGCCGCCGAGACCGATACGATGCGCTGGGCGCTGGTCGCGCTGACCGCGGCGATTGCGGGCGGCGTGGGCTGGTGGATGCTGCGCGAGCAGAACCGTCAGGACCTGTTTGCGCTCAGCCTCGTGCTGGGCGGCGCGCTGGGCAATATCGTCGATCGCGTGCGCTTTGGCTATGTCGTCGACTATGCCGATCTGCACTTTGGCGAATGGCGCCCTTTTTTGGTCTTTAACGTCGCCGATGCTGCGATTACCATCGGCGTCCTGATCCTGCTCATCCGGGCGCTGTTCGTGCGTGAGAAACCCAAGGCCGATGACACCGGCGCCCCTGTGGAGAATGCCAATGCGTAAGTCCGTGCTTGTTGCCGCCGTGTGCGGTTCGGCGACCCTGCTCGCCAGCTGCGGCAGCAGCCTGTTGGGCGACCGCAAGCGTCCCGACGAATTTGCGGTGGCGCGTCAGGCGCCGCTGGTGATCCCGCCCGACTTCGCGATGCGCCCGCCCCAGCCCGGCGCGCCGCGTCCGCAGGATGCCGGTGGCCCCGCGCAGCAGGCGCTCGATGCATTGTTCGGCGGCAGCGCCCCGCGCAGCGCGAGCGAGCGTGCCGCGATTGATGCTGCCGGCGCCCGCACCGGTGCCGATGTGGGTATCCGCTCGGGCGTCGGCAGCCCCGACACCAGCGTGGTGGACAAGGGCAGCACGACCCGCGACATCGTCGCCGCGCCACAGGGCGACGGCCGCGATGCACAGACCCAGGCGGGCCAGCCGACTCCGCCGCAGAACTGATTCCCTCTTATCCTCCCCCCGCCAGGGGGAGGATTATGGGCTCTCTCGCGACGCCAAACAGCAAAAGGGCCGCGGAACCATCGTTCCGCGGCCCTTCGTTTTGTCTGCTATCGGGTGGCTTAGAAGGACGCGCCGATCGTGAACAGCACTGCGCCGTCCGCGCCGATCGTTTCCTTCCAGCCGAGCGCCGTGGTCTCGTCAGTGTTGACGTAGGACACGCCCAGCGTCAGCGCCTTCCAGCTCACTTCTGCGCCGAACGAATAATCGAACACTTCGCCGTCGAGACCGCCGAGGAAGCTGTCGCTCTTGGCATAGCCAAGATGCGCCTTGAGCGTCACCGGGGTGCTGGGAATGCCGATGGAGGCGTCCGAATAGACATAGACCGAGCTGAAATCGCCGAGCGAATCCTGACCCTTGGGTGCCCAGGCAACGCCGCCCTTGATCGTCGCCGGACCGACGGTGCCGGTAACCGAGAGATACGGCTCGATGATCGAGCTGTCGGCGGCACCCGGATACAGATACAGGGTCGCGCCGATGTCGAAGGTGACGCCCGAGGTCACTTCCTTGGAGAATCCGGCGAACACGTCGATCTCGCTGCCATTGGCAAAGCCGACGCCGGAACCCCAGGTGCCGACATAGACCCCGCTTTCATGCGCGACGGTGAAGCCGCCCTGAAGGGTCGCTTCTTCATTGGTCTGGCTGAAGCCGCGGAAGCGATAGTCGCTGACGACGGTTGCCGAACCGCTGATGGTGAAGGCGTCAGGTGCCTCGGCCTCGTCCTGCGCAAAGGCGGGAGTGGAGATGGCGGTTGCGGCGAGCAGCAGCGCGCCGGCGATGGACTTGGTGAAACGCATGGGATCCCTTTCGTCTTGGTGCGATTTCGGTCCCATCCTGCAGTGAGAGGGCTGCCGCATGGCTCAGAACCTTTGTCCCGGCGCGGCTATTGCCTCCCACTGCGGGAAAGTTGCAGCAATTCGTTGCGCTGCACAATTCCATTTCGCCTGGCGAACGCAATTGCGCCGCCGCTGTTGCGGCGGTGCAACAGAATTGTAGCTTTTGTGACCTTACTTCACCGCCACAATCGCGTCGATCTCGACCGCCGCGCCGCGCGGGAGCACCGCAACGCCGACCGCCGCACGGGCGTGACGACCCGCTTCGCCGAACAGCTTTTCCATCAGCTCCGACGCGCCATTGGCGACCTGGGGCTGCTGCGTGAAGCCGGGGTCGGAATTGACGAACACGCCGAGCTTGACGATCCGCTCGACCCGGTCGAACCCGCCCAGCGCCTTCTCGATCTGCGCGACGACCATCAGGCCGCAACGCTCGGCCGCTTCCTGACCATAGGCCAGGTCGCGGTCCTCGCCAAGGCGACCGGTCATCACCACGCCATCCTTGAACGGCAGCTGTCCCGAGATGTGCATCAGGCCGCCGGCGGTGACGGTAGGGACATAGGCCGCAACGGGCGCGGCGGCTTCGGGCAGTTCAAGGCCCAGTTCGGCAAGGCGGGCATGGACGTCGGTCATTGGTACTCTCCGTGGGATTATGGATGGGGTGCGGGCGTGCCATCGGCGAAGCGCGCGGAAATCCAGCTTTGCGCCTCACGCCAGTCGTCGATGCGCGCATGGGCGTGCGGCGCGACCGGGACATTGGGGGCGAGCAGGGGTTCGGACACCATGTGCAGGCGGAACACATGCGGGGCTTCGCGCGCGACCGATTCATGGTGCGTGGCAAGATCGTCGACGAATACCGCGACGCTGGCGCCATGTTCCTCGACCAGTTGCGCCACCGGACGGCCCTTGCCCCCCTGATTGCACTCCACGCGATGCACGATGCCATGCGTGTCGAGCTGGGCGATGCGATGCTCGCGGCAATGGTCGCGGAGGTTGGTGAGGATGACGATGTCGGCCTGTTCCGACAGCGCCTCCAGCGACTCGCGTGCGTGCGGGACCAGCGTCTGGCGGTCCATCTGCGCCGGGAAGAAGCCGTCGAGATAGCCCCACATCGCCTCGGGCGTCAGCGCGCGGCCGTCGCGCGGCTTCATCGCGCGTACCCATTCATGGCTGGTCAGGTCGAACTCGATATCATGCGCTTCGTCGAGCCAAATTCCGAAATGGCGCACCATGTGCAGCAGCACTTCGTCGCAGTCACAGATGAGTAGCGGCTTCATGCGGTCTCCAGCGCGTGGCGGGCGGCGACGAGCGCGGCGGGGGTGGTGCCGGTGGCGTCGGCGCAGGCGATCAGGTCGGGCTCATGGCCTTCAAGAAAGCCGAGCACGGCGGCCAGAACCTGCGGTTCGGCAGCGCGGGCGCGCAGGTCGTGCGGCGACAATCCGGTCAGGTCGAGCAGCCGGTGCGCGCGCGCCGAATCGGACAAGGCCCAGGCCAAAGCGCCCAGCGCGAGCGTCCCCGCCTCCTCATTTGTCACCGCGCCGCGCATCGCCTAGTGCTTCGCCCAATCGTTGGTTGGCCAATCGTTCGTCGAAGGGATCGCGTGGCAAAAAGGGTGCTGGTTGTCGAGGACAACGAACTCAATCTGAAACTTTTCTGCGACCTGCTGCGCGCGCACGGGTTCGAGACCGCGCCGGTCCGCGACGGGCGGGAGGCGGTAGCAACCGCGCGCAGCTTTGCCCCTGACCTCGTCATCATGGATATCCAGCTGCCGCATATCTCGGGCATCGACATCATCGGCCGGATGCGCGGCGATCCGGTGCTGAAGGCGATCCCGGTGATGGCAGTGACCGCCTATGCCGGGCATGAGGATGAGGCGCGGATCCGCGCGGCGGGGGCGAACGCCTATGTTACGAAGCCGATTTCGGTGATGCGGTTTGTGGAAGAGGTGCAGGGGTTGTTGTAGGAGCGGGACGGGGTGAGTTAGGGTTGGGTCGGCGGAATTGTATTCTGTCCCGGGAATCGTAGCTCACGCTGACAGAGTATCGGGCGAGCGCGTCAGCGCCTGCGAGCCTCAAAGCGGCGCTTTCGTTCCTGACGTTCTTCCCATGTTGGCGCGATATAACTCCACATTTCGCGCTTATTCAGCGCACCCATAAAATCAGAGAGCTTCCCAACCCCGATTTCCGCCGCGTCGATCAGTTCTTGCGAAGCGCCTCCTCCCCCTTCCGGCTTCGCGATCAAGATGTAATCGCCGCGCCCTAATTCGACCGGTCTGTTTACATAATCCATGTCCGTGAACAGATAGGCATCTGACAACCAAACCAACACATTGCCGAAGCGGGATCGGCGGATACGATAAAGAAAGTGATCGTCATTACTGACATCCTCGACAGACAGAACTGCACTATGCTCATGCATCCTAGCCTCGAAGTACTGAGGAATCGTGTAGTAGAGATCCTTTGTCATATCACCTCCATTGTAGGCGAGGCTCGCTGCAGAAAGCTTTCTATTTCCACGGTCTGAGAAACGTGAAAAGACTGAATGTGCAAATTGAGGCCAAAACGGCGCCGAAAGCTGTATCTTAAATTTGTCAAAGCTGCCCGGATGTCCCACTCGTCCGATATTAAAATCAAATCGATGTCGTTTGGAGACCCGCTTGTGAGGATCGATCCGAACAGTAGTCCCTTCGATATAGGCGGGAAGTGCTGAACCACGGCCTCCCGCAGCCAAGGCAGCAGCTCGGCCAATTCAGGCGTATTGTGAGACAATCGAGGAGACATCTCTCGGGAACTGGTGTTCCCGGTAGTCGGCGGAAGGGTCTTGCACATGTGCGTAAAATGCGTCGATATGATCCAGCCACAACGAGAATAATAATCGAAAGTCAGGCGGAATGGCTCGAAAATTACTCGTTATGAACGAGCGAATTATGGCGTTGTTCTCGACAATTTTTTTTCGCGCCTGATACCAAATGCCCAGTTCATGCCTGACATTTTTTGGCAGCCCATCTCCTCGGCCGCCGTTCGGACCAAAACTCGAGAAAATTCGATAGTTCTCATCCATGAGAGGTTTCAGAGCAGCGCATAACTTGCGAAAACGGCTCCGAGTTAAGCTTCGCCTAATGTAATAGCTGTTAACCTCCGAATTCCGCAGCCGTCTGATTATGAGCCGACCGAAAAAAAACAGCACGGGGGCAAGTAAGGTCAGTACTGCAATCCAGGTCGCCGCGTCGAGGCCGAGCGGCTTGCAAGCAGAGAGGTCGTAGGCACGCATCGCCTTTGAGCAAACCGAACCCAGATCTGTCAGGCCCATTGAGCCATCCTCCGATTGGTGACCACTGCGAAAGGCAGTTTACCGGTTCTGAACGGTGACACACCGCTCTAACCATTAACAGAAGCGGATTGAGGTGCGATAGGGGATGCGCCTTGGGCGGCCTTGGCCGGAGCCGGGGCGACTGTCCAGATCGCTAATTGTCGATTCCGCTGAGCCATTCGCCATCTAGGTTAGGAAATTGACATTCTTTGCCAATTTATGCCAACCCCCGTCTGGAGGTTCGCAATGGCGACGATGAATATCTCTTTGCCGGACCGCATGAAGCAATGGGTCGAAGGTCAGACGCAGGACGGGCGTTACAGCAATGCCAGTGACTATGTTCGCGACCTGATCCGTCGCGATCAGGAGCGCGCGGGCAAGATCGCCCAGATGCAGCAGCTGGTCGATGAAGCACGCGCCAGCGGCGTGAGCGACCTCACGATGGACGAGATTCGCGCCGCGCTGATCGAGGGCGAAAATAGCGGCGAGCCGAGGCCGTTCGACGCAGCCGCATTCAAGCAGCGCATGGCTGCCGCGCGACGTTTGTAGCCCGCGCCTGTATGTTTCGGGGACTCAGAACCCCGCCAGCGCCGCTGTCCGCATCCGAAGTGCAGCTAGAACGGAAACACAAAAAGCCGCAGAAGCGATCCTTCTGCGGCTCCGCGTGCCTTGGGCGGTCCCGGCATGCGCCGGGACTGCGTAAACTTCGCTGCGCGAAGTTTACTTGATCTTCGCTTCCTTGAACTCGACATGCTTGCGCACGACCGGGTCGTACTTACGGAAGCTCAGCTTCTCGGTCTGGTTGCGCGGGTTCTTCTTGGTCACATAGAAAAAGCCGGTGTCAGCGGTGCTGACGAGCTTGATCTTGACGGTAGTCGGCTTGGCCATCGCCCTGGTCCTGCAAAAATCAAAAAACGAATAAAGCGGCCGCGCGCTGGCAGGCCGCTATCAGGAGGGGGCGCATGACGCCTTGCCGCGCCAATGTCAAGCGCGGGGTCGTTCTTGCGCTTGTTTCAGAGGGGCTGAAACGGCTGTGGAGGGCAGTACCGCAAAACCAGCGCCGCTGAACTTAAGCGCCTGTTAACCATGTTGTAGCACGCTCGCGGCATGGAGTGAGCGAGACGGGAGCGGAACATGACGGACGGGCGGAACTGGGTGCTGACCAATGAGCTGCACCAGCGAATCGATTCGATTGGTGCCCGCGCATCGCGGGCCGCGACCTCCGACCTGGCCGCCGATCTCGACGCGATCCGCAAGATCGCGATGGCCAATGGCCTGACCCCCGCCGTCTGCATCGTCCATGCGATCGAATCGGCGCTGGCGAAGGGGCAGCGGGGGCCGATGATCGCCGATGGTCTGGCGCTGCTGCGTGACGCAGTGGCGTGTGGCCGCACCGATTCGCGTGCCGATGCGGCGTTTGCGGCGGCTTGCTCGATCCGCCTCGCCAGCTAAGTCATTCAGCTATGGAGGCGGTGGTCCCAGCGTTCATCGCCGCATTGCTGACCCAAGCCGGGGATCGTTCGCCCTGGCTCGTCGCGATCCTGGCCGACCGCTATGGCCGCCCGTTCACCGTCGCGCTCGCTGCACTGCTCGCGCACGCTGCGGGCAACGCCATCGCCGCATCCGGCGCACTGCTGATCGCCCCGCTGCTTACCCCCAATGCCAAGCAATTGCTGCTCGCGCTCGCACTGGTCTTCGCCGCGATGGGCGCGTTGTGGCGGCTCAAGGCTCCGGATCGGCTCGAACGCTGGCGGCTGGGCGCATTCCTGACGCCGCTGCTCGGCATTTTCATCCTCGCGCTCGGCGATACGACACAATTCTTCACGCTCGCCTTCGGAGTGCGCGCGCAGACGCCGTGGTTCGCGCTGGGCGGGGCATGTGCGGCGATCTTCGTCGTCAACCTCGCTGCCGCGCTGATGGGCGAGCTGGCATGGCGACAATTGCCGATTCGCGGGTTCCGCATCGCCTTCGGGCTGCTCTGCCTGCTCGCCGGCGTGATCATTGGGGCGGCGGCAATGCGACTGATTTAGCCAGCCGATCAGTCTGACGTGTTCAATTGCGTGCCCAGCAATGGACCCCAAATGCTAGAGAGTCGTTTCATATCCGACTCAACAAATTAGCGAGGGACACCGACCATGGCCGATACCGACGCCGCGCTGAAAACGCCGACCGATCTTGCCCGCAACGACACCAAGAGCGTGGCCGAGGCGCTGAACGGGATTTTGGCGGACAGCTTCGCGCTGTACCTCAAAACCAAGAATTTCCACTGGCACGTCTCCGGCCCGCATTTCCGCGACTATCACCTGATGCTCGACGATCAGGCGACGCAGATCCTGGCGACCACCGACGTGATCGCGGAGCGGGTGCGCAAGACCGGCAATACCACGCTGCGTTCGATCGGCGACATCGCCCGCCGCCAGACGATCGAGGATAACGACGCCGAATTCGTCAGCGCGACCGACATGCTGAACGAACTGCGCGAGGATAATCTGAAGCTGGTCGAGAAGCTGCGCGAGGCGAAGGAGATCGTCGACGCGGCCAAGGACAATGCGACCAGCGGCGTGCTCGACGACTGGACCGATCAGGCCGAGGAACGCGCCTGGTTCCTGTTCGAGAGCAGCCGCAAAGGGTAAGTGGGTCACGAGCCGGGCCGCATCGCGGTCCGGCGACGATCCAGATGTGTGAGAATGGCGCACCCGAAGGGATTCGAACCCCTGGCCTCTGCCTTCGGAGGGCAGCGCTCTATCCAGCTGAGCTACGGGTGCCTGGGGCCGTGAATAACCG
>CAZWZP010000111.1:310-9576 GCA_964638925.1 uncultured Stakelama sp. | reverse complement strand
TCGCTCGTCTCGGTCGCCGGGGGCGGGGACACCGTCGCCGCGCTCAACCAGGCCGGGGTGGCGGGCGACATGAGCTTCGTCTCCACCGCCGGCGGCGCGTTCCTGGAGTGGATGGAGGGCAAGGAACTGCCCGGCGTCGCGGCACTGACGCGCTGACGGCGTTTTTTCGGCCGGTTGGCTATCGTTGTCAGGCTTTTCAGCGCGTTGCCGCGCTGCAATAGGCCGCGCAACAAAGTGTCGGAACAGGGACCGTGACCATGAACACCGCCGAGATGACCGCCAAGATCGCCGAAGGTAACGGCTTCATCGCCGCGCTTGACCAGTCCGGCGGTTCGACGCCCAAGGCGCTGGCCGGCTATGGTGTGGCGGACGATGCCTGGTCGACCGAAGAGGAGATGTTCGGCCTGATCCACGCGATGCGCAGCCGCATCATCACCTCGCCGGCCTTTACCGGCGACAAGGTGATCGGCGCGATCCTGTTCGAACGCACGATGGATGGACAGGTTGACGGCAAGCCAACTCCGGCGGCACTGATCGAGCGCGGCGTCGTGCCGTTCATCAAGATCGACAAGGGGCTCGAAGCCGAGGAAAATGGCGTCCAGCGGATGAAGCCGGTGGCCGAGCTGGACGCGCTGCTGGTCAAGGTCAAGGGTCTCGGTGTATTCGGCACCAAGGAGCGTTCGGTGGTCAACCTCGCCAATGCCGAAGGCATCGCCGCCGTGGTCAAGCAGCAGTTCGAGATCGGCGCCCAGGTGATCGGCCACGGCATGATGCCGATCATCGAGCCCGAGGTGAACATCAAGTCGCCGGAGCGCGCCGAAGCCGACGCGATCTTGCGCGACGAGATCCTGAAAGCGCTCGACGCCCTGCCCGAGGGGCAGCAGGTGATGCTCAAACTGTCGATCCCCGCGACTCCCGGCCTGTTCGACCCGCTGGTCGATCACCCCAAGGTGCTGCGCGTCGTCGCTTTGTCCGGCGGCTACAAGCGGCCCGAGGCATGTGCGGAGCTCGCCAAGAACCGTGGCATGATCGCCAGCTTCAGCCGGGCGCTGCTGGAAGATCTGCGCCACGACATGACCGACGCCGAGTTCGACGCCGCGCTCGGTGAGGCAATCGACGCCATCCACGCCGCTTCGACGAACAAGGCCGTCGTCGCCGTCTGACCCAGGATCAGATCGGCGACCACTCCACCTCTTCCGCGCCCTCGTCATCATCGCTGACGCGGGCGTGGTCGGGGCCGATCGCTTCGAGCAGCTTGTCGAGCGCCCAGTCGACGCCGATTCCCGCAGCGCCGGAAATGGCGATCACCTCGGCCCCGCTGGCTGCTTCGAGTTCGGCGGAGAGCGCGGCGATCAGCTCGTCGTCGAGCATGTCGATCTTGTTCAGCGCCACGATGATCTTCTTGTCGAGCAGCCCCGCGCCATAGGCGTCGAGCTCGTCGCGGACGATGCGGTAGCTGGTGGCGACGTCCTCGTCATTGGCATCGACCAGATGGAGCAGCACCTTGCACCGCTCGATATGCCCCAAGAACCGGTCTCCGATGCCGGCACCTTCCGCCGCGCCTTCGATCAGGCCGGGGATGTCGGCGATGACGAACTCATTGCCCTTGTGCCGCACCACGCCGAGCTGCGGGCGGGTGGTGGTGAAGGCGTAGGCGCCCACCTTGGCCTGGGCGTTGGTGACGGCGTTGATGAAGGTGGACTTGCCCGCGTTCGGCAGGCCGACCAGGCCCGCATCGGCGAGCAGCTTGAGCCGCAGCCACACGAACATTTCCTCGCCCGGCCAGCCGGTGCCGTGCTGGCGCGGGGTGCGGTTGGTGCTGGTCTTGTAGCTGGCATTGCCGCGCCCGCCGTCGCCGCCCTTGAGAAAGACGATGCGCTGCCCTTCCTCGGTCAGGTCGGCGAGCAGGGTGCGTTCCTCGTCATCGGCGAGGATTTGCGTGCCGATCGGCACCTTGATGACGAGATCCTCGCCACCCGCACCGGTCTTGTTGCTGCCCGACCCGCCATGGCCGCGCTCGGCGCGGAAATGCTGGGTGTAGCGAAAGTCGATCAGCGTGTTGAGGCCGGGCACGGCTTCAAAGATGATGTCGCCGCCCTTGCCGCCATCGCCGCCATCGGGGCCGCCATATTCGATATATTTCTCACGCCGGAAGCCGACAGCGCCGCCGCCGCCCCAGCCGGACTTGATGAAGATTTTTGCCTGGTCGAGAAAATGCATGATTAAATGTCCTGGCCCCACATCTGCAGAAAGCGCGGGGAGCCGATAAGCTGGCGCAACGCGATTTCGCGCGCGGCACCACGGGGAAGGTCAAGCGAGCGGGCCAGCCGCTCGCCGAGCAGCGCGTCGCCCATTGCCATCAGGACGAGTGCGAGTGTGTCCTCGCGCAGCGCGACGCCCGATTCTTCACCCTCGACGGCGGCGATCTGATCGACAAGGCCGTGGATGACTTCGAGGATCGGGTCCAGCGCGTCTTCATTGCCCGACAGGATCATCCAGCTGGCAAGCGCGCCCGCGCCGGATTTGTCGAAGGCGTCAAAGGCGAGATCGACGACCTGGCGCGGTTTGTCCTCGGTCGGAGCCTGGCCGTCCGCGCGCGCCTCCTGGATCAGGCAGACGATGCGGGTGCAGACCGTTTCGGCGAGGCTGCGGGCGAGCGCGCGCTGCAACCCCGCCGCCGATCCGAAATGGTGGAGCAGGTTGGCGTGGGTCCGGCCGATACGCGATGCGACTGCCTTGAGCGTGACGGCCTGCGGCCCCGCTTCAATCAACAGGGCGCGTGCGGCCTCCAGCGCGGCATCGCGCGATTCCTCAGGGCTGAGGCGTTTGCGTTCGGGGATCGGTGTTATTGACATTTGTGTAAGTAAGGCGTAGCTATCATCGCAAATGCCTTGGAGCAAAACCATGTCGAACGCAAAGACTCCCGCAGATCTGACGATTACGCCGCGCGACCGCCGGTTCGGGCGTGGCCAGCAGCAGGACCGGCTGTGGCTGGGCGGCGACGTGACCGCGACCGCATTCTACAACGCCTTGTCGGTGACCTTTCCGAAGGGCGAGGCCTATTTCATCGAGAGCGTGAAGGCGTTTCGCGACGGCGTTGACGAGAAGCTGGCGCGCGAGATCAAGGCGTTCACGGTGCAGGAAGTGGTGCACAGCCGCGAGCATGTCGCGTTCAACAAGCGCGTGCTGGATCATGGCTATGACATCAGCCGCCTGGAATCGCGCGTCGATCAGGTGTTGGAGATCGCCCGTTCGCGGCCCAAGATCGTTCAGCTCGCCGCGACCATGGCGCTGGAACATTATACCGCGATCCTGGCGTCGGAGCTGATCCGCAACCCCAAGCATCTCGCCGGCGCGGACAAGGAAAATGCCGATCTGTGGCGCTGGCACGCGCTGGAGGAGATCGAGCATAAGGGTGTCGCCTATGACACCTATCTCCATGCGACGCGCGGCATGAGCAGGTGGAAGCGATGGAAGATCAAGTCGCTGACGATGCTGCTGATCAGCTTCACCTTCTGGAAGCACCGGATCGAAGGGACGCTTGACCTGATGGCGCAGGACGGCGTGACCGGATGGCGCGCCAAGGCGATGGTGGCCAAATATCTGCTGGTCGCGCCGGGCATCGTCACGCGGATGATTCCGGCGTGGCTGAGCTATTTCATGCCGGGCTTTCACCCGTGGAATCATGACGACCGTGCGCTGATCCAGAAAGTGGAAAGCGACTATGCGGCGGCCATCATGCCGCACGGGACCGTCGCCGCCTGAAAAATTCGGTTGCGGATTTGGCGCAAACGCCAGTCTTGCGGCCCCGGCCTGTTCCCCACTTGCCCTGATTTGAGGCAGGGTGGGGACGGTCCGGGGCCGCATTTTTTAACGGCCCCGGGCCGCAATTTTAATTACTGAACGGAAAATATCAGAAATTATCCGTTCCGGGGTTGAAACCGCTTTTCCCGCTCCCCAATTGCTGCGGTGCAATAAGGGGAAATACGATTATGCGTGTCCTGGCAGGCTTTGTGGCGCTGGCGGCTTTGAGTGCTTGTGGTGGCGGACAGCCGCCCGCCGCGCCGCCCCCGCCCGAAGTGATGGTCGCAACGCCGCTTCAGCGCGAAGTGATGGATTGGGATGACTATACCGGTCGCTTCGTCGCGCCGGAGGATGTCGAGCTGCGCGCGCGCGTCAACGGTGTCATTACCGCCGTCCATTTCCGCGACGGGCAGGATGTCCGCAAGGGCCAGGCGCTGTTCACGATCGACCCGCGCCCCTATCGCGCCCAGCTGATGCAGGCGCAGGCGCAGATCGCCCGGGCACAGGCTGCGCTCAACAACGCCCGGCAGGTCACCGCACGCAGCCGCGCGCTGGCGAGCGCACAGGCGGTGAGCGCCGAGGAGCTGGAAGCGAATATCGCCGCCGAGCGCAGCGCAGCCGCCGATCTGGCCGCCGGTCGCGCATCGGCGTCGCAGGCGATGCTCAACCTTGGCTTCACCACCGTGCGTGCGCCGTTCAGCGGGCGCGTTTCAGACCGCAAGGTCAGCATCGGCGATTTCGTTGCCGAGGGGCAGACGGTGCTGACCCGCGTCGTGTCGCTCAACCCGATCTGGTTCGAGTTCGAGGGGGCCGAGGCCTTTTACCTCAAGAACCTACGTCAGGATCAGCGTGGCGAGCGCGGTTCGTCGCGTACCACCGCCAATCCGGTGCAGATCCAACTCGCCGACGAGAATGAGTATCGCTGGAACGGCCAGATGGCGTTCCTCGACAACGCGGTGGACCCCAATTCGGGCACGATCCGTGCCCATGCCGTGGTTCCCAACCCAACCGGTTTCCTGACGCCGGGGATGTTCGGTCGCGCGCGCCTGCTCGGTTCGGGCAGCTATCGCGCGATGCTGATCCCCGATGAGGCGATCGTCACCGACCAGACCCGCCGCCTCGTCTATGTGCTGAGCAAGGACAACAAGGCGACTCCGCGTGTGGTGGAAATCGGGGCGAAGGCCGAAGGGCTGCGCATTGTCCGCGACGGGCTTGCCCCGACCGACCGGGTGATCCTGACCGGTATCGGGCGGCTTCAGCCCGGTGCGACGGTCACGCCCAAGGCGGGCAAGATTTCGCCAGACGCGACCAAGCAGGCTGCTCCCACGCGTCCCATCGATCCGCCGGCTTCGGGCCAGGCTACGGTCCAGTAAGGGGCGCGTTTCATGAAATTCCCGCATTTTTTCATCGAGCGGCCGATCTTTGCGGCGGTACTCTCGATCCTGATCGTCATCGTGGGGGCCATCGCGTACCCCTCGCTTCCGATCGCGCAATATCCCAATATTGCGCCGCCGACGGTGGTCGTCACCGCCGCCTATCCCGGCGCGAGCGCGGAAACGCTGGCTGAAACGGTCGCCGCGCCGATCGAACAGGCGATCAACGGCGTCGATAACATGCTGTACATGACGTCGTCGTCGACCGGGAACGGACAGACGCAGATCACGGTTGCGTTCAAGCAGGGCACCAATGTCGATCAGGCACAGGTGCTGGTGCAGAACAAGGTCGCGACCGCCGAGCCGCGCCTGCCCGAGGATGTCCGCCGCATCGGTGTGACGGTGAACAAGAGCTCGCCCGACTTCCTGATGGTTGCGTTCTTCACCTCGCCTGACAAGAGCCTCGATATCCAGTATATCTCCAACTACGTCACGCTGCAGGTCCAGGACCGCATCGCGCGTATTCCGGGCGTGGGTCAGGCGCAGGCATTTGGTGGGCGCGACTATAATATGCGCGTGTGGATCGACCCGGGCCTTGCCGCCGCGCGCGACATGACCGTGGATGAAGTGGTCAACGCGATCCGCGGGCAGAACGTCCAGGTTGCCGCCGGCACCGTCGGCGCGCCGCCCTATGGCAATGCCAGCCCCGCATTCGAGCTGGGCGTGCAGACCAAGGGTCGTCTGACCACGCCCGACGAGTTCGGCGCGATCGTCGTCAAGCGCGACACCACCGGTCGCCTGACCCATTTGCGTGAAGTCGCGCGGGTCGAGCTGGGCGCGCAGGATTACAACTTCAACGGCTATCTCAACGACAAGCGCGCAGTCGGCATGGGCATCTTCCAGCTGCCCGGCTCCAACGCGCTGGCTACCGCCGAGGCGGTGAAGGCCGAGCTGGCGACGCTGGCAAAGGACTTCCCGCCGGGAATGACCTATTCGATCGACTACAACCCGACCGAATATATCGCGGAGTCGATCACGGCGGTCGAGCATACGCTGATCGAAGCGCTAGTGCTCGTCGTGCTCGTCGTCATCGTATTCCTGCAGAGCTGGCGTGCGGCGATCATCCCGATTGTGGCGATTCCGATCTCGCTGGTCGGTGCGTTCGCGGTGCTGCTGGCGTTCGGCTATTCGCTCAATACGCTGTCGCTGTTCGGCCTCGTTCTCGCCATCGGTATCGTCGTCGACGACGCGATCGTGGTGGTCGAGAATGTCGAGCGCCTGATGGAAGAGGAGGGGCTGTCCCCCAAGGACGCCGCGCACAAGACGATGGACGAAGTGTCGGGTGCGATCATCGCGATCAGCCTGGTGCTGACCGGCGTGTTCGTGCCGACGATGTTCATCCCCGGCATTTCGGGTGCCTTTTATCAGCAGTTCGCGATCACTATCGCCTCGGCGACGGTTATCTCGGCGTTCGTTTCGCTGACGCTGTCGCCGGCGCTGTGCGCGCTGGTGCTCAAGCATAAGGGACATCACAGCGAACCGGCACCGGGCTGGCGCGGGCTGCCCGCGCGGGCCGGGGCCGCGTTCAACCGTGGCTTCAACCGCTTGTCCGAGGGCTATGGCAGACTGACAGCGCGGCTGGTGCGGATGCTGGCTGTGGTCGGCGTGGTGTATATCGCGCTGATCCTGGTCGCTGGCGAGCGCTTCACCTCGACCCCGTCGGGTTTCATTCCGCCGCAGGATCAGGGCTATCTGATCGGCGCGGTACAGCTGCCGCCCGGCGCGTCGCTCAACCGCACCGATGCGGTGGTGCAGGAGGCGATCACCGCCGCGCGCAAGCTGCCGGGTGTCAAATATGTCGTCGGCTTTGCGGGTCTTGACGGGGCGAGCTTCTCAACCGCGCCGAATACGGGCGTGCTGTTCTTCGGCCTCGCCCCCCACGCCGACCGCGACCAGAGCGCGGACGAGATCCAGGGTGCGCTGTATGGCGCGCTCGGCGGGATCAAGGGTGGCGACATCCTAGTCATCGCGCCGCCCCCGGTTCCGGGCATCGGCACTGGTGGCGGGTTCAAGATGATGATCCAGGACCGTGAGGGGCTGGGCTATCAGGCACTGGCACAATCGGCATTCGGCATGATGATGGGCGCGAACCAGCAGGAAACCGTCGCGGGCGCCTTCACCCTGTTCAACACCGGCACCCCGCGCCTGACCGCGGATGTCGATCGCGAGCGGGCGGAGCGGATGGGCGTGCCGGTGTCCAACGTCTTCTCGACGCTGGGTGCCTATCTCGGCTCCTCCTATGTCAACGACTTCAACTATCTGGGCCGCACCTTCCGCGTGACGGCACAGGCCGACGCACCCTATCGCGACGACGCCACCGATATTCAGGGTCTCAAGACCCGGTCGGCTTCGGGGCAGATGGTGCCGCTCGGTGATGACGCTGCGCAACGACAGCGGGCCGTATCGCGTGGTCCGCCACAACCTCTATCCGGCGGCCGAATTGCAGGGCGATTCCAAGCCCGGCTATTCGACCGGTCAGACGCTCGATTCGATGGAAGCGCTCGCGGCACAGACGCTGCCGCAGGGCATGAGCTTCGAATGGACCGAGCTGGCGCTGGAGCAGAAATCGGCGGGCAATACCGGCGTGATCGCCTTTGGCCTGGCGGTGGTGTTCGTCTTCCTGCTGCTCGCCGCGCTCTATGAGAGCCTGGTGTTGCCGCTCGCGGTGATCCTGATCGTGCCGATGTGCCTGCTTGCCGCGATCCTTGGGGTCAACGTGATGGGGATGGACAATAATATCCTCACGCAAATCGGTCTGGTGGTGCTGATCGGGCTGGCGGCGAAGAACGCGATCCTGATCGTCGAATTCGCGCGGCAGAACGAGGATGCGGGCATGGACATGTTCGAAGCGGCCAAGCACGCGGCGCATCAGCGTATGCGCCCGATCGTGATGACCTCGATCGCCTTCATCCTCGGCGTGCTGCCGCTGGTGATTGCGAGCGGGGCGGCGGCGGAGCTGCGCCAGGCGCTGGGTGTCGCGGTGTTCTTTGGCATGATCGGCGTGACGATCTTCGGCCTGATCTTCACCCCGGCCTTCTATGTCATCAGCCGCAAGTTCGGCATCTGGGCGAGCGCGCAATCGGCACGCTTCCGCAGCAAACCCCATGACCCCGTGACGGAGCCCGCAGCATGAAGCGCCTATTCCTAGTAAGTGCGAGCGCGGCGCTGCTGGCGGGCTGCGCAGTTGGCCCTACCTACCAGCGGCCCGAAACGCCGCCGACGGCCGCCGCCGCCTTTGCCGATCCCGGCATGACCAAGGTGTCGCCGGGCGCCGCCGAGGGCCAATGGTGGCGGCTGTTCAAGGATCCGGCGCTCGACCGGCTGGTGGTCGAGGCGCTGACCTACAACACCGACATCCGGCAGGCGTCGGCGAACCTGAAGCGCGCGCGCGCGATCCTGTCGGCGCCACGGGGACAGCGCTTGCCGGGGACCAGCGTGAGTGCGGGCTATACCCGCTCGCGCACCGGGGCGGAGAGTGCGCAGGGCGCGCTGCCCGCTGGCGTGGACGGGGTCGAGGGTGACTTTTTCCAGACCGGGCTGGACGTGTCCTATGAGGTCGACCTGTTCGGGCGGTTGAGCCGCTCGATCGAGGCGTCGCGGGCGGATGTCGATGCGGCGCAGGCCGTGCTCGACGGCGCGCGGGTGGCGATCGCGGCGGAGACGGCGCGGACCTATGCCGCCGCCTGCGGCTTTGCCGCGCAGGCGGCGGTGGCGCGAGAGACGGTACAACTGCAGAGCCGCACGCTCGATCTCACCCAGCGGCTGTTCGATGCCGGGCGCGGCACGATCAGGCGCGCGTGCTGGCCGAGAATGCGCGGGCACAGGTGCCGGCGTTCGAGGCGGAGCGGCGCGCGGCGCTCTATGCACTCGCCACGCTGACCGGCAAGCCGCCGGCGGAGCTGGACGCGCAGGCCGATGCCTGTGCGACGCCGCCGGGCGTGTCGGCGCTGATCCCTGTGGGCGACGGTCAGGCCCTGCTCGCCCGCCGTCCCGATGTGCGGCAGGCCGAGCGGCAGCTGGCGGCGGATA
>CAZWZP010000111.1:0-289 GCA_964638925.1 uncultured Stakelama sp. | reverse complement strand
GTGGCGACTGCGGCGCTTTACCCGTCGATCACGCTGGGCGGTTCGGTGTCGTTGGGCGCGCAGAATATCGAGGATCTGGGCAAGAGCTCGTCGTTCAACTTCTCGCTCGGGCCGTTGCTCAGCTGGAATTTCCCGAACATCACCGCCGCGCGGTCGCGGATCCGGCAGGCCGAAGCGGGGGCGGAGGGTTCGCTCGCCGCGTTCGATGGCACGGTGCTGACCGCACTGCGCGAAGTCGAACAGGCGCTGGCGCGCTATTCGGGCGAGATCGAGCGAATAGCGCGCCAGC
>CAZWZP010000110.1:4332-9614 GCA_964638925.1 uncultured Stakelama sp. | reverse complement strand
CGACGATGCCGCCTATGCCGAATTCCTGACCGGGCGGATCGCCGGAGCGCTGGCGCAGCATGGGTTGAGCGCCGACATCCGCCCGCCGGTCCTGTCGCCGCCGCGCACGCGCCGTCGCGCGACGCTCCACGCCGAGCGGCGCGGGCGGCAGGTACATCTGGGCTTTACAGAACAGGCGAGCCACCGGCTGATCGACGTGCAGCAATGCGACGTGCTCGATCCCTGGCTGTTTTCGTTGCTTCAGCCGCTGCGCGGGCTGCTCGCATCGCATCTGCCCGAGAGCCGGCGGGTCAACGTCCACCTCGCGCTGACCGATCAGGGGCCGGACGTGCTGGTCGAGGGGCTGGTGACCGACAGCCTCAAGGCAGTCGAGGCGGTGACCGCGTTCGCGATGCGCCACGCGTTGGGGCGGCTGAGTGTCGATGACGGGATGGGGCCGGAAGCGCGCTGGGAGCCCGATCCGGTGACGGTGACGTTCGGCGGCGTCGCGGTGCCATTCCCGGCGGCGAGCTTCCTGCAAGCGACGCCCGAAGGGGAGGCGGCGTTGGTCGCGGCGGTGCTTGAAGCGGTCGGTGGCGCGAAGACGATTGCCGACCTGTTCGCCGGGCTCGGCACCTTCACCTTCGCGATGGACCCCAAGGCGAAGGTCTATGCCGGCGAAGGCGCGCGCGACGCCATCCTGTCGCTCAAGGCAGCCGCCGGGCGGGGCTTGCGCCAGGTGTTCGCCGAGCATCGCGACCTGTTCCGCCGCCCGCTCACCGCGAAGGAACTGGACCTGTTCGACGCGGTGATCCTCGATCCGCCACGCGCAGGGGCGAAGGAGCAGGCGGTCGAACTGGCGGCGTCCAAGGCGCCGGTGATCGCTTATGTCTCGTGTAACCCGGCGACCTTTGCCCGCGATGCCGAGGCGCTGGTGAAGGGCGGCTACCGCCTCGATTGGGTGCAGCCGGTCGGGCAGTTCCGCTGGTCGACCCATGCGGAGCTGGCGGCGAAGTTCAGCCGTTAGGGATAATCCGCGCGCACGAAGTACAGCCCGTCCGACGGCGCGTTGAGGCCCAGCCGCGCGCGGTCGCGCGCCTCCAATGCATCGCGCAGGTCGTCGGCAGTCCATTGCCTGCGCCCGACCATCGAAAGGCATCCGACCATCGACCGCACCTGATGATGCAGGAACGAGCGCGCCGAGGCGTGGATCGCGATCTCGTCGCCCTCGCGCACCACGTCGAGCCGGTCGAGCGACTTAAGCGGACTGGCCGACTGGCAATGCACCGAGCGGAAGGTGGTGAAATCATGCGTGCCGACGAGAATCTGTGCGGCATCGTGCATCGCGTCGGCGTCGAGCGGGTGGGGGACACGCCATTTCAGCCCCTTGTCGAACGTCAGCGGCGCGCGGCGGGTCACGATGCGATAGACATAATAGCGCGCGTGCCAGTCGTCGGGTACCGCTTCGCACGCCAGGATCGCGACCGGCACCGCGCGGAGATGTGCGTTGAGCGCCTCCATCAGCCGGAACGGGGCGATGTCCTTTTCGATCTCGGTATGCGCGCGCATCCCGAGCGCATGGACCCCGGCATCGGTGCGCCCGGCGGCATGGACCAAAGCATCCTCGCCGGTGATGCCGTGCAGCGCATCCTCGATCGCACCCTGCACGCTGGGGCCGTGATCCTGATACTGCCAGCCCATGAAGGGGCGACCGTCATATTCGATGGTCAGCGCGAAGCGGGTCACAGCTGGGTGCCGGGGGGAATCGGGAAGCCGTTGAGCAACTCGCGCGCGGTCACGACGCCGCGACCGGCCCGCTGGACGAAGGTCGGGCGGATCGCTCCGGTGGCGCAAGCGATGGCAAAGCCCTCTCCCCCTTGGGGAGAGGGTTGGGAGAGGGGCAGTGCTGCGGGGTCGAGGATCATTCCCCTCTCCCCAACCCTCTCCCCGGAGGGGAGAGGGAGCTGTTCGGCCGCCAGCACGCGGATGCGTTCGCCGGCAAACTCAAACCATGCACCCGGCGGATTGAACGCGCGGATCTGGCGCTCGACCGCATCGGCGGGCTGGTCGAAGTTCAGCAGCGTCTCGGCCTTGTCGATCTTTGCCGCATAGGTGACGCCTTCTTCGGGCTGAGCCACCGCCGGATGCCCGTCGAAGTCGCCCAGCACCTGCACCATCAGCCGGGCGCCCATCTCCGCCAGTTCGGCGGTCAGTTCGCCCGCCGTCTTGCCGTCGATCGGCGTGCGCCCCTCCAGCCGCACCGGGCCGGTGTCGAGCCCGGCCTCCATCTGCATGATGCCGACGCCGGTCTCCGCATCCCCGGCAAGGATCGCGCGCTGGACCGGCGCCGCGCCGCGCCAGCGGGGGAGGAGCGAGCCATGGACGTTGAGGCAGCCGAGGCGCGGGGCCTCCAGCACGCTGACCGGCAGGATCAGGCCATAAGCCGCGACCACCGCGACATCGGCGTTCAGCGCGGCAAAGGCGGCAACCGCGTCCGGGTCCTTCTTGAACGACAGCGGCGTGCGGACCTCGATCCCCAGTTCCTCCGCGCGGGCATGGACGGGGGAGGGGGTCAGCGCCTTGCCGCGCCGTCCGCCGGGGCGTGGCGGCTGGCTATACGCCGCGACGACGTCATGGCCCGCTTCGACCAGCGCATTGAGGGTCGGCACCGCAAACTCGGGGGTGCCCATGAAGATGATCCGCATGGGGTGGCTCTAGTCGCCACGCGGCACAGCCTGCAACCCGTTTGCCCTGATGAACAGGTCGCCAAAGCTCCCAGCTTTGGCTGGAACGTCCGGGGGACGTTCCACCTGTTCATTGTCGAAGGGCCATCTCCCGAACCAACAACGGCAGGAACAGTGCTTCGACAAGCTCAGCACGAACGGATAGAGGGAATCGCATGGCATCGCCCGAGATCGAAACCCTCACCCAAGCCCTGTCGCGCCTCCCCGGCCTTGGCCCGCGATCGGCGCGGCGGGCGGTGTTGCACCTGCTCAAGAAGCGCGAGACCGCGCTCGACCCGCTGCTGCGCGCGCTGGAGGCGGTGAGCGCGCGGCTGGCGACCTGTTCGACCTGCGGCAATGTCGATACGACCGATCCGTGCGCGATCTGCGCCGACCCGCGCCGCGACACGCGGCAGCTGTGCGTGGTCGAGGAAGTCGCCGACCTGTGGGCGCTTGAACGCTCGCGGCTGTTTCCCGGCAAATTCCATGTGCTCGGCGGCAAGCTCTCCGCGCTCGACGGGGTGCGGCCCGAGGATCTGGCGATCGACAGCCTCGTCACCCGCATCGCCGCAGGCGGGGTGGATGAAGTCGTGCTGGCGATGAACGCGACACTGGAAGGGCAGACCACCGCGCATTACATCGCCGAGCGGCTGGAGGGCTATCCCGTGCGCCTCACCCAGCTGGCGCACAGCCTGCCGGTCGGTGGCGAGCTCGATTATCTCGACGAGGGTACGCTGGCCCAGGCGCTCCGCGCGCGGCGGCCGGTCGCCTGATCACTCTGATCGGAAATCTGCGGGTCGCGCGGAATTGACCCCGCGCGGGGCAACACCTAAATTGACCCGATGGCTATTCTTCCGATTGTCGAAGTTCCCGATCCGCGTCTCAAGACCGTCTCCACCCCCGTCGAGACGGTCGATGACGATCTGCGCGCGCTGATCGCCGACATGTTCGACACGATGTACGACGCCCCCGGCATCGGCCTCGCTGCGATCCAGGTCGGCGTGCCGAAGCGTGTCATCGTCATGGATTTGCAGGAGGAGGAAGATGAGGAAGGCAAGCCGATCAAGGCGCCGCGCGTCTTCATCAACCCCGAAATCCTCGATCCGGCCGACGAGATGAGCACCTATACCGAAGGGTGCCTGTCGGTCCCCGATCAGTTCGCGGATGTCGATCGCCCCGCGACCTGCCGGGTGAAGTGGCTGGACGAGCACGGCGTGGCGCATGACGAGCAGTTCACCGGCCTGCTCGCGACCTGCATCCAGCATGAGATGGATCATCTGGAGGGGATCGTGTTTCTCGACCACCTCTCGCGCCTCAAGCGCCAGATGATCATGAAGAAATTGGAAAAAGCGCGCCGTATGGCGGCTTGAGGCTTCAGGCTGCCATCTAAATAGTCGTCACCCCGGCCTTGTGCCGGGGTCCACTCATTCGCCAGCGTGGCGCTTGAGCCTCTTGCTTCGCGCTTGCCGCCTGGTGGACCCCGGCACAAGGCCGGGGTGACGAGGTTTAGTAGGTCAAGCGCTCCAACCCCCGTTCGACAGCCCGGCAATCCGCGCCCTCGCCGCGCGATACTCGGCGTCCAGCCGGTCGACAAACGCCGCCACCGGCTGAACCTCGCGCACCGCGCCGATGCCCTGGCCCGAACCCCAGATATCGCGCCACGCCTTCGCCTTGGAATTGCCGCCCGATCCGAAGTTCATCTTGCTCGGATCGCTTTCGGGCAGATTGTCGGGGTCCAGCCCCGCCGCCTCGATCGACTGGCGCAGATAATTGCCGTGAACGCCGGTGAACAGATTTGTATAGACAATATCGGACGCGCCACCGGCGACGATGCCCTGCTTGTAATCCGCCTCGGCATTCGCCTCCGCCGTCGCGATGAAGGGCGAACCGATATACGCCAGGTCCGCGCCCATCGCCTGCGCGGCGAGGATGGCGCCGCCATTGGCGATTGACCCCGACAGCGCGATCGGGCCGTCGAACCAGGCGCGGGTTTCCTGGACGAAAGCGAATGGGCTCAGCTGCCCGGCATGGCCGCCCGCGCCGGTGCAGACGAGGATCAGGCCGTCCGCGCCCTTCTCGATCGCCTTGTGCGCGAAGCGGTCGTTGATCACGTCGTGCAGCGCGATGCCGCCCCAGCTGTGCACCGCCTGGTTGAGCTGCTCCTGCGCGCCCAATGAGGTGATGACGATCGGCACCTGCCACTTGCCGCAGGTGACAAGGTCCGCCTCGAGCCGGTCGTTCGAGCGATGCACGATCTGGTTGACCGCATAGGGCGCGGCCGGGCGATCCGGATTGTCGCGGTTCCACGCGGCCAGTTCCTCGGTGATCTGGTGCAGCCATTCGTCGAGCTGGCTCTGTGGCCGCGCATTGAGCGCGGGGAACGAGCCGACGATGCCCGCCTTGCACTGGGCGATGACCAGTTCGGGACCGGAGACGATGAAGAGCGGCGACCCGATAACGGGGAGCCGCAGGCGATCGAAGAGAGCGGGCAGGGCCATACCCGTTTCATAGACGAACCGAATTGCCTGTCCAGATGCTTTACGTAAACGGCAAGGGGTGGCGTACCGAGAATTCTAAAGC
>CAZWZP010000110.1:1271-4219 GCA_964638925.1 uncultured Stakelama sp. | reverse complement strand
GTGCCACCTCCCCCTTGCGGGGGAGGATTGGATCAGTCGATCCGCCGCAATCCGCTGCGAAACCGCCGCTGACGCTCGGCGTAATTCTGCGCCGAATACAGCAACCCCGCGCGAGTCGTCGCATCCACCTCACGCACCGCGCGGGCGGGGCTGCCGACGATCAGGCTGCCGGGCGGGAATTCCTTGCCCTCTGTCACCAGCGCGCCGGCGCCGATCAGGCAATCGTCGCCGATCACCGCGCGGTTGAGGATGATCGCGCCCATGCCCACCAGCACGCGGTTGCCGACGGTGCAGCCGTGCAGGATCGCGTGATGCCCGACCGTGCAATCCTCGCCAACGGTCAGCGGCGCGCCGGGGTCGGAATGCAGCATCGCCCCCTCCTGCACATTGCTGCGCGCGCCGAGCAGGATCGGCGTATTGTCCGCGCGGATCACCGCCCCGAACCACACGCTCGATCCCGCCGCCAGCCGCGCGTCGCCGATTATGTCGGCGCTGGGCGCGATCCAGGCGTCGGCGTCGACCGTCGGCTGCAGGTCTTCAAAGGCATAGATCGGCACGCGACTCTCCCGCTGGTCAGTAAAATCGGACGCAGGCGGAACGTCCGGCGATTTCAACCGTATTGCAAGTAACTCGACCGGGTCGAGACGGATATGGGAGACATCCAATGATCAACTTGATTGTACTGCTGGTCGTGGGCGGTGTGCTTGGCTGGCTGGCCAGCATCGTGATGCGTACCGATGCCCAGCAGGGCATTTTTCTGAACATCGTGGTGGGGATTGTGGGCGCGCTGCTCGCGGGCTTCCTCATCACCCCGATGATCGGCGGCGCGTCGATCACCGACGGTTCGTTCAGCCCGATCTCGCTGCTGATCTCGTTCCTGGGCGCAGTGGTCCTGCTCGGGATCGTCAATCTGGTTCGCCGCGGTTCGGTCCGCTAAGCGACGCTTCACTTTACCCTTCCCAAGCCCTTGCGGGGTGGCCCTTGGCCGCCCCGTTTTTTTAGAGCGCGGGAAGGCCTGGTACGGCGACCCCAAGAAGCAGCGCGAAGCCCACCGCGCCGCACAACAGGGCGAGCGTCGAGGACATCGAAAACAGACCCCAGCCGACCGCAGTCACCATCGCCGGGTTGGGACGGGCGGCGCGGCGGTTCTGCTCGGCCGAAATCAGAACAAAGGCCGACAACAGGCCGTAGATGAACACCGAAAATTCAAGCATGTGATTCTGATCCCGCCCCCGGAAACCGCCATCACGCTATCGGCAACTGGTTAACGCTTCAACGCCTTCGCGCACGTATTTGCCGCATCGCAGCAATGATTCGTCGCATCCTGCCCCGGTCGCAGGCACGAAAAAGGGCCGCGCGATCCATTCCGCGCGGCCCCTTTATGCGTGTGCTTCGGATCAGAAGCGGAAGCCGACGCCGATCAGACCCTGATGGCGGCTGACGTCCTGCTCATAGTTCGAATAGCGATATTCGACCTTGACCGTCACGCCGGAAGCGAGGCGGTGCTCTGCACCGGCACCGACGCGGAAGCCGTCGAGATCGTCATGATCGCTATAGTTCACGGTCGGGGCGGCCGCGCCGCCGACATAGTCGACGTTCACGCGGGCGTTGGTGTAGCCGCCCTTCACATAAGCGAGCGAAGAACCGCCGATCTTGATACCGGCGCGCGCGCCCGCATAAAGATCGCGACCAGCCTTGCTGCACAGCGTGTCCGACGCGACGACCACGGCGGTCTCGCAATAGTCGGTGTTGCTCTCGGCGGCTTCCAGCTCGATGCCGATCACGCCCTTGCCCAGGTCGATGTCATAACCCGCAGTGACGCCATAGATGATGCCGGATTCGTCCGGTCCGTCGGTGTTAACCTGCTCCATCCCGGAGAATACCGAAATGCTGGGGCCGGTGAAGCTGTCGGAGTCCTGCGCGAATGCGGGGGTCGCACAGGTGGCTGCGGCGAGGATCGCCATCGAGAAAATACGCATGATTACATCCCTCTTATCTTATGTTGCGTCTGCTAATGAGCAGGCGCAGCGGATGTAGCGGGGCGTTTCTGAACAGCAATGATATGCGAGGAAATGCAGCGAAATTCTCCGCAACTGTTGCACTAATGTAACACACTAATACGCAACAAAGTTGAAAGTTGGTTCAGGTTCGCTTGACCGCGCCAACCCCGCGCGACTATCGCGCCCACATCAGGGCTAGGAGAGACTCGCGGCGATGAACAAGCTGTACCCGACTGCCGAAGCGGCGCTTGCAGGCCTGCTGCACGACGGCATGACGATTTGCGCGGGCGGGTTCGGCCTGTGCGGTATCCCCGAACGGCTGATCGACGCGATCCGCGACAGCGGCGTGACCGGCCTGACCATCGCCAGCAACAATGCCGGGATCGACGGCGAGGGTCTCGGCAAGCTGCTGCGCACGCGCCAGGTCCGCAAGATGATCTCCTCCTATGTCGGTGAGAACAAGGAGTTTGAGCGGCAATATCTGGCCGGCGAGCTAGAGGTCGAATTCTGCCCTCAAGGCACGCTGGCCGAGCGCTGCCGCGCAGGGGGAGCGGGCATCCCCGACCGGCGTCGGCACGAAGGTGGCCGAGGGCAAGGAGGTCAAGATATTCGACGGCCAGGAGTACATCCTGGAGCGCGGCATCCGCGCCGACCTCGCGATCATCAAGGGGTGGAAAGCGGACGAGGCGGGGAACCTGATTTTCCGCAAGACCGCGCGCAACTTCAACCAGCCAATGGCGACCGCCGCCAACATCTGCGTCGCCGAGGTCGAGGAAGTGGTGCCGGTCGGCAGCCTCGACCCTGACGCGATCCATCTGCCCGGCATCTATGTGAAACGGATGATTATCGGCGCGCCGTACGACAAGAAGATCGAGTTCCGCACGGTCCGTCAGCGGACCAGCGAGGCGGCGTGAGCCGGCTGCGCGCCCTGCTGACGCTGCTGGCGAT
>CAZWZP010000110.1:0-1211 GCA_964638925.1 uncultured Stakelama sp. | reverse complement strand
GGCTCGATGGCGGGGAAGCGGATTTTCGGCGACGACAAGAAGCCCGAGCTTGAGCCTGAGCCGGTCGCTGCTGTCACGCCGGCGCCGACCGAGCCGGTGGGCGACCCGACCGCAACGCTGACGACGCCCGAGGCGCGCGCGTTGGCGCTGCGGCTGCAGGCGTCCGCGGCGGCGTCCAAGGTCGCCGCACCCGCTTCGGCGGAGTCCGCCGCCGCCTCGCTCCAGGCCTATCAGTCGCTCTGGGCCTATGTCGAACGCCAGGTCGCGGCGCGCAAGGCGGGGGAGGCAGTGCGCTCGGTCGTGCTGGCCGAGGGCGCGACCCTCGACGCCCCGCGCTATGTGCCGTGCGAGGCCAAGCCGTTCGCGATCCTGTTCGACCTTGATGAGAGCGCCACCGGCAGCGATCCCGATGCACGCTTCCGCCGCTGGGTCGGCGATGGCAGCGATGAGGTCAGCGCGGTGCCGGGCGCGGTCGAGGGCGTCGATGCGCTGCGCCGCGAAGGCGTGCAGGCGATCTTCACCAGCGCGCGGCGGCCATCCGGCAACAATGCTGCCGCGGCGATGCTGGCCAAGATCGGCTTTGGCGAGTTTGTGCCGGGCAAGACGCTGATCCTGCGCGGCGGGGATCCACCGATTTCGGGCGACCATGTCCGCCGCACCGTCGCCGCCAGCTACTGCGTCGTCGCGATCGTCGGCGATGCGCTGGGCGATTTCAGCGACAGCTTCGACGCGGGGGACGCCGCGCGTCGCCCCGCCGCCGCGACCGAGACGATGGTCGCCCCGCTCTGGGGCGCAGGCTGGTTCCTGCTGCCCAACCCGGTGCGCAGCACCGCGACCCCGACAACCGACTTGCCCAAGGAGTGAAGTGATGCCCTGGACCCGCGACGAAATGGCCGCGCGCGCCGCGAAGGAATTGCAGGACGGTTTCTACGTCAATCTCGGCATCGGCATCCCGACGCTCGTGGCCAACCACATCCCCGAGGGGGTGGAGGTCACCCTGCAGTCGGAAAACGGGATGCTGGGCATCGGCCCGTTCCCGTTCGAGGGTGAGGAAGACCCCGACCTGATCAACGCCGGCAAGCAGACGATCAGCGAGCTGCCCCAGTCGGTCTATTTCAGCAGCGCGGATAGCTTTGCGATGATCCGTGGCGGGCATATCGATCTGACCGGGCTGGGCGCGAGGGAAATCAGCCAGACCGGCGACATCGCCA
>CAZWZP010000109.1:7670-9636 GCA_964638925.1 uncultured Stakelama sp. | reverse complement strand
GAAACCAGCTGGCGCGCCGCCGGATGGTCGTCCAGCCCCTCGAACAGCCGCTCCATCCAGCCCGGCACCGCCGTTCCGCACATCGCCGACATTTTCTGGACCGCGGCAAAGCTCATCACCGGCATGATCCCCGGCACGATCTCCGCATCGATCCCCGCTGCGGCCGCTGCATCGCGGAAGCGCAGGAAGGTATCGGCCTCAAAAAAGAACTGCGTGATCGCGCGGTTCGCGCCCGCATCGATCTTGCGCTTCAAATTGTCCAGGTCATGCGCCGCATCGGGCGAATCCGGGTGGCATTCGGGATAGGCCGCGACCGAAATCTCGAACGGGTGGAGCTTGCGCAGGCCGGCGACCAGATCGGCGGCATTCTCATAGCCGCCGGGGTGGGTCGCATATTTCTCCCCCGCACGCGGCGGATCGCCGCGCAGCGCGACGATGTGGCGCACGCCCGCCGCCCAATATTCCTCGGCCACCGCGTCGATCTCGGCCTTGGTCGCGTCGACACAGGTGAGGTGCGCGGCCACCGCGATCGGCGTCTCGCGCGCGATCCGGGCGACGGTATTGTGCGTCCGCTCGCGCGTCGTCCCGCCCGCGCCATAGGTCACCGACACGAAGCGCGGATCGAACGGGCTCAGCGTCTCGACCGACTCCCACAGCGTCTTTTCCATCGCCTCGGTCTTGGGCGGAAAGAATTCGAAGCTGACGTCGATGTCGCCGGCCACGTCCGCGAACAGCGGCGGGGACGACGGGTCGCGATCGATACTCATGCTGCCTTCACCTCATTCACTGGCAGTTGTTCACCCGGCTGCCCCGCCTTGCGGCCCAGCCATAATTTCACGGTCAGCGCGCCGCCCTCGAGCGTCTGGGTCTGGACCGGCGCCAGCCCCGCCTTGGCGAACCAGCCGAGCATCTGCTCGTCCGAAAAGCCCAGGCGCACATGCCCTTCGCGCGTCCGCAATTCCTCACGATCATGCGGCGCGAAATCGACGATCAGCAGGCGACCGCTTGGCGACAGTACCCGCGCCGCCTCGCCAATCGCCGCCCCCGGCTGCTGCGCAAAATGCAGCACATGGTGCAGGATCGCGGCATCCGCCTCGCCATCGCTCATCGGCAGCGCGTACAGGTCCGCCTGGCGCAGCTCGGCATTGCCAATCCCCTGCTCCGAGAGCTTGGCCCGCGCCAGCCGCAGCATTTCCGACGAGCGGTCGATGCCCAGCGCGCTGTCCGCACGCGGCGCGAACAGCTCGAGCATCCGCCCGGTGCCAGTGCCGATATCAATCAGCCGCGCAATCTGCGTATCGCCGAGCGCGACAACCATCGCCGCCTCGACCTGCTCTTCGGCGACATGGAGCGACCGGATCGCGTCCCACTGCCCGGCATTGGCCTCGAACCACTCCGCCGCCGCCGCCGCGCGATCGGCGCGCACCGCCGCCAGCCGCGCGCTATCGGCCACCGCCCAATGATCCTCACTCTCGCTGCGCCACGCGTCGATCGCTGCAAAGATCGGCCCGGTGCGCTTCGCATCGCCCAGCGCAACGAACACCCAGCTCCCTTCCTTGCGCCGCTCAGCAAGGCCCGCGTCGCACAGAATCTTCACATGACGGCTCACACGCGGCTGGCTCTGCCCCAGTACCTGCGCCAGTTCGCCAACCGACAGCTCCATCAGCCGCAGCAGCGCAAGAATGCGCAGCCGCGTCGAATCCGCGAGTGCGCGGAAGGATTCGAGAGCCGTGTTCATAGGCATAGAGATATAAAGATATCTTTATATCAGGTCAATGCGGGTGTGAGTTTTGCGTCCCGCAGCGCATCTTTAGCCCAGCCGCTTGCGCAATCTTAGCCCCTCCCGCTTGCGGGAGGGGTTGGGGAGGGTATTCTTCCTTTTGCACTTCTTGAAACCGGGCGCTCGAATTTCGGGCGCAAAGAAGAAGAAGACCCTTACCCAACCCTCTCCCGCAAGCGGGAGAGG
>CAZWZP010000109.1:0-7660 GCA_964638925.1 uncultured Stakelama sp. | reverse complement strand
CGTCCGGCGCAGGGGGGTGAGGGGTAGGAGAGGATCACGCGGCCCGCGCTTCCTCGATAATCGGCACCAAAGCCGACAGGAACTGCGCCGCGCTCGCCTCCCAGGTGAAGCTGCGGCCATAGGCAGCGCACGCATCGCGGTCGCGGGTCAACGCCTCGGCGATCGCCGCATCCAGATCGTCGGACATCGCCCCGGTCTCCGGCGTCAGGATATCGACCGGCCCGGTCACCGGATAGGCGGCAACCGGCGTACCGCACGCCAGCGCCTCGATCATCACCAGCCCGAACGTATCGGTCTTGCTCGGAAAAACGAAGACATCGGCGGAGCGATAGACCTGCGCCAGCGCCGCGCCGAACATCGGGCCAAGGAACTTCGCGTCGGGATATTTGGCCGTCAATGTCGCCCGCGCCGGGCCATCACCCACGACGACCTTGGTCCCGGGATGCGAAGCGGCGAGGAACGCCTCTAGATTCTTCTCGATCGCCACGCGCCCGACATAGAGCTGCACCGGCCCCGGCAGCTCCGCCATAGCCGGATGTCGTGCGACGCCGGGGTGGAAATTGGTCAGGTCCACGCCCCGCCCCCAATGCCGCACCTGGGTCAAGCCATGGTCGACCAGCGCCTGCCGGATCGACGCGGTCGAGGCGAGGATCGACTGGGCCGGCGCATGGAACCAGCGGATATAGCGCCACACCCACTCGGCCGGCACGCCCGACCGCGCCTCGACATAATCGGGGAATTGCGTGTGATAGGCCGTCGTAAACGGGAAATCATGCCGCAGGCACCAGCGCCGCGCCGCGACGCATACCGGCCCCTCGGTCGCCAGATGCACCGCGTGCGGCGAAAATTCGTCGAGCAGGTCGCCGATCGTCCGGCTGCGCACCATCGCGAGGCGAATTTCGGGATAGGTCGGGCACGGCACCGAGTAGAACAGGTCGGGCGAGATCACCTTGACCTTGTGACCCTGCCCCTCAAGCACGCGCCGCACCGACTGGAGCGTGCGCACGACGCCGTTCACCTGGGGCTCCCAGGCGTCGGTTACGATGGCGATCCGCATCTCCGTTTCGCTCAAGCCGCTACGCGCTCCTCGACCCGCTCCGGGTCGAGGTCACGCGCAGCGATCTCATCGGCCCAATGGAGGATTTCCATCGTGCCATCGTAGTGTTCGACAAGGGCAGTGCAACCCTCCACCCAATCGCCGTCATTATAATATTCGATGCCGTCGATCGTGCGCATCTCGGCAGTGTGGATATGCCCGGCGATCACACCGTCGACCCCGCGCGCGGCAGCTTCCTTGGCGACGATTTCCTCAAAGCCGCAGATGAATTCGACCGCGTTCTTGACCTTCTGCTTGGCGTGCTTGCTCAGCGACCAATAGGGCAGGCCACGCCAGCTACGGTACTTGTTGCACCAGCGGTTGAGCGTCATCACCGCCGTGTAGGCCGCGTCGCCGACATGGGCGAGCCAGCGGTGGCTCAGCGTGATCGCATCGAACTCGTCGCCATGCAGCACCAGCAGGCGGCGGCCATCGGCGGTCTGGTGGATCGCCTGCCGCTTGATCTCCACCCCGCCAAAGCTGAGGCCGGTGAACTGGCGGAAAATCTCGTCATGGTTGCCGGGAATGTAGATGACTCGCGTGCTACGCTTGGCGCGCTTCAGCAGGCGCCAGACAATGTCGTTATGCGCCGCGGGCCAGTAAAATTTCTTCTTGAGCTGCCACCCGTCGATAATATCACCGACCAGATAAATGGTGTCGCTGTCGACGTGATCCAGAAAGTCGATCAGCATTTCGGCGTTGCAGCCGCGCGTACCCAAATGGATATCGCTGATCCAGATCGTGCGATATTGCCGACGCCCGCCGATCGTCTTTTCCGGGATCGCGGGCTCCGTGGCGGTGAAGTCTGCGAAATCTGCGACATTCGTGTCAAACGGAAGTCGAGTGATCGTGGCCATTGTAGCGCCCCGTGCAATGCCCTTGCCTGGGTCGCCTATGGCGATGGAATGTTACAGCTCGAATCGTTCCCGCGTCACCGAAGTGTCACGCAGTAATCGCGATATAGTCATCGAGACCTTCGACCCGCGCGATCCAGTCGCGCACCGCGGCGAAGGGCGCGAGTGCGAACCCACCCTCTTCGGCGACATGCGTATAGGCATAGAGGCAGATATCGGCGAGGCTCGGCGCGCTGCCGACGAACCAGTCGCGTGCCGCCAGATGTTCGTCCATCAGCTTGAGCGCAGACTCCCCCGCCGCACGCTTGCCCGGAAGCAACGCGCGCTGCAGGTCGTCGAGATTGCCCTCCCCGACCCAGCCCATCCAGAACCGCACCGTCGCGATGTTCGGCTCATGGTTATACTGCTCCCAGAACATCCAGCGCAGCATGTCCGCCCGGTCGAAAGGGTCACCTGGAATCAGCGCAGTGCCATCGGCGAGGTAGAAGCACGCCGCATTGCTTTCGGGCAGAAACCGCTCGCCATCCTGCAGCACCGGAATCCGCCCATTGGCGTTGACGTTGGTGAGGAACGCGGGCGTCCGCGTCTCCCCCGCCAAGATGTCATAGCTCCGCCGCTCGATCGCCGTGCCGGTCAGCGCGGCGGTCAGGCGGATCTTGTAGCAATTCCCCGACGGCGCGTACTCATGCAGAATCAGCGGCATCGCCCTTCTCCTTGGGCGCATCCGCGACCGACTTCACCAGCCCGTCGAGCGACCCGCCCGAAAAACCCAATTCCTTCATCAGCCCGTCCAGCATCGGCGCCTGCGCGCGATAGCGCAGCGCGGCGGCGACTGCGCTATCGGCCAGATTGCCGTCGCCCTGGCCCGCCCCGCCCGCTGGAGCCGAACCGGCCCCGCCGCCAGCGGTCAGTCCGTCGACCTGCACGATCTTGATGCTGTCGATCGACTCCATCGGCTTGACCGATTCGCGGATCACATCCGGCAGCACCTTGAGCAGCGCCAGCTTGGTCTGCAGCGAAATCTGGTCGGACGACAACAGGTTCGCGGCCTCGTTGATTGCGCGCTGGCCCGCCGCCTCGACCTCGAACCGCACCCGGTCGGCCTCGGCGCGCAGCTTGGCTGCCTCCGCCTCGCCCTCCGCGACCAGCCGCGCGGCCTCGGCACGATCCGCCGCTGCCTGCTTCTCGGCCTCGGCCTCGACCTTCACCCCAATCGCCGCACGCTCTGCCTCGCGCGCAGCGTCGATCAGTTCGATCCGCTTGGTCCGCTCGGCAATCTCGGCCTCGCGCGCGGTCGCGACCTGCTCCTCGGCGACGACGGCGGCGGCACGCGCCTTGTCCGCCTCGGCGCGCGACTGGCTCTCTTCGCGGCTCTTGTTCTGCACCGCGATCTGCTGTTCCTGCCGCGCCAGCTCCAACGCTTGCTGTTGCGCGATCTGCGCTTCCTTGACCGCGCGGTCTGCTTCGATCTGCGAGCTGTCGATCTGCTTCTTTGCCTCGATCCGCGCCTGATCCGCCTCGCGGGTGCGCAGCGCCTGTTCCTGCGCCACTTCCGACGCCTGCGCGGCGCGCTTCAGCTCGATCTCGCGCTCCTGCTCCAGCCGCGCGAATTCGGTATCGCGCCCGATCAGAAACGACTGGCGCTCGGCCTCCAGATTCTTGGTCTCGATCTGGACGCGCGTATCCTGCTCGATGTCGTTGCGCGCCTTCTTGCGCAGCTCGATCTGCTCGGTCAGCTTGGTCAGACCCTCCGCGTCGAACGCGTTGTTGGCGTTGAAATGCTCGATGCTCGTCTGGTCCAGCCCGGTCAGCGAAACCGATTCCAGCTCCAGCCCGTTCATCGCCAGATCGGCGGACGAAACCTGCTGCACCTTCTGCACGAAATCGGCGCGCTGCTCGTGCAGCTGGTTCATCGTCATCCCCGCCGCGACCGAGCGCAGCGCGTCGACGAACTTGCCCTCGACCAGCTCTTTGAGCGCTTCGGGGTTCATCGTGCGCAGGCCCAGCGTCTGCGCGGCGGTCGCGATCGACTGGCTGTCGGGCTTCACGCGGACATAGAATTCCGCCTTCACGTCGATCCGCAGCCGGTCGAGCGTGATCAGCGCATCGGAATTCTTGCGCTCGACCGCCAGCCGCACCGTATTCATGTTCACGGGCATCGTCTCATGGAACACCGGCAACACCAGCGCGCCGCCGTTGATGACCACCTTCTCGCCGCCAAAGCCGGTACGGACGAAGCCGATCTCCTTGGACGCGCGCTTGTACAGCCGCGCAATCACCATCCCGATGATCAGCAGCGTCAGCAGCCCGCCACCCGCATAGATCAGGTATGGAAGGATCGATCCCCCCGTCGTCACAACGTCCTGCATGTCCTACTCCCCCAATCTTGGCAGATGATGATCGCCATAAGCGATCGCTCGAAAGACATCGCGCTCGCGCCGCACCAGCAGCACGCGCTCGCCTTCCTGGAAAATCTGTCCGGCATTGTCGGGCTCGACCATCAGATAATGGGCCTGCCCGTGCCAGTCCTCGACCCGCGCCCGCGCCGGCGATCCGGTGGTGGCGCGCCCGGTCAGGATCGTCGCACCGCTGCCCACCAGCGTGTCGAGGTCGATCGCGGTCGTGTGATCCTGCGGCAGGATCGGCGCGATCAGTCGGGCCGACAGCGCGGTCGCGGGCAGCGCCAGCAGCCCGGCACCCGGAACGGCCGCCCAGCCGGGCAAAAGCGTGCCGAACAGGTCGCGCGCCAGCTGCTGCCCGATCAGCCCGATCAGGCCAAAGCTCGCCAGCAGCAGCACGATGACCACCAGCAGCGGCACCCGCCCGAACCCCAGCCAGTCGAGCCAGTCGGGCGCATCAAAATCCGCGTCGCCCGCCAGCCCGACCGCCTGCACGATACCGAGCAGCAGCATCAGCACGAGCGCCGAAACGAAGACGATATTCTCCGGCGCTGACAGAAAGGCGAACACGTTGAAAACCCCCGATTCGCTGTTCAGTCTAGGGGCTCGCCCCCCGCCTCGCCAGCGAATCCGAAGCCGTCACATCTCCAGCACGATCTTCCCCATATGCGCGCCGCTCTCCATCCGGCGATGCGCCTCCGCCGCCTGGGCAAGCGGATAAGTCCGGTCAATCACCGGGCGCAGCTGCCCGTCGGCGACATAGGGCCACACCGCGCGCGACAGCTCGTCGGCGACCAGCGTCTTGAACGCCGTGTCGCGCGCGCGCAGAGTCGATCCGGTCAGCGTCAGGCGGCGGCGCATGATCTCGAACACCGGGACCGTCGCCATCGCGCCGCCCTGCACAGCGATCGACACATGCCGCCCGTCATCGGCCATGCATTTGAGGTTGCGCGCGACATAGTCGCCGCCAACCATGTCGAGCACGACATTGACCCCGCGCCCCTCGGTCAGATCCTTGACCCGCGCGACGAAATCCTCGGCCTTGTAGTTGATCGCATGATCCGCGCCGTGCGCAAGGCAGGCGGTGACCTTGTCGTCGCTGCCCGCCGTGACGATCACCCGGACGCCGAACAGATTGCACAGCGAAATCGCCATGGTGCCGATCCCGCTCGTGCCGCCATGCACCAGCGCGACATCGCCCTCGCTGGCGTAACCGCGCTCGAACAAATTGGTCCACACTGTGAACAAGGTCTCGGGGATTGCCGCCGCCTCGACCATCGACAGGCTCTCGGGCACCGACAGGCACTGGCCGAGCGGCGCGACGGCATATTCGGCATAGCCACCGCCCGCCACCAAAGCGCACATCGGCTGGCCGATCATCTCGGGCGGCAGGTCCGCGCCCACCGCGACCACCTCACCCGCGACCTCCAGCCCCGGGATCGTCGTCACCCCAGGCGGCGGCGGATAGGCACCCATGCGCTGGATCACATCGGGCCGGTTCACCCCGGCGGCGGCGACACGGATCAGCACCTCGTCCGCGCGCGGCACCGGCACCGGGCGCTCGACCGGGACAAGCACTTCAGGACCACCGGCCTCGGTCGGGTCGATTGCGATCATCCGGTCGGGCAGGCTGGTCATGCATATCCCCCAAGAACTGCGCCTGAATCGGGGCCGCATCCCATGACGTCAAGGCTGCAGTTGCGCAAAATGGCCGCTACCACCCGCTTGACACGGCCGCACCAGCATCCGACCTTGCCCAACATGGACTCGGACGACCTTCCCCGCAGAAAGGACGACCCCGCAGCCCAGCTCGCACGTCAGGATCTCGATCCCTTTTCGGTGACGGAGCTGGAAGAGCGGATCACTTTGCTCGAAACGGAAATCGCGCGGTGTCGTAATATTATTCAACGCGCCGTTAACCATCGTGCAAGTGCGGATGCCTTATTCAAACGATGAGTGGAGCACGAAACCCCGGGCGTCACGCTATAAGACTCTCAGGGGCATGTGCGGCGCTTGATGCACGGTGCAAGGCTCCCGACATAGGGGATGCACGGGCCGCGTGTCTCTTCTTCGGCCCGACTGGAGTAAAGCCGAATGCCTAGTTTCGCTTCCGCCCTCGAATCGACCCTTCACCGCGCGCTGGAAGCCGCCAGCTCGCGTCGCCACGAATATGCGACGCTCGAGCATCTGCTGCTGGCGCTGGTGGACGACGAACATGCCTCCAAGGTGATGGGCGCGTGCGGGGTGGATCTGGGCGAGCTCAAGACCACGGTCGCCCATTATCTCGATACCGAGCTTCAGGCGCTGCGCGTCGACCAGACCACCGACCCCTCGCCCACCAGCGGCTTCCAGCGCGTCGTCCAGCGCGCGATCCTGCACGTCCAGTCGTCGGGCCGCGACGAAGTGACCGGTGCCAACGTCCTCGTCGCCCTGTTCAGCGAGCGCGAAAGCTACGCCGTCTATTTCCTGCAGCAGCAGGATATGAGCCGCCTCGACGCAGTCAGCTATATCAGCCACGGCGTCGGCAAGGGATCGACCCCGGTCGAATCCGCCCCGCCCAAGGGCGCGGAAGAGGACAAGAGCCAGAAGAGCGACGGCAAGAAGGGCGAGAGCGCGCTCAAGCAGTTCACCGTCAACCTCAATGAAAAGGCCAAGACCGGCAAGATCGATCCGCTTATCGGCCGCGGGCCGGAGGTCGACCGCACCGTCCAGATCCTGTGCCGCCGCAGCAAGAACAACCCGCTCTATGTCGGCGATCCCGGCGTCGGCAAGACCGCGATCGCGGAAGGTCTGGCGCGCAAGATCATCGAAGGCGACGTCCCTGACGTGCTCAAGGAAGCGGTGATCTACTCGCTCGACATGGGCGCGCTGCTCGCCGGCACCCGCTATCGCGGCGATTTCGAGGAGCGGCTGAAGCAGGTCGTCAACGAACTCGAAAAGCTGCCCCATGCGGTGCTGTTCATCGACGAAATCCACACGGTGATCGGCGCTGGCGCAACCAGCGGCGGTGCGATGGACGCGTCGAACCTGCTCAAGCCGGCTTTGTCGGGCGGCACGATCCGCTGCATCGGTTCGACCACCTACAAGGAATTTCGTAATCACTTCGAAAAGGACCGCGCCCTGCTGCGCCGGTTCCAGAAGATCGACGTCAACGAGCCGACGATCGAGGATACGATCAAGATCCTCGCCGGCCTGCGCTCGGCGTTCGAGGATCACCACAATGTCAAATACACCCCCGACGCGATCAAGTCGGCGGTGGAGCTGAGCTCGCGCTACATCAACGACCGCAAGCTGCCGGACAAGGCGATCGA
>CAZWZP010000108.1:0-9761 GCA_964638925.1 uncultured Stakelama sp. | reverse complement strand
GTACCCGGCGACTGCTCGCCTTCGCGGTAACGCACCGGGCCCCATTCCGGATCGGACTCAAGCCGGCCTTCCCGATAGTGCATGCGGTGGACGAAGCTGTGCCCGGCGAGATAGATATAGGTCTGGCCGCGAAAACGGGTCGCTGTGATCCGCCCGCCGATCAGCTCGGGTGCGGCCCCGGTCCATTTGATTTCAAGCGTATCAGGATCGATCAGCACCAGCGCCGAGGGGGCCACCCCCTCCACCCCGCATTCGACAAAGGCGCGGTAGCCTTGCGCGGTGCAGCCCGCCGGGCGGTGGTGCGATTTGGCGAGTATCACGCCGTCGGCAAGAATGATGAAGCCATTATAGGTGGTGTCGGCCAGCCCGTTGGGCGCGGGCAGATCGAGCGTGGCGGTGACTTCGCCCGAAACCGGATCGAGCCGCGCCAGCCGGGTCATGTAGATCGCATAGACCTGCCCATTGGCATGGACCGCCACCGCGCCGGGATAATTCCAATTGGCCCCGGTCGGCGGCAACGGCAATTCGCGCTGCCATTGGGTCGCGAGATCGGCGGGGTCGAGGCGGCTGACAACCGGGCGATCGCGCCCGCCGAGCACGCCCGAAAGTGCGAACAGGCTGCCATCGTGTGCTTCGGCCACGTTCCACAGCCCCCGCAGTGCCGGGTTGTGCCATTGCCCAGCGTCAGCCTCGCGCGCGAAAGGATCGGGCGCAGCAAACAGGCTGGTGCGGTCCGACCCGCCATGCTCGAACGCGGCCGGGGCGGCGGCATAATCGCCTGCCGCATGCTTGGCCGTGACCGGTGCCAGCATTGCCACGGCCAGCAGCAGGCCGATGGTCACCCGCATGCGCATCTCAACCCTTCCTTTCGATCGTCACCGTGTCGAACGGCGCCAGCGTGGGGATCGCCTCCACACCCCTGCTTTCATCCCACGCGAATTGCCGAACAATTGTGCGTGCAGGCTCGACATCCACCAGCGTGAAGCCGTTGCGTTCCTGCGGAAAGCGGAAATCCTCGGCCCGGAGCATTGCTGGCGTGGATGGCGGCGTACCGCGCGCGAAGGAGGGAAAGCCGGCCTTCGAGGCACCAATCGATCCCACCAGAAAGGCGTGAACCGGATTCTCGGCGAGGCTAAGGTCGCCCGATCGGATCAGCTTGGTCGCGCCCACAGCGTGGATATCGCCGCCCAGCACCACCGGGCGCTGCGGGCTCTGTGCCATCGCCGTCATCAGCCGCTGATGCTGGGACCACCAGCCCTTCTGCCACAGATATTTGGGCCGATCAGTGGTCAATCGCCCGACCCCGCCCGCAAATCCATGCGTCGCCACCACCGTCTCGCCCGCTGCATTGGTGGGGGCGGCGACGACATCGGGATACCATTCGCGCCACTTGCCCGCGGTCCAGCCAATCGGGAAGGAGGGAATGTGCAGCAATTGCGCCGCGTCGCTCGCGCCGATCCGCCGCGTCACCCACGCCTCAACTTCGGGCGGGAGCAAGCCGGCATTGCCATCCTTGAGGCTCAGGAACCCGGCGCTGTCATACAGTAGCGCCTCGACCAGCTTGCCGAACCGCAGCACACCGAAGCTGCGCGAAAGCCCCTGCGCCCAGCCTTCGCGCGCCATCCCCGGCAGGCCCTGCGACAGCAGCGGATCGGGCAGGAATTCAGGGTAATAGAGCCGCTGGGTCACCCGTTGGAATTCACGCTGCTGCTCATCGGGGGGGAAGGTGACGAAGCGGTCCTCGGCCTCGTCATTCTCCAGATAATCGTGATCGTCGGGCAGGAAAAAGCTCGGGGTCGAGCGCAAGATCGTGCCATAGAGCCGCGCGATCTGTTCATCGCCAACGCGCTTGAGCAGCGCTTCATTGGCGGTGCCGATCATCGCCTGCGCCGGATCGAAATAGCCCCATTCGTCGTAGACGGCGCGAGTCAGGGCGCGGATTTCATCGTTGTGATGTTGTAGCCAGGATTTCTGATCCCAGTAGATATGGTCTCCATTGGCCACCACCGCATCGGGCGCAAAGGCCAGCCCGCGCTGCAACAATGCCTGCCGGATGGCGATCGGGCGGAAGGATTCGATCCCGCGCGGGCCGCGCGCGCTCTCGTCACCGCCCGGACACATGAAGGTCAGCAGGCGGAACCGCTCGGGTGCGGCATCGGCGGCGGGGAAGGTGCGCAGCTGCCAGGGATCGGAGAGCGGCTCGTCATTCTCGCGCAGCGTGATCCGGTATTCGGTGCCGGGTTCGAGCCCGGTGGCCCAGAAGGTCCAGAATCGGCCTTCGCTGTCGGTCCTGACCCCGTCGACCCGGTGGCCCGAGAAGTCGGCCTGCACCCGCCCGGTCAGCGGCCGGGTGAACGAGCATTTGAGCAGCAGCGCCTCGGCATTGGCGCTCGGCAACACATGGCGCAAGGCTCCCGCGCGCCAGGGCGTTGCGGCGGCCAGCCGACCGGCAGGCAGCAGCGCAGCCGCTGCGGCCGTCGTGCGCATGGCTTCGCGCCGGTTGAATCGCAGGCGCATCAGCTCACCGACGCAGCGGAACCCGACGCGCATGCGCGTTGCTCCAGCCGCCACAGCAGCGCGGGCAGGCGGTCCTGTCCGAAGAACGGCTCGCCATCGAGCACCATGAGCGGCACGCCCCAATGTCCGGCTTCGCGTTGATCAAGTTCATTCTGCGCTATCACAGCGTCCATGCGATCCTCGTCCCGCGCGATGACGGCGTCGAGATTGACCAAATCCAGACCGGCTGCTTGGATGGCCCGTGATAAATGATCTCCTTCGTGCCAGCCGTCGATCTCACCGCGCCATAACACATCGCCAACAGCCTCGACAAAGCTGAGCCCCGCTCCGGCTTCCTGTGCTGCGACGCCAAGCCGGGTCAGGCGGCGGATCAGGGGTTGGTCGGGCAGGGGCTTCTGGCTACCAGGTTCGACTGCCACCGGATCGGGCACCGGCCAGCGGATCGGCACCCCCAACATTTCGGCCGCACGCTTCACGTCGCGCGCGAAATACGGGAACCATAGCGGATCAACCCGGTCGAAGAACTCAGTGTTCCGCACTGCGGCGGGGTAGACCGGCCGTAGCATGATTTCTGCGTCGCTTCCCTCGAGTGCACGACGCAGCTGCACGCCAAGCAAGTAGCAGTAGGGTGAGCGAAACGACCAGTAGAGATCAATGCGGGCGGTCATGCTTGCTCCTGTCGCAGCGGTGTCGTCACGATATCACTTCCTGCCCTGCTCGGGCGAAGGCTGCCGCCTCCTCACGGCGCCGCGCCACGGCGTCGAAGGGAACCTTCACCCCGCGCGCGCAGCCCGGCCGATTTTCCAGTTCTGCGAGCCAGCGTTGCAGATGAGGCAGCCCGTCGATTGCAACTCCGCTCCATTCATGGCCCCTGGCCCAGGTCCAGTTGGCTATATCGGCGATGGTGAATTCGTCACCGGCCACAAACGGGTCACGGGCGAGCTGTGCATCGAGCACCGTCAAGAGACGCAGCGATTCGCGCTGATATCTGTCGATCACGGGTTCGATCCGTTCGGGGAAATAGCGGTGGAAGACATTGGCCTGTCCCATCATCGGCCCCAGACCGCCCATCTGGAACATCAGCCATTGCACCACGCGTGAGCGCGCCAGTGGTTCTTCGGGGATCAGAAGCCGGTGCTTGTCGGCCAGCCATAACAGGATCGCGCCCGATTCCATGATCGCGAAATCGCCCGCCTCACGGTCGATCAGGACCGGGATCTTTCCATTGGGGTTGAGCGTCAGAAATTCGGGCGTTTTCTGTTCCCCCACAACCAGATCGACGAAGGTGACATCGTAATCCAGCCCCATCTCCTCCAGCGCGACCGACACCTTGTAGCCATTGGGCGTCGGGGCGGTGTAGAGATGGTAAGGCGCGCGCGGCGTCGCTGACGGATCGGCGCTCATTGTGCGCGCGCCGGTTTGACTTCGACCCGCCCGCGCGAAGCGACAAATGCGGCATAGCCGCCCTGATCGAGCCATTTGCGCGCTTCGCCATCGCCCTTCAGCGTCGCCTCCCAGAACGCCACCGCCGCGGCGCGGATCAGCGGTATGTTCGCCTCGATATTGGGATCGGCCGCTGCTGGGCCAAAGCCGCGCGAAGACCCGGTGAAGGTCATATGGGTGCCTTCGTTGATGATCAGCAGATACTGGTGAACATCATTGATCTCATCGAATGGCAGGCGGCGCTGCTCGACCGGGAAATCATCGGCCGGGCTGGTATCGGCGGTGCCGGTCAAGTGGAACAGCGGAAAGAGCATGTCGCCAAACCGCCCCGTCCCGGCATCATAGCCTTCGCGAGGAGGCGAGGGGCTCATGATGAAGCCGCCCTTGAACTCCGGCTCGGCCCAGGCCCGGCCAAAGCCTTTGACTTGCTGGCCTGCCGCAATCTGCGTGGTGATCCCGCCATAGGAGTGGCCCGACATCCCGAGCCGAGCGGGATCGATCCGCCCGCGCCAAGGTCCCGCTGCCTCAGCCTGAATTTGCCGCACCACGAACTTTACATCGAGAAAACGATCCTGCCCCAGCCGCGGGTCCTGCACCCCGGCGAACAGCGCGCGTCGATCGGCGCGGAAGGCGTCGCTATCGCTTCCGGCGTGCTGGATGTGCAGTGCGGCAATGCCGTGGCTGGCCAGATGCTCGCCCAGATAGGCCGCCCCGTCGCGGGTCCCCCCGCCACCATGCGACCACACTACCAGCGGCGCGGGTCCATTCCCGGCTTTGGGCAGATAGAGCTTCCACGGCACCACCCGGCCATTGCGGCCGCTATCGACCCATTCGCCGATGGTGGTGGTGTAGCGAACCGGCCCCGCCTCAGCCTTGGCCCGATAACTGCCGGTGTAGTTCCCGATCTGTCCCGGATCGGTCGCAACCGGGGCGGACGCGCCCGAGCGATCGTCGCGATCCGCCCTCAAGGCCAAGCGCATACAACCACTCACAGCGAGGCAGGTCAGCAGCACTAGGGCCACCCACCGTAACTGCGAACCGCGCATCTTAACGCCAACCGGTCTGCTCATTCGCAATTCTCCCGTTTACCGTTCGCCGCCGAAGCGGGCGCGTACGTTGAACCCGACCACTGCGCCCTCATTGAAGAAGTTGTTTTGCTGCACGTTCTGCTGCACGTAACGCTCATCGGTGACATTGTTGGCGAAGAGCGACACGGTGAAATTGTCGAACCGGACCCCCGCACGCAGCGAGAGGAGCGTGAAGCCCTCCAGAATGCGTGAGAGGTCCGGCACGTTGAGTGCGCCGATGGCGTTTTCGAAGCCGCCATCTTCGCTATTGAGCGACGCAGTAAAGAAGCCCGATGCACGATCACCGAAGGGCACGTTGTACGTCGCTGTTATATTCCCGATAAAGTCGCGCACCCGATTGGCGCGCTCTCCCGAGATGTCGAACGCGGTGCCGTTGACTGTGACCAAAGAACCATCGCCGAACTCACCCAGCTGGGTCGCCACAGAGGCATCGACGGACAGACGTCCCGGTCCCAGCGGCCAGGCTCCATTGAGCTCAAGTTCGACACCGCCGTACTGCGCGTCAGGGATATTCTGAAGCACCACGGTGGTGTCAGTAGCGCTGACCGTGGTCACGATCTGCGCATTCTCCAGCAAAAGGTAATAAGCCGATAACGACGCCCGCAGTCCATTGACCAGCGGCAACTTGACCCCGGCCTCAGCCCCATAACCGGTCTCTGCATCATAGGACAGTGCGTCGGGATTGTTGGTCCCGATGTTGAATCCGGCCGGACGATAGGCGCTTGCTAGCCTCAGATAGACCTGCGATTCCGGCCCAAACTCCCACTTGGCGGTCGCCCCGGGCGTGAACCGGGTTTCGGAGCGTTCCAGCGTGAGCGGCGCGATGCTGGTATTGGTCGGTGTAGGCGCACGATCGACTCGCTCGAAATCGAACTCGCGCTCATCGCGCTGCACCCGTCCTTCGACCGCGACGGTGAATTCAGGCGAGAGCGCGAATTCAAGCGAACCGAAGGCCGAATAGCTGACGTAATGATCGGTTGAAAAGTCGGACCGAGTTGCTTGTTCGCGCAAGGGCGCAACATTGGTCACACCGCTGTTGATGGTCGCCACATCCGAGGTCAGATCCTGCCAGTCGATCCCGAACAACCAGCTGACCGTCCTGCCGGTCGGTGAAGTGAAGCGCAGTTCTGCCCCGGTGCGCTCGAAATCCTCGCTCTGCTCGACAATCAGGTCGCTGCCGCCAATGTTCTGGAAGCCGATGAAATTGTCGAGATCCTCGTTGAAGCGAATAGCATCCCGCGTCTTGTAAGTGAACACCGCCGCCATGTCGATGTCGCCAAGGCTACCATCCAGATTGACGAAGACCGTATCTTCATCAATCTCCACCCGACCCGAACGGCTGGCGTTGCGGAACCTGATGTCGTTGTCGAACGATGCCGTGGGCCGGGAGGCGACGGGCAGCCTCTGGCCGAGCGCGGAAAAGCCCGGCTGATTGGCGCGCGACAACTCATAGGATGTTGTCAGCGAAAAGCCGCCAATGTCGAACAATTTGGCCGCCGCGCGCAGGCCCGCGAAATCACTTTTATCGAGAGTTTCTCCAGTCACGGCCGAGGTTACAAAGCCATTTTCCTGATCGAACACGATCCCGCCGACGCGGATCGCGGCGAAATCGCCGACCGGCAGGTTAAACCGCCCCTCGGCCGCGATCCGATCCCGATCATCATAGCCGACCTGAACCGAACCACCGAGATCGCGATCAGGCTGATTGGTGATGATATTGACCGCACCCCCCACAGCATTGCGACCGTAAAGCGCGCCTTGCGGGCCCCGATAGACTTCGAACGAGCTGACATCGAACAGGTCAAGCGCGTTGAAGGTGCGCCCGCCAAACCCGCCACCCGCCACAAAGATGCCGTTGCGATAGAGCCCGGTCGATGCGTCGGAAAAGCCGTTGCGCCCACCGCCTTGGCCGCGGATCGAGACATCACGCAGATATTCGGGACCGGCGAATACCACCGTCGCAGAAGGAGTCTGCCGCAAGAAATCTTCCAGCCGCTCGTTCGAGCGGGTGAGCAGGTCGGCCTCGGTGATCGCCGAAACCGATCCCGGCACATCAGTCAGCGCCTCGTCCCGGCGACGGGCCTGAACGATAATAACCCTTTCGTCCGCATCCCTCTCGTCCGCTTCCTGCGCGACGCCATTCGCTTGTGATCCGCCGACAGGCCGCTGCTGAGCCAGAGCCGGCGTCGCTGCCGCATAAGATATTGTCGTAGCCGCCAGCGCCGTCGTAGCCAATCTGGTCCATTTCGCCATGATCTCTCTCCCCCGACATTTGCCTCTTGCTGTTCGAGGAAATTATCGATTATTTCATGATTGCGGCAACGCTTCGACTTGTCAAGCACTCGTGTTCATGGCACTCATTCCTCGGCATCTTGGTGTCCCCAGCGCATCAGGCTGGCCCTGGGGCGGGCTTAAGAGCGCCGATAATCGAGGAGGCAAACGGTGGCGTTTCCGCCCTTCAATCGCAGACAATTTGCCGGCTCACTGGCCTTGCCCGTCGTGCTCGGGCCCTGGACCAAGGCATTGGCGGAGGCCGGTTCGCAGCACGACCCTCTGTTCCAGGCTTTTTGCATCGCTTTTCCGCTGTTTGAGTTCGCCCGCACAGGCTGGGTTGCCGCAGCGCCATCGGCGGGCCGAGTGCAGCACCGCTATAACCAAATGGTGGTACAGGCGCGGCTCAGCGACGAGCGCAGCCGCACGGTCACGACCCCCAATCGAGACACACTCTACGCCACGGCGCGGCTTGACCTTTCAAACGGCCCGGCGCTGGTCGAGATACCCTCGGTGAACGAACGCTATTTTTCGGTCGCACTGATGAACGCCTTTACCGATAATTTCGCGTATTTCGGCACACGCGGCACAGGCGGACGGGGCGTGCATGCACTGATCGCGGGCCCGGACTGGCGCGGCGAGCCTCCCCCCGGGACGGCCCTTGTCCGCTCGGAGACCAGCGATGTGTGGCTGCTGGCCAGGGCGCATGTACCCGATCCCGCCGATCCATCTGGCGCGATCGCAACACTTCGGAAGATCGCGATCACCCACGCCCCCAAACCGCTGCTGCTCCCGGTGGCACCCACGCATAGCGACGATGTCGCCAATGTTCTGGCCGTGGCCAATGCCATACTGGCACGCTGCTCACCGCAAAGCCTTGCGGCACGCGGAGTGCGGGATTTGAGCAGATTCGGGCTGGAACCCGGATCGCTCGACGCCTGGCAGCGGCTAGGCCCGGGCATGCAGGAAGCCTGGCGCAGCACCGCGGACATGGCAAAGGCGCGGTTTCGTGAGGGCTTCGCGCGCGGCGGGCCAGAAGCGCAAGGCTGGCGCTACCCGCCCGCTGCGATCGGTTCGACAACGGCCAGTTGGGAACTGCGGGCTGGGGTTGCATTGTCCGGTCTCGGAGCGGCCGAACAAATTGAGGCGACCTATGCCCGCACTGATGTCGACGTTACCGGCCAACCTCTTGATGGAGCGCGGCCGTATCGACTCGAAATTCCGAAGAACGTGCCCGCGGCCGCTTTCTGGTCGGTCACGCTCTATGCCATCGAAGAGGATGGCCGCCTGTTCTTTCAACCCAATCCTATGCAGGCCTATTCGGTAAGCAACCGCATGCCGCAAACCCGGATGGGAAAAGATGGATCAACCACCATCTTCGTCGGCCCGAACCCACCCGAGGATCCAACGGTCAATTGGCTGCCCAGCGCCGCGGGCCGGATGGCGCTGGTGTTCCGTGCCTATTTGCCCGAGCCCGCGCTGCGGCGGGGTGAGTGGCTGTTGCCCGGGGTGCGGCCGACATGAAGGACGACCTGTCGCGAACAGACAGCGGTTGAGCGCAATGATCATGCCATGCCGTTGGCTACCGAGCTCGGTGGATGAGCCGCGATCGTTCAGGCTGGCTTCTTGGCTGTCTTCGACGCGGATTTCGCAACCTTGCGCGGCCGTTTCGGCGGAGATGTGCCGCCGCCATCTGCCGGCGCCGCAGGGCGGCGCGCGATCGCTTCGACCATATAGGCCACCGACAGACTAAGGAAGTCGCGCGCTTCGGTCCGCGCCATTTCGGGATCATGCGCGATGATCGCTCCGCACAGTCGCCGTAGCCGCCGCGCCGATTCATGCCCTGGAGCGCGTTGCAGCGCTTCGAACTGGTCAGCCGGAAGAAGAGCATGCTGCCACCGCGCCAGCCGCCCGACGCGCCACAGCGTCTGGTCGATCAATGGTGCGCGGGCGCAATCCGCAATGTAGCGCCCAACGGCGTAGGCCGTGCGAGTATGCACCATGGTGTCGGCAGTGTCGTCAATGCTGGCTTCATAGATTTTGAGCAGTCGAAGCATTTCAACGTGCTCATCATCGCGCATGCGGGTCGCGGACCGGCCGCAAATTGCCGCAAAGGTCGCAATCCATAGCTCGAAAATGTCGTTCGCGGCGCTGACGTCGATCTCGGTGACCCGTGCTCCGCGCCATGGCACCACTTCGACAAAGCCCTCGCGCGCAACGTGCCTGAAAGCTTCGCGAACCGGGGCGTGCGACACCCCGAAGCGCGCCGCAACCTCGCGCTCACGGATCCACTCGCCCGGGACATAGCGCCACTCGACGATATCGGCGATCAGGGCATCGGCGATTTGCAGGTCCTGCGTACGGCCATCATCGAGCTTAGCGTTCGCCTTGAGTTGGTCTGGTTCTTCTGATGCCATGGAATGCTGATTATCCGACGGTGAA
>CAZWZP010000107.1:1662-9785 GCA_964638925.1 uncultured Stakelama sp. | reverse complement strand
TCGCCGTAGCCGTCGCCGTCGCCGTCGCCGGAGCCGTAGCCGTCGCCGTCGCCGTAGCCGTCGCCGTCGCCGTCGCCGGAGCCGTAGCCGTCGCCGTCGCCGTCGCCGTAGCTGACCTTAATCAGCGTCATGGGTCGGGTATCCCTTGATGCTTTCCTCGGCCTTGGGGGTGCATGGGATCAGCTCATGAACGCCGTTCAGCACGATATCGGTCGGAGCGCCGACGCTGCTCTTCTTGCGCTTTGCATCGGTGTGAAGGCCGTGGGTCGCCACGCCGGACAGGAACGCACCTTCACCGGCCCACCAACGCCACAGGCGGCGCGAATTGGTCAGGGTCACACCGTCCTGCCCGTTGAGTGACGCTAACGTGCCGGCATGGACGCCAGCACCGGAGCAGCGGGCGATGACAAAGCGGCCGATCAAATCTTCGGGCTTTGCAATTGGCGCGGTTGCGCCGTCGTTATCAGCCATTGGTATCTCCTTTGCTGGCTGGTGGGAAATCATGGCTCCAAGCCCTCCGCCCGGCGGTGCAGGTAGTTGCGGCGTGCGAGCGTATTCTTGATGCGCTTGTCGAGGTTGTTCCGATCCGCGCGGAGGCGGGCGAGGCGCTGTTGCTGGGTTTCGATCGCCTCGCCCTTTGAGCGGTGCGCGCCCTTCAGGCGGGCGAGGCGTCCGCGCAGAGCGTCCATTTCGCGACCGACGGCGCGGCGGCGCGCTTCGCGCCATTCCTCCAGCTGGGCCAGTTCGTCGCTTTCCGCGCGGGTGAGCGCGCGGGTGCGGCCGATCGCGTCGAGTTCGGCGAGGCGGCGGCGCTGGGCGGTGACGTTGCCCTTCATACGGCGCTCCGATAATCGCGCGGGGGGATTTGGGCGGCGGGGTCGCCGGCGAGGCGGGAGGCGAGCAGCGGTACGTCGAATGCCTGACAGATCGCCTCGACCAAATCGGGCACCTGATCGACCGGCACGGGCAGGGTGCGCTCGCCGTCCTGGTCGATCAGGAGGATATCCGCATTGCGGGGGCGATAGACGGCGGTGATCATTCCGCTGCCCCGATTTCATGCAGCGGGAAGCAGATGGCATTCGACACCATGCCACCGAAGCGAAGCCGCTTGCGATGTGCGAGCAGAAGCAGGGACAGCGACTGAACCCATGCCCGGTCGGCCCATTTGGTTCCGGCGAACACCTCCTGCGCAAAACGAGACACAGTGCTGACTTCCAGCCATGCGCGGTCGGGTGCGGTGAAATGGACGCTGATACCCGGCGCGATAACGTCGCGGGCCGTGCTGTCGCGGCGCTCGCGCACGCGGTCGAGCAGGGTCTTTCCCTGGGTGTCGGTGGCGGAGAGAAGGCGCGCGCGGCACTGTTCCGCATTCCGATCGGCATTGCCTGCCATCGACAAGCGTGCAGGCGAAGTATCTTCCCGCTCGCAGCGCGGCGGCACCTTTGGATCGACGCCGAAATGGCGGAACGCGGCGGGGATGCTGCGGAACACCTCATTGCAGATGAAGCAGCGCCAGAACCCCTCCGGGGGCAGTTCGACGTTGGAGGGGCGACCGCTGGAGCCGAGCCAAGAGACGCCACCGACTGCGAAGGAGGGCGTGCTGCGGTGGGTTGCGCGGATCATGGCAGCGTGACCCCGCGCTCGACCAAGACAGGGTGCGACGCGAACGTGTGAAGATCGCGCTGCCCGTCCTTTTCGTCGTAGAAGGACACACCATGCGCGCCGACCTCCATGCCCGAAGCGGCGACCGTGACAAAGCCGCCCGACGGGGGCTGGCGCAGGTGAAATTCGTGCCGCTCGATCGCGGCGCGTCGGGCTGGGCGGGAAGGTTTTGGCCATGTCAGCACCAGTCGATGCCGGGGCAGATCAACACGGCAGCGGCGAGCAGGAGGGCAAGGCCGTACATCGCGGCAGCGACGAGGATGAGCGCGTGGCCGAATGCGGCCAGCACGACGCGGACGGCGCGGGCGCTCATGCCGCGAACGCCATGAAGGTGATCGCGAACAGGCACAGGCCCGCAAAGGCGATATCCAGCGCCTCGCGATGGTTCGCGATGGTGGCCGGGCGCGTCGGTTCAACGGGGGGGCTGACGCGCCCAGCCTGGCCGCGCCGGGTGCGGGCGGCCTTGGGGGTGTTGGCGATCATTTGCGGCGGGCCTTTTCGATGGCGGCGGCGGCGTCGCGCGCGGCGGATGCCTCAATCTCGCTCGCAATGCTGACCAAACTCTCGGCTACATGGCGTGCTTCCGCTGGGGCGAGGTCGATTGCCACCGCAAAGCCCGCCGTCGCTGCAATCACTGAAACTGCCGACCTGCCTTCGCTTTCGACCTGCGCGATGGTAAGCCGGATGCCCGGGGCCACTGTCACCAAGCCGTCACCGAAGTCCGCCTGATGTACGTTGCGCTGGGTTTGCTCACTCTCAAATTCGCGGCCATGTCGTTCGACCTTTGCCCGGTTCATGCCCGCCCCCCGTCGATCATGCGCAATCCGGCGTTGCCGTAGCGCTGGGCGATGGCGGCGGCGGCGGCGTCGAGTTCGTCGTCGGCCTGACGCTGGGCCGCGCGTTCGGCGGCGGCGCTGGCACCGGGGGGCATGAAGCTGCCCAGCCAGTGGTCGACGGCATGGGTCAGCCAGCGGCTGCGCGCATGGGGCGCATCGCTTTCGCCGCTGGGGATCGGTCGCGGAAAGCCGCGATGTTCGATCAGCCCGGTGACATGGGCGACCATCCATTTGGTTGTGCGCGGGCCACGTGGCCCTTCAAGCTGGCCGAGGCGTTCGATGACGCCGCCGATGCCAAGGGTGAATTCGTCCGGTGCGTAACGCATCCGATTGCCTCCGTTCGATGTGAACGGGGCGACTTGTAACGCATGGCGTTACGTCGTCAAGATGAAAAGTATCGCCATGCGTTACTTATCGGAACGCACGCGGAACGGGGTGTAACGCAACCGGGCAAAATTTTTTACGCTACATCACGCTTCGGCTCTGGCTCCTCGGCCCTATAGGGGATCAGTGCCTCTGCCACACGCAGCATGTTGTCACGCTGATCTTCGGTGGCGTGGCGAAAGCGATCGAACAGCTGGCGACCCTGACTGTCGAGGCGATCGGGGTTGTCGTCGTCGGACAGGAGGTCGGCGACGGTGCAGCCGAAGAAATTCGCGATCTGGCGCAATTGCGTGAGCGTGGGTTCATTGATGCCGCGTTCGAGGCGCGACACGGTCATCTTGGTGACGCCGATGATATTCGCCAGCACGTCCTGACTGATGCCGCGCGCCTTGCGCTGCTCCAGGATGCGGTTGGGAAGGTCGCTCATGGGAATGAGCGGTATTACCTCGGCAGACATAGCGTAAAGATACGCGCCGCGTTACACCGGATTGTCAAGATGTAACGTGTGATGTTACCGCCCCAGTATGAAACGGGCACCGATGCGACTGAAGCTGTGGCGGCGAGAGCACAGCCTGACCGAGGCCGAGGCCGGAAAGCGGTTCGGCACGACGCGCATGACGTGGCGACGGTGGGAAAGCGGCCAGATGGTCCCCGCGCCGGCGCACATGATCGCGCTCTATGCCGCCGGGGTGGCCGAACCCAATGATTTTTATGACCTGCCCGAGCTGGTCGTGGCGCGGAGGGCGGCGTGATGCCCAAGGGGGTGTGGAAGGATCGCGACCCGGCGAAGCGCAGCGAGGCGGCGAAGAAGGCGGCGGCGTCGCGGTCGCGGCGTGCGGCCACCGGAGTGCCGCTGAAGCGCCCGCGCGGGATGGCCCCGCTGTCCGATGCGGAGGCGGCGCGGTTTCGTGAAATCGGAAAGCGGATCGCGGCGCGTGCGCCGGGCGATGCCGGGTTCGTCGCGGAGACACCCGGCGCGGTCGGCGCGCGGGTCGATGCGGTGCTGGCGGCGATGGAGGCGAGCAAGCGATGACCGGGAGCGAGGGGATTTTGCGCTATCGTCCGGGCAACGGGTCGGAAGGCGCGGAGTTTGTGGCGCGGTGGTGCGGGAAATGCACCCGCGACCTGGGCGCGGACGCGGGCGATGGCTGCCCGATCCTTGCGCTGACGTTCGTCCATCCGATCGATGCGCCGGAATATCCCGAGGCGTGGCGGCGGGACGGGCCGAGCGGTCCGCGCTGTACCAGTTTCGAGCCGATCGACGCGAGCGATATCCCGCTCGATCCGGCGGCGGCGGTGGGGTTTTTGCTGTGAGCGGGCCTGTTCGCATCCAGCTTTCACGCGCCAAAGGTTGGCGGATGCCGCCGAATACGGTGAGTGTCGCGCGCCCTGGCTCCTTTGGAAACCCCGCTCGCGTGGTCGAGACCGGCATGGTCTGGGCCGGTGAGTTCGACGACGACGGCGAGCCAATTGATAGCGGCCCGTGGGCCTGCCTGATCAGCAGGCCGGGGCAGAACGATGCCGGGTTTTGGTTTGCGACGCGCGGTGAGGCATCGGCCAAGGCCGTCGAATATTTTCGAGCGCGTTGCACATTGCCGATTGCCGCATGGCGACCGATGCAAGCGCGTATTTCCGAGCTGCGCGGCAAGAACCTCGCCTGTTGGTGCCCGCTCGATCAGCCCTGTCACGCCGACGTGCTTCTGGAACTTGCCAACGCGCCCGCCGAGGTGGGCGATGTATGATGGAGCGGGGCGCTTTGAGCGCGATCTTAGCGATGGGCTCACCCAGCTGGAGCGTGCGGTGCTGGCGCAGTGGGATGCCGGGGCGGCGCAGGTCGAGATTGCGTTGGCCACCGGCGCGAGTGCGCGGACGGTCGCGCATATCTGTGAGCTGTACGACGATCGGCCCGAGCCGGAAGCGCGGTTGCGGCTGGTCGCGGCGAATGCCGGGCATGTCGCGGCGGTGAGGCGGATGCAGCAGAATGACGCCGAGCGGCGGCGACAGCAGACGATGCTGCTCGACAAGATCGTCGATGATCTGATCGACGACGCCGAGGAGGTGTTTCGCAAGCTGTTCCCCAATGCCGTGAAGCAAGGCAATGAAATGTGCATCGGGTCGATCGACGGCGAGCCGGGGCAGTCGCTGCGCATGAATGTGAGCCGGGGGCCGCGGCGCGGCTTTGTCAAGGATTTCGGCGGATCGTGGACGGGGAATATCCTGTACCTGATCCGCGATGCCGAGTGCGGCGGCGACATCGCTGCGGCGGTCCGCTGGGCCAAAATCCATCTGAAGCTGCCCGACGCCGGTCCGATGGACGAAGCAGCGATCGAGCGCCACCGGGTCGAGCGCGAGGCGCGGGTGGCGCGGCAGCGCGCCGCCGAGGCAGCGGAGCGGGAGAAAATCCGGTCGGCGGCGGTGGCGCGGTGGTTGCAGGGGCATGTGCTGACCGCCGGCGACCCGGTTGCGTGCTATCTGCGCGCGCGCGGGATCGACCTGGCGCTGTTGCCGCGCCTGCCCGGTGCGCTGCGCTATCATGACAGCGTGCAATATGGGTTTGGCGAGGCCGGGGGAGCGGCACCGTATCGCGGCCCGGCGATGGTGGCGCAGGTCAACGCGCTGGACGGCGCGCATATCGCGACGCATCGGACATGGCTGGCATGTGACGGCGGTCGGTGGACCAAGGCGGGCGCGGCGCAGTTGGGCAGCGACAAGCGCGGCAAGCCGAACGATCCCAAGAAAGTCATGGGCCTGTACAAGGGCGGGCATATCGCGGTGTGGAAGGGCGCGCATCGCCACCCGCTGCGCGACCTGCCCGAGGGCGTCGATGTCTATGTGACCGAGGGGATCGAGGATGCGCTGACCGTGGCGTGCGCCGATCCGTCGCTGCGCGTGCTGGCGGGGATCAGCGTGTCGAACATCGGCGACCTGGAGCTGCCCGCGCAGATGGGACGCCTCATCATCGTGCGGCAGAACGATCCGCCGGGGAGCCAAGCGGCGATCGCACTGACCGAGGCGGTCGGTCGCCAGCGCGCGGCGGGGCGGCGGGTGTTCTTCGTCGATCCACCCGAGGGCGTGAAGGATGTCAACGAACTGGCGCAGGTGGGAGCGGGGCAGTGAGCCTGTTGAGCGATATCGCGGCCTATGCCGAGCGGACCGGGACGCCGCCCGCCCTGATCGGGCGTCAGGCGTTGAACGATACGACGTTCGTCGAGGGGCTGCGCCGGGGCAGGACGCCGAGGCCGGAAACCGAGCAGCGCGTGCGCCAGTTTCTGGCCCGGCATCCCGAGGGGCTGACCGCGCGGCGCGGGCGGCCCGACGCGGTTGCGCGCGGGCGGCTGGAAGCGCCGATCGAGGCGGGCGTGTTGCCGCCGGTGGTGGATCGGACGCCATGCCCCAGCTGTGGCGTGCGGGGGGATATCGGATGCGCGCATGGGCGTGCGGGGGTGAACTGGTGATCGGGCGGACAGCATAATGGCCGCCGGGGGGCGGAAGGGCGCGCATCTGGAAGCGGTGCGGGGGGCGTTGGCCAATGTGCGCGAGGCACCGGCGGACGATGCGCCGATGTCGCGCGACGATTTCGAGCAGGACGGCGGCGCTGGCGGGCGCGGCGGCGGGAGCAGCTGGCGCGATCGGCCGCGCAAGCGGATGCCCGAGGATTGCCCGGTGGTGCCGGTGGGGACCGAGAACGGGGTTTACTACTTCCTCGACGCGCTGGGGCAGCTGCGCGAGCTGTCCGCCGACAAGGTGGCGAACAAGCATATCGTGAGCCTGTTCGCGCCGTGGTCCGAGTATCTGAAAGAGACCTGGCCGCGCAAATCGGAAGTCGTCGTCAAGACCAAAGAGGGCAAGATCGTCAAGGACGAGGACGGCAACAAGGTGATGGAATGGATCATCACCGGCTTTCGCAACGATGATGTCGCCCAGCTGCTGATGGATGTGTGCGCCGAGGAAGGCGTGTGGAATGCGCGCGAGCGGGTGCGCGGGCGCGGGGCGTGGCGCGACCGCGACGGCGGGATCGTCCTGCATTGCGGCAACCATGTGCTGATCGAAGGCAAGTGGCAGCGCCCCGGACTGCATGACGGCATGGTCTATCCGACGATGCCGCCGATCCCCAAACCGTTCGGCGCGGACAAGGCGCGGGCGACCGGCGAGATGCTGGCGCCAGAACTGGCGAGCATGTTGCGCGCGCAGGGCATTGCCGTCGCGGAGGATTTGTCCCCGGCGGGGTTGCTGTTCGAGTTTCTGAAAACGTGGAATTGGGAGCGGCCCGACCTCGACCCGGTGTTGTTGCTGGGCTTTCTGGGCGCGATGTTCATGGGCGGGGCGCTGGAATATCGCCCGCTGGCGTGGATCACCGGCGATGCGGCGACCGGCAAGACGACGTTGCAGAAACTGATCGGCCTGCTGACCAGCGGGTGGATGCTGCAATCGCCGAAGGCGAGCGAGGCGGGCGTGCGGCAGGTGCTGGGCCAGCAGAGCATCGGCGTCGGCCTGGACGAGGCCGAGGCGAAGCCGGACAACCGCAAGCTGCTCGACCTGATCGAGCTCGCGCGTCTGGCCGCGACATCGCAGGGCAATATCCTGAAGGGCGGGCAGGATCACAAGGGGCATGAGTTCAGCGCCGAGGCGTGTTTCCTGTTTTCGTCGATCCTGATCCCGCCGATGCCGCCGGCGGATCGCAGCCGCATTGCGATGCTGGAGCTGAACGAACTGCCCAAGGGCGCGCGCAGCCCCAAGCTGATCGACCGCGAAATCATGGCGATCGGGCAATGGATGCTGCGCCGGATGCTGGATGCGTGGGACCGGTGGCCGGCGGTGCTGGAGGAATTTCAGGACGCGCTGATCACGGTGGGCGGGCACAAGGGGCGCGGTGCGGACCAGTTCGGCACGCTGCTGGCCGCAATGCATGTGTTGCTCGACGATGACCTCCCCGACCCGACCGAGGTGGCGCATCTGGGCGCGAAGCTGGCGGTGGGGAGCCTGGCCGAGACAGCGGACAATGAGAATGACGCGATGGAGTGCGTGCGGCATCTGCGAAATTCGCTGGTGCAGCTGCCCGGGCAGGGGCTGACCAAGCTGGTCAGCGAGTGGATTATCGGGGCGGTCGAACCGCTGCCAGCAACGGGAATGGGCTTTGGCGCGGAGACGGGCGAAATCATGGCGCGTCGCGCGGCGGCCGACAAGATGCTGGCGCACTATCTGGAAGTCATTGACGCGCTTCGGGCGGCGGGCGTCGAAGTC
>CAZWZP010000107.1:0-1641 GCA_964638925.1 uncultured Stakelama sp. | reverse complement strand
GCATGACGGCCTGTTTCTGGCCGTCGCGTCGAACCATCAGGGGTTGAGCCGCCAGTTTACCGACACGCGATGGGCGGGCGGCACCTGGGCGCAGGCGCTGGGCCGCGTGCCGGGGGCGGTCAAGAGCAGGTTGACGCGGATCGGCGGGGATCAGGGGCGCGCGACATGGGTGCCGCTGTTGACCGTGGTGCCGGGGCTGGCGGGCGCGGATCAGGACGAGGATGTTGAGGAGGCGGTGGGGTGATCCGCAATGGAAAGGGCCGCGCTGGGTGGCGCGGCCCTTTGGTGTGTTAGGCGGCGGCGGCGACAGGGCTAGAACAATGTGGGTTCGTTGGCAGCGATGAATAGCGGCAGGTGCGCAGCGTCGGCCCGATCGGCGACGATCGCGCCGGCGGCGGCGCGCTTGGGGCTCGCCAGGCGCAGCGCGATCAGTTGGCGCTCGCGTTCTGCCGCCATCCGTGCGGCGGAGGCGTCGGTGCGGTCGAGCTGGCCTTCACAAATCCCCGTCGCCGATGGCGACGGGTTCTGCAGGTTGTGGTTGATCTGGCGCGTGCGGGTCATGCGTAGGCACTCCAATAGCTGGCGCGATAGGTTGGGACACCGGCGACCATCGTCGGTGCCTCGAACCCGGCCCATTGGTGGCCGACGCGGATGCCGTTGCGTTGTGCGCGGACGCGGAACGGATCTCCAATGTAGCTGCCGGGCTGGGGCACGCATTTGCCCCGGTCGCTCATGTCGTAGGTGCGGGCCTGTCCAATCTTGCGAACGGAGAGCATGGAGCCGCGCACCTCGATGCACTCGTACCAGTCGACGTTGGTCTGGTCGTAGCCCCAGACGGCGCAGAACAGGTCGCCGGGCTTATAGTCGTGCTTCCATGCCTTGCGCTCTGCGGCGGCGTCGGCCTTGCGCTGGAGCGCCGCGCGGCGGCCCTCGAACGCAAGGCGCACGGCGCGTTCGCGCGCGGCGTCGGAGAGATAGGAGAAGCGCGAATAGGGCTTTGCCTGTTTGCCGACGAAGATCGTGGCGGCGGGCTTTCCGGTGCGGGTGGTGGTCAGGTAGGCGACCGCATCGCTGTGTTTGTCGGCGACCTTGATCGCGCCTTTCGGCACATAGAATTCGCGGGGGAAGGTGTGACGCATTGTCGGGCTCCTTGTTGCTCGATGCTGGAGCGGGTCGAGGCTGGCCCCGACCCGCTGGGGGTGCGGTCAGGGGCGGCGCGTGCCGGGCGTGAGGATGTCGGCGACTTCCAGCAGATCGAGAAGGCGAGCCGCCCACTGGCGGGCTTCGATTTCCTTGCCGCACTGCTTGTAGGCTTGAGCCTTTGCGAGTGCTTGTGCGATGGCGCTGCGGTCCATGTTGGTTGCTCCGTGATGTGCGATGGGGTGCGATTAAACGCATGTGTTTAATGTGTCAATAGACGCATGTGTTTATATTGCGGCTTGCAGCGTGAAAGCACATGCGATTATATGCCGCGCATGGGACGCCCTCCACTTGGCCCGAAAATTGAGGTCCGCGTGTCGCCGGAGACATTGGCGCGGCTGGATGCGCTTGCGCCGGGCTACCAGCGCCCGGCGCTGATCCGCGAGGCGATCGAGCGGGAGCTGGCCCGCCGCGAGCGGGCCGAGAAGCGCGCGACCTCCG
>CAZWZP010000106.1:1298-9829 GCA_964638925.1 uncultured Stakelama sp. | reverse complement strand
CCTAGACTGGCCGCCGGGTCATACCGGCGGCCCTCACTTCAGCGGCGAAGCGCCGAGCGGAGCCGCAGCAATGCATCCGCGAACCACCGCCCCGGCTGGCGCAACGGACGTCTGACGCGAACCCGCAGCACCACCCGCATACCGCCGGTGTCGTTCCACGCTTCATGGTCATAGGTATCGTCGAACACCAACGTCTCGCCCTCGGCCCAGCGCACGATCCGGTCGCCGACCCGCATCCGCACATCGCCGTCGCGCGGAACGATCAGGCCGAGGTGACAGGTCAGCAGGCCACGGGTCGCGCCGCGATGTGCCGGAACATGCGCGCCCGGCGGCAGGATCGCGAACCCGGCACTGTCGAGACCGGGGATCGTCGCCACCGCCGCTGCGGTCGCCGGACAGCGCGCGGCATTCGCCTCGACCCGGTCGCCACGCCGCCACAGCATGAATGCCGCACCCGGGTCGCGCGCCAGCGCCGCGACATGCGCCTCCTCCCGAATCGCGCGCCAATTGTCGCGCAGCTCGCGCGTCCAGCCGAACCCGCGCACATCGAGCACCGGGGCAATCGGCACCAGCGAGAAGCCATCGATCACGCGATCGGCCAGTGCATGAGCGCGCCCGCGCACCGGCGCGGGACGCGGCACGGCGGCTGTCAGCGCCACCACGCCCTCCCCGCTCCGATTGACCGCCCGCTCAAACACTCGACGCCTCACCCTACACGCCACCGGCACGCGCATCGACCGTGGCTTGGGCTCCGCAGCTAGGCGGACACCGGGGCCAAAACATGGCCGAACCCGCGCCAAAGCCGCGCGACGAGCCGTTGCGGCACCGGCTGGCAAGGCGTGTCCAACCAAGCTAAGCTCCCTCGCAATGGCATTGTTTCCGCGCTTCCGGCCGCTCGCCCTTCCCCTCCTCCTGGTCGCCGCCGCGCTACCAGCGCTCGGCCAGTCCAGCGCCTCGGCACCTCAGACCGTGCCCGCGCCGGTCACGGTCGACAAGACACCATGGCTCTACAAGGGCAGCGACATTGATCACGATCCCGAATGGCGGTTCGGGACGTTGCCCAACGGTCTGCGCTATGCGGTGCGCAAGAATGGCGTGCCACCGGGACAGGTGTCGGTGCGGCTGCACATGGCGGTCGGGTCGCTGATGGAGCAGGACAGCGAGAAGGGCTTTGCCCATCTGCTCGAACATCTCTCCTTCCGCGGCTCGTCCAAAATTCCCGACGGCGAATCGAAGCGGGTGTGGCAGCGACTGGGCGTCACCTTCGGTTCCGACAGCAACGCCAGCACGACCCCCGTCTCGACGACCTATAAGCTCGACCTGCCCAATGCGAACGAGGCGAGCCTCGACCAGTCGATGATGATCCTCGCCGACATGATGGCGGCACCCAACATCACCACCCAGTCGCTGGCACAGGAGCGCCCGGTCGTGCTCGCTGAACAGCGCGAGTCGCTGGGACCAGAGGAACGCTTTCAGGATCTGCGCCGCCGCCTGCTCTTCGCGGGACAGCGCTTCGCCGACCGACCGGTGATCGGTACCGTCGAGACGCTGACCGGTGCCACGGCCGAATCGGTCCTTGCCTTCCACCGGCGCTGGTACCGGCCCGAGCGCACGACGCTTGTCATCGTCGGCGACCTTGATCCAGCCCTGTTCGAGGCGCAGATTGCCAAGCATTTTGCCGGATGGAAGGGCATCGGCCCCAATCCGACCGACCCTGATTTCGGCACGCCAAGCGACACGCATCCCACCAGTGCCGCGATCGTCGAACCGTCCCTGCCTCCTGTCGTCGCGATGGCTGTGCTTCGCCCCTGGACGGTGTTTGAGGATACGGTGAAGTTCAACCAGGAACGCTGGGTCGATTTCGTCGCGGTCCGGATCATCAACCGTCGGCTCGAACGCCGCGCGCGTTCCGGGTCGAGCTATATCGGCGCGGGTGCCGACCTGTCGGATGCGGTGCGTTCGGCAAACGTGACCACCATCCAGGTACTGCCGGTCGGTGAGGATTGGGAGACGGCGCTCAAGGAAGTGCGTGCCGTGGTCGCCGATGCGCTTGCCACCGCACCGACCCAGGCCGAAATCGACCGCGAGATGAACGAGATCGCGTCGGAAATGCGCAACAGCATCGACACCGCCAGGGTGACCGCCGGTGCACAGCGCGCAGATACGCTGATCGCCGCGATCGACATCAACGAAGTGACGACGAGCGAGCAAGCGAGCTTTGGCATCTTTCAGGGTGCCATCGACCAGAAAATGTTCACCCCGGAACGCGTGCTGGCATCCACGCGCCGCGTGCTGCAGGGCGTCGCCACACGCGCGATGATCACGACGCGCACGCCCGATGCCAATGTTCAGGCCAAGCTCGCCGCCGCACTGGAGGCCGATGTCTCGGGCCTCGTCGGCGCGCGGGCCGCGCTGCGCAACGTCAGCTTTGCCTCGCTGCCGAAACTCGGCACGCCGGGGAAGGTTGCGATGCGATCGGTTGCCATAGCGGATCCCAAGATCGAACAGGTTCGTTACTCGAACGGCGTCACCGGCCTGTTCTTCCAGAACCCCGGCGAAGTCGGCCGCATCTATGTTTCGGTTCGCTTTGGCCGTGGGATGCAGGCGCTGCCCTCCAACCGCCGGACCCCGGCCTGGGCCGCGAACCTCGCCCTGCTGGAAAGCGGCATCGGCCAGTTGGGTCAGGAAGAGATTGACCAGATTACCGGAGACCGGCGGATCTCGATGCAGTTCGGCATCGGCGACGACGCGTTCGTCATCGCCGGCCAGACTTCGCCCGCCGATCTGGCTGATCAACTGCGGCTGATCGCAACCAAGCTGGAGGCGCCGGGCTGGGATCCCAAACCGATCGCTCGCGCCCGCGCGGTGGCGATCTCAAGCTACGCCGCCCGCAACGCCTCGCCCGATGCGGTGATCGGCAACATGCTGGAGCATCTGCTCCGTGCCAATGACCCGCGCTGGGGGATGCCGGATCGCGCCGAAATCGAGAAGCTCAATGCGAAGGACTTCCGTGCCTTCTGGGAACCGCTGCTCGCCAGCGGGCCAATCGAGGTGCAGGTGTTCGGCGACATTGATGTCGACAAGGCGATCGAGGCGGTGCGCACCAGCTTTGGCGCGATGAAGCCGCGCCGCGCGTCGGCGATCGTCTCGGCGGCGGTGCGGTTCCCCGCGCATGTCGCAAGCCCGGTCGTGCTGCGCCACACGGGCGAGCCCGATCAGGCGGCGGCAGTGATCGGATGGCAGGCGGGCGGCGGCGCGGTCGGCATCTCCGAAGGCCGCAAGCTCGAGATTCTGGCCGCAGTGATGCGCGACCGCATCCTCGATCGCATCCGCTCGACCGAGGGGGTCAGCTATTCGCCCACCGTCATCAGCCAGTGGCCGGTCGGGCAGCCCGGCGGCGGCCGCGTGATCGCGCTGACCCTGTTGCCCCCGGACAAGACCGACCTGTTCCTGACGGTAGCGCGCGAGATCGCCGCAGACCTGATCGCCAAGCCGATCGAGCTGGACGAACTACGCCGCGCGCTGGTGCCGACCGCCCAGCTCGTGTCGCGCCGGTCGAGCGGCAACCCGTTCTGGATGCAACAGACCGAGGGCGGAACCTATGATCCGCGCCGCCTTGCCGCCGTGAACACCCTCGGCATCGACTATGGCCGCACCGGGCCGGAAGAGCTTCAGGCGCTGGCAATCAAATATCTGGCGCGCGACAAGGACTGGACAATGGTGGTGCTGCCGGAGGCCAAGGCGGCGGAACCGGTGGCGGGTAGTCGGTAGCCTCACCCTGTCGTCACCCCGGGCTTGACCCGGGGCCCAGCTTCTTCCGGCACTCAAGGTAGCTGGACCCGGGGCAAGCCCGGGGTGACGCAAGGGTTACCCTTTGTACAACCCGGCCAGCCGCTCGCCATACACCTCCTTCAGGATATGGCGGCGGATCTTCAGGCTCGGGGTCAGCTGCTGGTTCTCGATCGTGAACGGCTCGTCCGCCAGGATGAAGCGGCGTACGCGTTCGATCACCGACAAATCCTTGTTCACCCGATCGACCGCCGCGCCGATCGCGGCACGATAGTCCAGATCCTCGCGCAGCGCCTTGAGGTCGCATTTGGCCCCAGTCTTGGCGCACCATTCCTGCGTCCATTCGGGATCGGGGACCAGCACTGCGGTCATATAGGGCTTGCGGTCGCCCGCGATCATCGCCTGCATGATTTCGGGCTGCAGCGTCAGCATCCCCTCCACCTTTTGCGGCGCGACATTGTCGCCCTTGTCGTTGACGATGATGTCCTTCTTGCGGTCAGTGATCTTGATCCGGCCCTTTTCGTCGATCAGCCCGATATCGCCGGTATGCAGCCACCCGTCCTTGAGCACGCGAGCGGTCTCCGCCTCGTTGCGCCAGTATCCGTGCATCACCAGCTCGCCGCGGACCAGGATCTCGCCATCCTCGGCGATCTTGACCTCGACGCCCTCCAGCGGCGGCCCGACTGTGTCGTGCTTCAGCCCGACCTTGGGCCGGTTACAGCTGATCACCGGCGCCGCCTCGGTCTGGCCATAGCCCTGCAGGAAGGTGATGCCGAGGCTCTCAAAGAACACGCCGACTTCGGGGTTGAGCGGCGCGCCGCCCGACACCATTGCCTTGATCCGCCCGCCGAACTTCTTCGACAATTTGGGTTTGAGCGTGCGATCGAGGAACAGACTCATCGGCAGGTCGAGCAGCGTGTTCCGGCCCGCCGCCTTCTTGCCACCAATCGAAACCGCGCGGTCGAGCAGATAATTGGCGAACTTACCCTGTTTCTCGACCTGCTTGGTGATCCGCGTGCGCAGCACTTCGAACAAGCGCGGGACCACGACCATCAGCGTCGGGCGCACCTCCTCGATATTCGACGCCAGCTTGTCGAGCCCTTCGGAATAATAGATCTGCGCGCCCAGCCCGATCGGGAAATGCTGCCCGCCGGTATGCTCATAGGCATGGCTCAATGGCAGGAACGAGAGGAACACCTCGTCCTCCCACCCGAAATCCTCGCTGATGACGGTGCAGCAACCCTCGACATTGGTCAGGATCGCGCCGTGATGCTGCATCACGCCGCGCGGGGAGCCACCGGTCCCGCTGGTGTAGATGATGCACGCCAGATCCGCGCGCTTCATCCGCGCCGCCGCCTGCTCGGCCTCCGCCACATCGGCGGGGTTCGCGGCAATCAGCGCATTCCAGTCGTGAAAGTCGATCGCGCCCGGCTGGCTGAGCTTCATCTCGTCCATGCCGATCACGACATGTCCGACGCTGCCAGCGGTGCGCAGAATCGCGGGCAGCAGGGTCTTGGCCAGCTTGCCATCGGACACGATCGTCATCGTCGCGCCGGAGTTGTCGATGATATGCTGGTGGTCGCGCTCGGTGTTGGTGGTGTAGGTCGGCACCGTCACGCCGCCGGCGGCCATGATCGCCAGATCGCTCAGGCACCATTCGGGCCGGTTCTCGCTGACCAGCATGACCCGATCGCCCGGCTTGAGGCCAAGCTTCTTCAGCGCGGCGGCGAGGCTCGCGACCTTGCGGGCGGACTCCGCCCAGCTGATGGACTGCCACTTGCCGCCCGACTTCGCCCACAAAAAGGGCGCGTCGCCCTTCTCGCGTGCGCGCGTGAAGAACATCGAAACCAGATTGTCGAATTTTTCGAGCTTGCGCATCCTGTTCCCAACTCCTGCGGCGCGAGTTCGTGCCCGCGCTCGATTTGAGCGAGGAACCCTAGCGACACCGCTGGCAAGCGCAATGCCGCTACGTCACAGCCGGTGCAGAATGCGCCGCACCAGCCCCGGCCCCTCGAACACCAAAGCCGAGTAGATCTGCACCATCGCCGCCCCGGCATCGAGTCGCACTCGCGCCTCGTCCGGCGAATCGATCCCGCCCACCGCAATCACCGGCAGCGCGCCATCGGCAATCTCCAGCGCCAGCGCCAGCTTCGCCCGCGCCAGCACCGCCAGCGGCCGCCCCGACAGCCCGCCCGCCTCGCGCCCCAGCGGCGAACGCAGGCTATCCGGGCGCGAAATCGTGGTGTTCCCGACGATCAGCGCATCGACCGACGCATTCGCCGCAGCCGCGACCACGCCCGCCATCCCATCGCGATCCAGATCGGGCGCGACCTTCAGGAACAGTGGCACCCGCCGCCCCTCCACCGCCCGCGCCGCGCTCGCCGCGTTCAGCAGCTCGTCCAGCGCCGGCCGCGACGCGATCGGCCGGGGATACCGATGGACGCGCAGCCCGGGCGGGCTGGGCGAACTGACATTGATCGTGACGTAATCCGCGTGCGGCGCAACCTTCGCCACGCCCAGCGCATAGTCGGCGACGCGATCATCGCTATCCTTGTTCGCCCCGACATTGATGCCGAGCACGCCCGGCCGCTTCGCGCGCTTGACCCGCTCCAGCGCCGCATCGATGCCGCCATTGTTGAACCCCATGCGGTTCACCACCGCGCGATCCTCGACCAGCCGGAACAATCGCGGCTTGGGATTGCCCGCCTGCGGGTGCGGGGTCAGCGACCCGATCTCGACGCTGCCAAAACCGAGCCCCATCAGCCCGTCAATCGCCTCGCCATCCTTGTCGAGCCCCGCCGCCAGCCCGACCGGATTGGGGAACTCCAAGCCCCCAATGGTGACCGGCCGCACCTGCGGGATCGTGCCGCCCGACGACAGCGCCGCCGCCCGGATCGCGAGCCGGTGCGCGCGTTCGGCATCGAGGGTATAGATCAGCGGCTTCAGAAGGTCGTAGAGCATGTCCGCCCCATAGTGCGACGGGTTGACGAACGCTACGACCAAGCCCATCTGCCCAATCGGACGGAATCATTCCGATTTAAGAATCGCTCGCAACGAAGGACCCCATGCGGCTTTCCGCTCAAACCGATTACGCAGTCGTTATGCTCTCTGCCGCCGCGCGCCATTGCGGCGTCAGCGGGCGGCTGAACGCGACGCTGCTGGCGGACGAGACCGGCCTTCCGCTCCCGACCGTCCAGAAACTGGTCAGCCGCCTGTCGTCCGCCGGCCTGATCGAAAGCGCACGCGGCACCGGCGGCGGCTTCCGCCTCGCCCGCCCGCCCGCCGCGATCAGCCTCGCCGACATCGTCGAGGCAATCGAGGGGCCGATCGCGCTCACCGCGTGCGTCGACAGCGGCAAGCATGACTGCGCGATTCAAAGCGACTGCCGCGTGAAGCCGCACTGGAACAGCGTCAACGCATCGGTCCGCGGCGCGCTCGCGGGCGTCACCCTCGCCTCCCTCTCCTCCCAGCCGGTAATCGCATAATGGCCACGAAGAACGCAGAGGCGATCGCCGCCGCCAACAAGAAGTATGAGTGGGGCTTCTCCTCCGACATCGAACAGGACTTCGCGCCCAAGGGGTTGAGCGAGGACACCGTCCGCTTCATCTCGGCGAAGAAGAACGAGCCCGAATGGATGCTCGACTGGCGGCTCAAGGCGTTTCGCCACTGGCTCACCATGACCGCGCCCGACTGGGCCAAGCTCGACATCGACCCGATCGACTATCAGGACGCCTATTATTACGCGGAACCCAAGGCGAAGCCCAAGCTCGGCAGCCTGGACGAGGTCGATCCCGAAATCCTGCGCGTCTATGAAAAGCTCGGCATCCCGATCGAGGAGCAAAAGGTGCTCGCCGGGGTCGAGGGCGCGCGCAAGGTCGCGGTCGACGCGGTGTTCGACAGCGTCTCGGTCGCCACCACCTTCCGCGAGGAACTCGAAGCCGCCGGCGTCATCTTCCGCAGCATCTCCGAAGCGATCCGCGAATATCCGGACCTCGTGAAGAAGTGGCTGGGGAAGGTCGTGCCGATGCACGACAACTACTTCGCCGCCCTCAACTGCGCGGTCTTCAGCGACGGCACCTTCGTCTATATCCCGGAGGGCGTGCGCTGCCCGATGGAGCTGTCGACCTATTTCCGCATCAACGCCGAAAATACCGGCCAGTTCGAACGCACGCTGATCGTCGCCGACAAGGGCAGCTATGTCAGCTATCTCGAAGGCTGCACCGCGCCGATGCGCGACGAGAACCAGCTCCACGCCGCCGTGGTCGAGCTGATCGCGCTCGACGATGCCGAGATCAAGTACAGCACGGTCCAGAACTGGTATCCGGGCGACGAGAACGGCAAGGGCGGCATCTATAATTTCGTGACCAAGCGCGCGCTGTGTCAGGGCCGCAACTCTAAGGTCAGCTGGACCCAGGTCGAAACCGGCAGCGCGATCACCTGGAAATATCCCAGCTGCGTCCTCAACGGCGAAAACAGCGTCGGCGAATTCTATTCGGTCGCGGTCACCAACAACCGCCAACAGGCCGATACCGGCACCAAGATGATCCACAATGGCAAGGGATCATGCTCGACGATCATCTCCAAGGGGATCAGCGCGGGCCGCTCGAACAACACCTATCGCGGCCTCGTCCGCGTCGCGCCAGGCGCAGAGGGCGTGCGCAACTTCACCCAGTGCGACAGCCTGTTGCTCGGCTCCGAATGCGGCGCGCACACCGTGCCGTATATCGAAGTCAGGAATCCTT
>CAZWZP010000106.1:0-1288 GCA_964638925.1 uncultured Stakelama sp. | reverse complement strand
CCACGAGCAAGATCAGTGAGGACCAGATGTTCTACGCCATGCAACGTGGGTTGGATCAGGAAGCTGCCGTCGCGCTGATCGTCAACGGCTTCGCCAAGGAAGTGCTCCAGCAGCTCCCGATGGAATTCGCGGTCGAGGCGCAGAAGCTGCTCGGCATTTCGCTGGAAGGCAGCGTGGGATGATGTTGCCCGCCACCAACCCCACCCTCCGTCATGCTGAACTTGTTTCAGCATCCACCGCTTCACAAGCGACGACGTCGCCCGTGGAAGGGTGGACCCTGAAACAAGTTCAGGGTGACGGTGTATTTGGGGGGAAGCGCGCGTGATGATCCTCGCCGCCACCCTTCTGGTTGCGTTGCCGCAGGACGCGGTCGCCGCGCCCGAGCCCGAATATGAGGAAGTGGTCATCACCGCCAAGGTCGGTCGCGTCGCCTTGGTGTTCGACCGCGCGCCCGATGGTCGCCTGATCAACTGCCGCGTGTTCAAATCGTCCGGCACCAAGCGGATCGACGACGCCGCCTGCACCGCGCTGCCCGATTGCGTGACCTCTACCGTGGGCCAGGAATATTGCGGCGGCACCGGCGCGGGCCTCACCGCGACCGCACCCAAGATCATGACCACTGAGCCGAAGCTCGGCCTCGGCGTGTCGCTCAAGCCCGAAGCGCCCAAGACGCCAGCCGTCGGCCCGGTCGTCGGCGGCACCAAGGACGAAGACCCCAACCGCCTGGGCAAGCTCCCGCCCCCGCCCAAGGACGAAAGCGGCACCCCCGCGATCACGCTGGGCGGGACGAAGCCGCAGGAGAAGCCGCGGTGATCGCCGCTCCATTCCCTTTCTTCCGTCATGCTGAACTTGTTTCAGCATCCACCGCGCCACCAGCGGCTGAGCCGCCTGTGGATGGGTGGCCCCTGAGCCAAGTTCAGGGTGACGCTGTTCAGATTTCGCACGCAGGATAACATGCTCCAGATCACCAATCTCCACGCCGAAATCGACGGCAAGCCGATCCTCAAGGGCCTGACCCTCAGCCTCAATGCGGGCGAGGTTCATGCGATCATGGGCCCCAACGGCGCGGGCAAGTCGACGCTCGGCTATGTTCTCGGCGGTCGCCCCGGTTACGAAGTGACCGAGGGCAGCGTGACCTTCAACGGCATCGACCTGCTCGACCTCGAACCGCATGAGCGCGCCGCCGCCGGCCTGTTCCTCGGCTTCCAGTATCCGGTCGAAATCCCCGGCGTCTCCAACGTCCAGTTCCTGCGCGAAAGCCTCAACAGCCAGCGCCGCGCGCGCGACG
>CAZWZP010000105.1:7464-9873 GCA_964638925.1 uncultured Stakelama sp. | reverse complement strand
GATCAACAATGTCGGCTTTGCGCTGATCGGCCTTGCCGCCGGTACGGCAGAGGGCGTGGCGGGCGTGCTGACCTATCTCACCATCTATGTGGTGATGACGCTGGGCAGCTTCCTCGTCGTGCTGCAGATGCGCGACGCCGATGGCCAGCCGGTCGAGACGATCGCCAGCCTGTCGGGCTTGTCGCGCACGCGACCCGCGCTGGCGGCGGCACTGGCGATCTCCACGTTCAGCCTGGCGGGCATCCCGCCGCTGTTCGGCTTCTGGGCCAAGTTCGCGGTGTTCGAGGCGGCGGTGAAGGCGGACCTGTTCGCGCTCGCGGCGATCGGTATCGCGGCGTCGGTGATCGGGGCGTTCTACTACCTCAAGATCGTCAAGACCATGTATTTCGACGAGCCTGCACCGGCCTATGCCAAGAGCGACAGCGCGCTTGAGGGCGGGCTGATCGCCGCAGCAGCGGTGTTCGTCTCGCCGCTCGGCTATCTGCTGATCCCGGTGCTCGGCGCATGGTCGATGGCGGCGGCGAAGGCGCTGTTCTGATCCGCGTCGTCGAGGAGACGGGTTCCACCAACGCCGACATGCTGGCGCTCGCTGCGGCGGGCGCGAGCGAAGGGGCGTGGCTGCGCGCTGAACGCCAGACGGCGGGCAAGGGACGACAGGGCCGGGCGTGGGAATCGCCGGTCGGCAACTTCTATGGCAGCACGCTCGTCCGCCTGCGCCCAACCGACCCGCCTGCGCCGACGCTAGCGCTAGTGACGGCGGTGGCGCTGGAGGAGGCGGTGCGCGTTTTCCTCCCGACGGGCGCGACGATCAAATGGCCCAACGACCTGCTGATCGACGGCGCGAAGCTGTCGGGCGTGCTGCTCGAGCGCGCTGGCGACGCAGTCGTGGTCGGGATTGGCGTCAACCTTGCGCACCATCCCGACCTGCCCGATCGTCCCGCCACCAGCCTTAGCGCGCAGGGTGCCGTCGTGGACGCCACGACCTTTGCCGAAGTGCTGGCCGAAAGCTTCGCGCGCTGGCTATCGCGCTGGCGCGCGGAGGGGCTGGAGCCGGTCCGCCAGCGTTGGCTCGCCCGCGCGCATCCGACCGGTACCGCGCTCACCGCGCGCTTGCCCCACGGCACGGCCCATGACGGGCTGTTCGACGGTCTCTCCACCGACGGCGCGTTGATCCTGCGCTTGGCCGATGGGTCGCGGCATGTCATTCATGCTGGCGACGTCTTCCTGATCTGAAGGACCATTTCATGCTGCTCGCGATCGACGCCGGCAACACCAACATCGTTTTCGCGCTCGTGCAGGGGCGTGAGATCAAGGCGCGCTGGCGCATCGCGACCGATCCGCGCCGCACGGCCGACGAATATGCGGTGTGGCTGAGCCAGCTGCTTGCGCTGGAGGGCTATGAGCGCAGCGTCGTTACCGGCGTCATCATCGGCACCGTCGTCCCGCGCGCGCTCCATAATCTGGAGGTGCTGGCGCAGAAATACTTCCGCTGCACGCCGATGGTCGCGGGGCGCGACGGCTGGCCGATCGCGCTGGATGTCGAGGAGCCGCAGAGCGTCGGCGCCGACCGCGCGCTCAACATCCTCGCCGCGCATCACAAGTACGGCGGCGACCTGATCGTCGTCGATTTCGGCACCGCCGCCACATTCGACGTCGCCGACTATACCGGCGCGTACAAGGGCGGGATCATCGCGCCCGGCATCAACCTGTCGCTCGACGCTTTGGTCACCGCCGCCGCCAAGCTGCCGCGCATCGCGATCGAGGCGCCGGCGAACACCAGCGTCATCGGCCGCAACACGGTCGATCAGATGCATATCGGCATTTACTGGGGCTATATCGCGATGATCGAGGGGCTGGTCGCGCGGATGAAGGCGGAGATCGGCCGCCCGGTCAAGGTGATCGCCACCGGCGGCCTTGCGGTGCTGTTCGAAAAGCAGACCGATGCGTTCGACGTGATCGAGCCGGACCTGACGATTCAGGGGCTCGCGATGCTCTGGGAGCGGGCGGGGGCATCGAGCGTTTGATCGCGGGGCCATATCCCACTAACGCCGTTCGGGCTGAGCCTGTCGAAGCCCTGTTCCCGCCACATCGTTCGCGGCACAGCCCTTCGACAGGCTCAGGGCAAATGGCCGTTTATCAGACTGGAAACATGTGACCCCCGGTAAAGAACTCCTCTTCCTCGCGCTCGGTGGCTCGGGTGAGATTGGCATGAACGTCAACCTCTATGGCTGCAACGGCAAGTGGATCATGGTCGATTGCGGCGTGATCTTTGGCACGCCCGACTATCCCGGCATCGACCTGATCCTGCCCGACCTGCAGTTTATCGAGGAGCGGCTGGACGACCTGCTCGGCATCGTGCTGACGCATGGGCATGAGGATCATATCGGCGCGCTGCCGTACCTTGCGGGC
>CAZWZP010000105.1:0-7392 GCA_964638925.1 uncultured Stakelama sp. | reverse complement strand
AGGGCATCGCCGACCGCGTCGAGCTGAACGTCGTGCGCGAAGAGGAGCCGTTCCAGATCGGCCCGTTCGGCATCCGCTATCTGCCGCTCGCGCACTCGATCCCTGAGGGGAACGCGGTGCTGATCGACACGCCCTATGGCCGCGTGTTCCACACCGGCGACTGGAAGATCGACGATACGCCGGTGATGGGCGACGCGTCGACCGCTGCGGAACTGACCGCCGTGGGCGACGAAGGCGTGCTCGCGCTGGTGTGCGATTCGACCAACGTCTTTAATCCCGAAGCTTCGGGCTCCGAAACCGCAGTGCGTGAGGGGCTGGATGAGGTCGTCGCGGGTATCAAGGGCCGCGTGCTCGTCACCACCTTCGCCTCCAACGCCGCCCGGCTCCAGACGCTGGGCGAGGTTGCGAAGGACACCGGCCGCGCGATGTGCGTAGCCGGACGCTCGCTCGACCGCATCCTGCGCGTCGCCAAGGCGACCGGCTATCTGCGCGACTTCCCCGAGACGGTCGATTTCGAGACCGCGATGAAGCTGCCGCGCGACAAGGTGATGATCATTGCCACCGGCGGGCAGGGCGAACCGCGCGCCGCGCTCGCCCGCATCGCCGACGAGACGCATCAGCTTAAGCTCGAATCCGGCGATACCGTCGTCTTCTCGTCCAAGCAGATCCCCGGCAATGAAATGGCGATCGGGCGGATCATGAACGTGCTGGCGGGCAAGGGGGTCGAGATGATCACCGACCGTCAGGCGTTCGTGCATGTCTCCGGTCACCCGGGTCGCCCGGAGCTGGCGGCGATGTATGACTGGATCCGCCCCGACATCCTCGTCCCCGTCCATGGCGAGATGCGCCATATCGCGGAGCAAGCACGTTTCGGCCGCGCGCACGGCATCCCCAATGCGGTGGTGCAGAACAACGGCGAGATCATCCGCCTGGCGCCGGGCAAGCCGAAAAAGGTCGGCAACGCGCCTGCCGGGCGACTGGTGCTCGACGGCGACGTCATCCTGCCTGCCGATGGCACGACGATGAATGAACGGCGCAAGCTCGGCCTGTACGGCCAGATGTCGGTCGCGGTGGCGATCAAGGCCAATGGCAAGCTCGCCGGCCAGCCGGAAGTGACCATTCAGGGCGTTCCGGCCGAAGAGGATCGCGATGGTCTGATCGCCGATGCCAGCGCTGCGGTGGCCAAGGTGGTGGGCGAGGCACGTGGCGGGGACCGCGACAATCTGCGCGAGCAGATCCGGCTGGCGGCGCGGCGGGTGGCGGTGCGCTATACCGGCAAGAAGCCGGTGATGGACGTGATGCTGATCGAGGTGTGATGCAATGAACTGGTTCAGTGCGCTCGCAATCTATTTCCTGTTCTGGTTCCTCGCCCTGTTCCTGGTGCTGCCCTTCTTCGCGCGCACCGGGGTCGAGGCGGGCGACCAGCTGGTCAAGGGCCAGGCGGAAAGCGCGCCGCAGCGCTTTCACGCGGGGGCAATCGCCAAATGGACGACGATCGTCGGGACCGTGCTGTTCGCGGCCTTTTACCTCAATTACGTCAACGGCTGGATCACCGCCGACATGCTCGATTACTGGAACTGAGGTTCGGTCAGGTCGAGCGCGTAGAAAAGGTTGAAATCGCTTTCGATATAGCCCGCAAAGGGCGGGCAGGGGACAAAGCCGTAGCGGCGATAGAGGACGTGCGCCGCCTCGAACAACGGCCCGGTGCCAGTTTCCAGCTTGAGCGCGGTATAGCCGCGCTCGCGGGCGAGGCCGGCGATATGGTCAAGGATCGCGAACCCCACACCCTGTCCGCGCGCGGCGGCGGTGACGCGCATCGATTTGACCTCACCGGTTAGCGGATCGAGTTGCTTGAGCGCGCCGACGCCGAGCAGGGCGTCGCCATCCCATGCGCTCAGAAAGCTGATGTCGGGAGTCTTGAGCCCGGACAGGTCGAGAAAATGACAGGTGCCGGGCGGCGAATGATCCGCCATCTCGCGTGCGTGCAGTTCAAGCAGCGCGATCACCTGTGGGTGGTCGAGTTGGCCGGTGCGGATGATCACCGCGGTCGGCTCATACCAAAATTGTAGCGCGCAGCCACAGCTTGCCCGTCGCGTTCGCGCGCGGGTTCGAACTTCACCGCACGCAGCCGCTCGCACATCTTCACGTCGAAGGCGTCGACCTGCGTCGGTGCCGCCAGCATACAGCCGCTGACGCTGCCATCCGCCTCGACCCTTAGCGATCCGCTGGTTCCATAGACGGTCGGCGGAAGGCCGTCGTCCGGGCCGAACCCAATGGTCGCGGCGTCGATCGGCGTAAGCGGCTTCGGCGTCGGGCGCGCGACCATCGGCATAACGCTGCCCGCTGTGGTCTCGATCCGGACCCGCCCGGCGGTATAACGCACGCGGATCGCCAGCGTCCCGCCAAGGCGCTTACCCGACCGGTTCAGCGCCGGATAGAAGCGCACATAGCGCATGAGATGCGGACAGGCGTGACTATCAAACGCCGCCTTCCCGCTTGTCGTCGCAATGCGGCAGGACTGCGGGACGCCGGTCGTTGCGACGTCGAGCATGATGCCAACCGTGACGCCGTGGTCGTCAGCGTCAGCTACCGCGACCGGAAACCGCCCTTGCTGGTAGGGGAAGTCTTTCCAGTTGATCTCCAGCCCGCGCACCAGTTCGGGGTCGGGCTCGGCGCTGCGGTCGATCTGCAATCCGATCGTGGCCTCGCGCTGATTCCCGTCCGCGCCGATCCAGGGCTCGCCGAGCTTGGGGGGAAGCGCCGCCTGAGCCAATGCAATTGCTGGGAAGGCCAGTGCAATCATCATTCCCCCCAACATCGTTCTAGATTTCGTCGATCATGCCCGCCAGCGTGTCGAGGCACGCATGGGCGAGCGCCTTGCACCGTTCCGGCGACCAGCCGAACTCGGCATCGGGGCTGGGGTCGTGGTCCTTGAACGGCATTTCCAGCGTCATCGACACCGCGCCAAAGCGCTCGGCGAGCTGGTTGGTCGACATCGACAGATTTGCCTGCCCCGGCGCGGACTTGTCATAGCCCTTTTCGAGCTGGAACAGCGGGGTCGCGGCGGCGAGGCGGCGGCCGAATTCGTAATATTTCTCGCCCAGCGCGTCGGTCCAGCTCGGAATCCCCTCGAACCCCGCCAGGAAATTCGCCGGGATCGCCTCATCGCCATGCACGTCCATCGCGAAGTGGACCCCGGTCTCGTCCATCGCCGCGCGGACGAGGAAGACTTCTGGGCTCTGCTCCAGCGTCGGAGAATGCCATTCGCGGTTGAGGTTCACCCCCGCCGCATTGGTGCGCAGATGGCCACGGAAGCTGCCGTCCGGGTTCATGTTGGGGACGATGTGGAAGGTTGCCTTGGCCCGCAGCGCCTGTGCGGTCGCGTCGTCGGGGTCGGTCAGCTTTTCCAGCGCGCCTTCGGCCCACCATTCGGCCATCGCTTCGCCGGGGTGCTGGCGGGCATAGAGCCACACCTGTTTCGGCCCGGTGCCGAGCGTGAGCAGGTCCATCGCGCGCCCGTCTAGCGTCTGGCCCAGCTCGCGATGCGTCACGCCCGGCTGACCGGCCATGCGCGCGATCAAATCGGCATGGCGCTCCATGCTGTAGGGCGCGAAATAAGCGAACCACGCGACATCGCTGTCGAAGCTGTGGGTGAAGCTGAACACGCCCGCTTCATAGCTGCCATCGGTGAGCCGCCACGCGACACGATCGGTGCTCACCCGCGCGCGATACCCTGGCCAGCCGAACGCATAGGCCGCCTTGCCCGCATTGACGATGCGGAAGGTCAGCGTCCGGCCCTTTGCGCCGGCGACGCGGAAGTGGAACCACTGGAAAAAGTCGGACTGGTGGTCAGGGACGATCTCGACATCGACGGTGTCCCCGTCGATGTCGATCAGGCGAATGTTTCCGCTGTCGAACGCGGCGTTCAGGTGAATGCTCATTTCACCGTGATAGTGATCCCCGACTGGCCCGGAAAGCCCTTGAACAGCGCATTTGACAGCTTGGTCGCGGTGTCGGTCGGCTGCGTGCCGTCAGCGGCGCCGAGCGTCTCGGTCATCGCCTTGCCCTCCCAGATCACGCTATTGTCGCCGCGGCGACGCAACTGGACGGCGAGTTCGGACGCATAGACGGTCTTGGTCTTGCTGCCGATCCCGACGCTCCCGCCTGCGCCGACTCCGACACCGCCGCCATAGCTGCCACCACCGATGCCGATGGTGACGGGCGGGCGCGTGCGGACCTGGCCGCGAGCGGTGCGGCGGAAATCGACGGTGGCGAGATAGTCAGCCGTGGCAGAATCGGGTGCGGCGGCGAAGCCCATGCCGCCCATCGTTGTGGCGACGGCATCCAGATACAGCTGTGCCTCGGGGCTTGCTGTGCCGCTGACCGGCTGGACCGCCAGCGTCCCCGCCGGGATCGGCTGGGAGAGGTGATAGCGGGTCACATCGACCGGGGCGGAGCCACCCATGGTGGTCGAGCAGCCCGCCAGCGCGGCGGCGGAGAAAGCGAGGGCAAGCATTGCACGGGTCTTCATCGGACACATCCTCCTGCCGTGCACACGCCACGGCTCAACGGTTCAACATCGTTACGGGGATGTGGGTTCCGTTGCCAAGCTTTCCTTGACTTGTCGGCCTGTCCCGACTAGGCGAGCGCCTCTTTTCCGGCACCCGCCATAATTCAAGATAGTAGAGAATCGGTCATGAAGATCGTGAACAGCCTGAAGTCGCTCAAGGGGCGTCACCGCGACAACCGCGTGATCCGTCGTCGCGGCCGCGTGTACGTCATCAACAAGACGCAGCGTCGCTTCAAGGCCCGCCAGGGCTGATTCCGGCGCAGGGCGAGAGGGCCGTGCGCGCCGTTATCTTCGATATCGGCAACGTCCTCTTCACCTGGCATCCGCGGTTCCTATACGAGCGCCTGATCGGTGACGATCGGGCGCTCGACGCGTTTGTGCGCGATGTTGTCACGCTGGAGTGGCATTTTCAGCATGATGCCGGGCGTGACTTCGCCGACACCTCGGCCGAGCTGATCGCGCGATTCCCGCAGCACGCCGATCTGATCGCAGCCTGGGGGCCGCGCTTCAACGAAAGCGTCGGCGGGCCGGTTCCGGGAATGCACGAACTGGTCGCGCAGCTTGACGCTGCGGGGGTGCCGCTGTTCGCGATCACCAATTTCAGCCATGAATTTTGGCCACCCTTCCGTGCCGAATGGAGCGACCTGTTCGACCGCTTCCGCGATGTCGTCGTCTCGGGCGACGAGAAGCTGGTGAAGCCCGATCCCGCCATCTACCGCCTCGCGCTCGCCCGTTTCGGGCTGGAGCCGCATGAGGCGGTGTTCATCGACGACAATGCCGCGAATGTGGCGGGGGCGCAGGCGCTGGGGATCCGCTCGGTGCTGTTCACGCAGGAAGCGGACGCCCGGCGCGAATTGGTCGCCGCCGGGCTGTTGTCGGCTTAATCGCGCCCCTTCAGTTCATCCCCGACCAGCGTCACGACGTGCAGCACGTTGGTCGATCCCGGCGTGCCGAACGGGACGCCGGCGCAGACGACGACGCGGTCGCCGCCCTTGGCGATCCCCTGACGCATTGCCATGCGCTTTGCTTTGGCGACCATTTCCTCGAACGAATCGACGTCCTTGGTATGCACTGCATGGGTACCCCATAGCAGGCCCATGCGGCGCGCGGTCTCAGCCTTTGGCGTCAGCACCAGGATCGGCACCGACGGCCGCTCGCGGGCGATGCGCCGCGCGGTCGAGCCGGACATGGTGAAGCAGATGATCGCGCTCGCCGACACATTCGCCGCGATCGACTTGGCCGCTTCGGCGAGCGCGTCTGCAGTGGTAGGATCGGGCTTCATCACGCTGAAGTGCACGCGGTCGCCATGCGCCGGGTCGCGCTCGACAGAATCGGCGATGGCATCCATCATCGTCACCGACTCGATCGGCCACTGGCCCGCAGCGCTCTCGGCTGACAGCATGATTGCGTCGGCACCGTCATAGACTGCGGTCGCGACGTCCGACACCTCGGCGCGGGTCGGGGAGGGCGAGGTGATCATCGATTCGAGCATCTGCGTCGCGACGATCACCGGGCGGCCCATGCGGCGCGAGGTTTCGACGATCCGCTTCTGCATCGGCGGCAGGTTCTGCGGCGGCAGTTCGACGCCCAGATCGCCGCGCGCGACCATCACGCCGTCGCACGCCTCGACAATCTCATCGAGCCGGGCGACTGCGCTCGGCTTTTCGATCTTGGCGAGCAGGGCAGGGCCGCCCGGCCCGATCAGGCGGCGCGCCTCGGCCAGATCCTCGGGGCGCTGGACGAAAGACAGGGCAATCCAGTCCACCTTCTGCGCCACGGCAAAGGCCAGGTCGCTGCGATCCTTTTCGGTCAGCGCGGCGAGCGGCAGGACCATGTCGGGGACGTTCAACCCCTTGGAATTGGACAAGACGCCGCCGACCTCGACGCGCGTGTCGATAGTGCCGTCGCCATAGCCGGTGACACGCAGCACCATCTTGCCGTCGTCGAGCAGCAGGCGAGCACCCTCGGTCACCGCCTCGAAAATCTCGCGATGCGGCAGCTCGACGCGGGTCGCATCGCCCGGCGTCGGGTCACGGTCGAGGCGGAAGGATGCACCGGTCGCCAGCGTCACCTTACCCTCGGCAAACTTGCCGACGCGCAGCTTCGGGCCCTGAAGATCGGCCAGGATCGTGGTCGGGCGGCCGGTGGTTTTCTCCAGCGCGCGGATCGCAGCGATCATCGGGATTTTCGATTCCTGATCGCCATGGCTCATGTTGATGCGAAAGGCGTCGGCACCGGCGGCGTGGAGCGCGGCGATCATCTCCGGCGTGTTGCTGGCGGGGCCGAGCGTCGCCAGAACGCGCACCTTGCGCGACCGCGGTGCCATTGCCTTCGTCATCGCCGAATTCTCCATGTCTTGTCTCTGCCGGTCCCTAACGCCAAATGCGCACTATTCAACCGTGGAGGCGTCATTGTGACAACGCTGGACAATATCGACGACCGCACTGCCGCACAGGCATTCCGCCGCCTCATCCGCCATCTGCGCCACCGCACCGATGCCGAGAATATCGAGCTGATGGGCCTTGCGGACTTCTGCCGCAACTGCCTGGCGGACTGGGTGAGCGAGGCGAGCGGAGGTAAGCTCGACCGCGATGCTGCGCGTAAGGCGATCTACGGGATGCCCTATGCGACTTGGAAGGCGCAGCATCAGGGTGAGGCGACGCCGGAGCAACTCGCGCGGATGGAGGCCAGCATCGCACACAACAAGCAGGAGGCCGAGCTGGACGCGGAGCTGGACGACAGCTTCCCGGCGAGCGACCCGCCGTCGATCACCCTGCGCGGAGGCTAGATTCGTTTTCCGTCAGGCGGCACAGGCCCGCTCC
>CAZWZP010000104.1:5169-10040 GCA_964638925.1 uncultured Stakelama sp. | reverse complement strand
TCGCCACCGGCCGCAACCCCGAAAATGCCGCCGTCGCCGCAACCACCGGCCTGCTCAATATCCTCAACCGGGAGGAGGTTGCCGGCGTAATGGCGCATGAGCTCGCGCATGTCCGCAACCGCGACACGCTGATCATGACCATGGTCGCGACGATCGCGGGTGCGGTATCGATGCTCGCCAATTTCGGGCTGTTCTTCCGCGACGACAATCGCACCGCCTGGGCGGCGCAGACAATCGCGGTGCGGTGCTCGCGACGATCCTCGCCGTCATCGTCGCACCCTTTGCCGCGATGATCGTGCAGATGGCGATCAGCCGCACGCGTGAATATGGCGCGGACAGGGGCGGGGCCGAGATTTCCGGCAATCCCCGCGCGCTCGCCTCGGCCTTGGCCAAGCTTGCGCGCGGGGCTGCGGCCATCCCCAACCCGGTTGCCGAGCGCAACCCGGCGGCGGCGCAGCTCTATATCGTCCCCGGCCTCGCGCGCGGCGGCGACAGCCTGTTTTCGACCCATCCCGACACCGGCAACCGCATCGCGGCGCTGGAGGAACTGGCCGTCACCATGGGCCACAGCGCCCCGCTGGACGTGTTCGCCGCACCAACGCCCGCCGAGCGCCCGTCCGCGCTTGGCGTCCGCGCGACGCCCCGTCGCGGCAGCGCACTCGATCCCAACCGGCGCGGATGATGCTTTGGGGGTGAACCCGCGCAGAAATCGGCGTAGGGGGCGCTGATGCCCCGCACTTCCGGTCATCGCCCCCCGCCCCGCCCCGCAGATCCGCCCGGCACCCCCGCCCGCCGCGCCGCGCTGCGCCTGCTCGACGCCGTGCTCCGCCGCGGCCTTGCCATCGAACAGGCACTCGACGCCTCGACCCAAGGGCTCGCCCCCTCCGATCGCGGCCTCGCCCATGCCATCGCGGCCGAGACTCTGCGCCGCCTCGTCGATCTCGACGACCTGATCGACAGCGCCACGCGCAATCGCCTGCCCGATGACGCCAAGGCGCGCTTCGTCCTGCGCATCGCGCTGGTTCAGGCGTTGCGGCTCGGTACCCCGCCGCACGCGGCGATCTCGACCGCGCTGCCCTTGGTCGATGGCGGCCCGCGCAAGCTGGTCCATGGCGTGTTCGGCACGCTGATGCGTCAGAACGCGGTCCTGACCGACCCGCCCGCGCTGCCGGGCGACGTCTATGCCCGCATCGCCGGCAATTGGGGCGAGCGTGTCGCCGACGCCGCCTGCGCCGCGATCGCCGCCCCGCCCCCGCTCGACCTGACATTGCGCGGCGGAGCCTCCGCCGAGGGGGAGAGCCTGCTCCCCGGCCATGTCCGTGTCGCCGCGGGCACCAGCATCGTCGAGCATGAAGGCTTTGCCGAGGGTGACTGGTGGGTGCAGGATATCGCCGCCTCGCTCCCCGCGCGTTTGATCGGGGGCGGATCGGGCGCCGCGCTCGACCTGTGCGCCGCGCCAGGGGGCAAGACGCTCCAGCTCGCCGCCGCCGGATGGGACGTCACCGCCGTCGACGCCTCGGAAAGTCGTCTGGCGCGACTTCACGAAAATCTCGAACGCACCGGCCTGTCGGCCAAGGTCGTCGCCGCCGACCTGCTCAAATGGGAACCTGGCTTCGAGGCCGACGCCGTGCTGCTCGACGCGCCGTGCAGCGCGACCGGCATCTTCCGCCGCCACCCCGATGTGCTCCACCGCGTCCGCCCGCGCCTGATCGCGGAGATGGCCGAGCTTCAGGCACAGCTCCTGCCCCGTGCAGCGCGCTGGGTCCGCCCGGGCGGGCTGCTTGTTTATGCCACCTGCTCGCTCGAACCCGAAGAGGGTGAACAGCAGATCGAGCGTTTCCTGACCGAACACCCAGAGTTCGCGATCGACCCGGTCCTGCCCGACGAGCTACCCGAAGGGGTGGTCGCGCATCAACGCGGCTGGCTGCGTACTCTGCCCGGGATGCTCGTGGAACAAGGCGGGCTCGACGGCTTTTTCATGGTGCGGCTGATGCGCGTTGCCGCCTGATCCTGAGGTGATAAAGGAGAGGCCATGAACCCGGTCCGTATCGCCCCGTCCATCCTGTCCGCCGATTTCGCCAAATTGGGCGAGGAAGTGCGCGCGATCGACGCAGCGGGGGCCGACTGGATTCATATCGACGTGATGGACGGGCATTTCGTCCCCAATATCACGATCGGCCCGGCGGTGATCAAGGCGCTGCGCCCGCACAGCGCCAAGCCGTTCGACGTCCATCTGATGATTGCGCCAGTCGATCCGATGCTGGAGGCGTTTGCCGAGGCCGGGGCCGATTGCCTGTCGGTCCATCCCGAAAGCGGCCCGCACCTTCACCGCACGCTTCAGACGATCAAAGCGCTGGGCAAGCGCGCTGGCGTCGTCCTCAATCCCGCGACGCCGGTCGATGTCGTCGATCAAGTGATGGATCTGATCGACCTGATCCTGGTGATGAGCGTCAACCCCGGTTTCGGCGGGCAGAAGTTCATTGAGAGCCAGCTGGCGAAGATCTCGACGCTGCGCGCGAAGATCGACACCAGCGGCCGGTCGATCGACCTGGAGGTCGATGGCGGGGTCGATCGCAGTAATGCCGCACGGGTGATCGCGGCCGGCGCGGATGCCCTCGTCGCCGGCACGGCGGCGTTCAAGGGCGGCCCCTCGGCCTATGCCGACAATATCGCCGCGTTGCGGGCGGGGTGAGCATTGGCGGGGATGAGCCCGCCGACGGGGCGGCCGATGACGGGATCGAGCGGGGCAAGCGGCTCATCCGGGTCGGAGGCGATCGTGGCCTGTCGCTGGCCGACCGCATTTCCGAAAAGCTGTTCCGCTTGAGCTGGCGCACCCCGATCCATTCGCTGCGGCTGAAGGGTCGCCACCCGCTCAAGCTGATCGCGGTGACCGACGATCCGTTCATGGGCGACCCGGCGCGCGGCAACGCACTGCTCGACGGCAAGCTGATGTTCCGCGGCGAAAGCCATGACGTCACCGCGCTGGATTTCGCCCGCCCCGGCTGGTCCACCGCCTTTGGCGAGCATCTGCACAGCTTTGCCTGGCTGCGCGACCTGTCCACCGTCGCCACCCGGCAACAGGCCGCGCCGATCGCCGAGGCGCTGATGCGTGGCTGGCTGGCGGCGCACGCGGGCAAGGTTGCCGATCCCGCATGGCGTGCCGATCTCTGGGGCCGCCGCCTGCAGTTCTGGACCGCGCACGCGCCGCTAATCCTGTCGAGCACCGACCTCGTCTATCGCTCCCAGGTGCTTCACGCGCTTGCCCGGGGCGCACGCCATCTCGACCGCGCCGCCGATCGCGCGCCGACCGGGGCGCCGCGCATCGCTGCGTGGTCCGGGGTGCTTACCGCCGGGCTGATGATTCCCGGAGGCGACCCGCGCCGATCATTCGGCGAGGCGGGACTGTCCCGCGCGATCACCGGAGCGGTCAGCCGCGACGGCGGCATCACCGGCCGCTCACCCGCTGCCCTGCTCGATGCGATCCAGCTGCTCACGCTGCTGCGCGAAACCTATGCCGCGCGCCGGCTCGATGCCCCCGGGTTTCTCACCAACGCGATCGACCGCATGGTCTCCGCCCTGCTCGGCGTCAGCCACGGCGATGGCGGGCTCGCCAGTTGGCAGGGCGGGATTCCCATCTCCGGCGACGTGATCGAACAGACCGTCGCTGCCACCGGCGCGCGCGTCCGCCCGCTGCGGCAGGCGCATGAATGGGGCTATCAGCGGCTTGCCCAGCAGGGGACGGTGCTGATCATGGACGCTGCCCCGCCGCCGATCGCGCGGGTGATGGCGGGCGGCTGCGCCTCCACCCTTGCCTTTGAATTCTCCGATGGCGCGGAGCGGATCGTGGTCAGTTGCGGCGGCGCGCGCGGCGCAGACCTGCGCCTGCCCGCCGCATTGACCGAAGGGCTGCGCACCACCGCCGCCCATTCCACTTTGGTCGTGCGCGACAGCAACTCCACCGCAATCCATCCCGATGGCACGCTCGGCCGCGGCGTCGTGGAGATGGAGCTGAGCCGCAACGAGACCGACACCGCCAGCCGGATCGAGGCAAGCCATGACGGCTATGCCCGCCGCCACGGCGTGATCCACCGCCGCACCATCGCGCTCGGCACCGACGGCCGCGACGTGCGCGGCGAGGACAGCCTGCTTCCGGCGGCCAAACGCGGCGGCAAAAGCGGCGCGATCCCCTTCACCGTCCGCTTCCACCTCCACCCTGCCGTCGAAGCGACCCCGACCGCCGACGGGTCGGGCGCTTTGCTTCGCACCCGCTCCGGCTCGGTCTGGCAGTTCCGCGCGCGTGGCGCGGCGCTCGCGATCGAGGAAAGCGTGTGGATCGACGCCAAGGGCATTCCACGTGAAACGCAACAGTTTGTGCTGACCGGCGAGGCGCTGACTGGCGGGTCGAGCGTGTCTTGGCTCTTCCATCGGGCGCGTTAGTTGTCTGTTTCAGCAGAGCTGAAACGTTGCGGCACCAGCCCGCTCCCCCACCCGGCCACCCATCGAAGATACCTTGAAGTGGGTGGCCGGGTGGGGGAGCGGGCTGGTGCCGCAACTCGGGGCTTGCAGCGCAAGCTCCGACAGGTAAAGCGCCCGCCCATGACCAGCATCCCCATCCGCCGCGCCCTCCTCTCGGTTTCCGACAAGACCGGGATCGTCGAACTCGGTCAGGCGCTTGCCGCCAAGGGAGTCGAACTCGTCTCGACCGGCGGGACGTCCAAGGTGCTGCGCGACGCCGGGCTCGCGGTGCGCGACATCTCTGACCTCACCGGTTTCCCGGAGATGATGGACGGCCGCGTCAAGACGCTGCACCCGGTGGTGCATGGCGGCCTGCTCGCGGTGCGCGACGATGCCGGCCACATGGCCTCGGCCAG
>CAZWZP010000104.1:0-5132 GCA_964638925.1 uncultured Stakelama sp. | reverse complement strand
AACCTCTACCCCTTCGCCCAGACCGTCGCCAAGGGCGCGAGCCGCGACGAGATTATCGAGAATATCGATATCGGCGGCCCGTCGATGGTCCGCTCGGCGGCCAAGAACCACGCCTTTGTCGCGATCGTCACCGATCCCGCCGACTATGCCGTGGTCGCGAGCGGCGAAACGACGCTGGACGATCGCAAGCGCTTCGCCGCCAAGGCCTATGCCCTGACCGCGCAGTACGACTCGACCATCGCCAGCTGGTTCGCCTTCGCCGATCAGGGCGAGCGCTTCCCCGAAACGCTGCCGATGGTGTTCAAGCGCGGTGAGGAACTGCGCTATGGCGAAAACCCCCACCAGTCCGCCGCGCTCTACCTCCCCGCCGGCCCCGCCACGCCAGGCATCGCCCAGGCCGAGCAGCTGCAGGGCAAGGAACTGAGCTACAACAACTATAACGACGCCGACGCCGCGCTTGAGCTGGTCAGCGAATTCCGCGACGGCCCGCCGACCGTGGTCATCGTCAAGCACGCCAACCCATGCGGTGTCGCCACCGCCGACACGCTCGCCGATGCGTACAAGGCCGCGCTTGCCTGCGATTCGGTTTCGGCCTTTGGCGGCATCATCGCATTGAACCGCCCGCTCGACGCGGACACCGCCCGCGCGATCACCGACATCTTCACCGAAGTCGTCGTCGCCCCCGGCGCGAGCGACGCGGCCAAGGCGATCTTCGCCGCCAAGAAGAATCTCCGCCTGCTGATCTGCGGCGACCTGCCCGACCCGGCCCGTCCCGGCCTGATGCTCAAAACCATCGCCGGCGGCGCGCTGGTCCAGTCGCGCGACAGCGGCCAGGTGACACAGGACGCGCTCAAGGTCGTCACCCAGCGCGCGCCGACGGATCAGGAACTGGCCGATTGCCTGTTCGCCTGGACCGTCGCCAAGCACGTCAAGTCGAACGCGATCGTCTATGCCAAGGCCGGTAGCACCGCCGGCATCGGCGCGGGCCAGATGAATCGCCTCGAATCCGCGCGCATCGCCGCATGGAAGGCCAGGGACGCCGCCGACAAGGCTGGATGGGCCGAGCCGCGCACGATCGGCAGCGCGGTCGCGTCGGACGCCTTCTTCCCCTTCGCCGACGGCCTGCTCGCCGCGGTCGAGGCGGGTGCCACCGCCGTGATCCAGCCCGGCGGATCGATCCGCGACGATGAAGTGATCGCCGCCGCCGACGCAGCGGGCCTCGCCATGGTCTTCACCGGAATGCGCCACTTCCGGCATTGAGTCCGGAAGTCCAACACCCGTTTGCGCTGAGCTTGTCGAAGCGCGGCTCCCGGACCTCGTGGTTCAGGATCGGCCCTTCGACAGGCTCAGGACAAACGCAGGCTCAAACCTTCTCGTCCGGCAGCGTCGGTTCGCTCTTCGGCATCTTCTTGAACAGCGCGCGGTCTTCCGGACCAAACGCCCATTTTGCGATCACCGCCAAATAGACGATGGCGATTGCGGGGATGCCGACCGATAATTCCAGCCATTCAAGGTGCGGCGGCAACCGCGTGAATGCCCAGCCGACCGCGCCCGCCACCACGATTGCCGCGACAAAGCCAGGGCGCAGGCTGAACACCGCCGCGCCGGTCATCCGCGCCAGCATCCAGCATTTGATCGTCGACCCCAACGCCAGCGTCAGCACCAGCGCCACCGCCGGCCCTGCGGCCTGGACATGGATGTCGAGGCCCATAGCGCGCGCCTGAAATACCAGTGCGAACGACAGCGCCGCCTGAAATCCTAGCAACAGCATCGACACCACCAGATTGCGGTGCCGCGCCATATAGACAAGGCCAGCCTCGGCAACCGCGCCGGGCGTGGCGACGACCTCGGCGGCAAGCAGAAAGCACAGCGCCACGGCGCCGACCACGAATTGCGGCCCGACCACGCCCATCACCCCTTCGGCCGGGATGCCGCCCATCAACAGCAGCACCGCCTGTAGCGCGATGATCCAGAAGCCGACCTGACGCACCTGTGCCGCGATGGCCGCGCGGTTCCCAGCCGCCAGATTGCGCGCAATCACCGGACCCAGCACGGGATCGAAGCTGGTCTTGAGCTTTTGCGGGATCGAGGAGACCTGCTGCGCCATGTAATAGATGCCGACAATCGCCGGGGGGAACAGCAGGCCGAGAATGAAACGGTCGATATTGCGCGTACCCCATTCGATCGCATCCGCCCCAGCGAGCGGCATGTTGCGTCGGGCGAGCTGAAGCAATGGCGTCACGCGCGGCGACCAGCCGTGCGGCAGGCCATAGCTGCGAATGAACGGGATCAGGCTCGCCACCAGTGCCGCCGCCATCGACAGCACATAGGCCATGATGAGGCCATCGCGCGCCGAGACATAATAGAGCACCCATGCAGCAATGCTGATCGTCCACGGTTCGACGATCGCGCGTGCGGTCACCGTCGCCTTCACATTATGGCGATAGGCGAGCGCAGCGAGGCTGACATCAGACCAAGCGATCGCGAACACAATCACCGCCAGATAACGGTCGAGCCCCGTCGTCCCGCTATTGGGGAACATCAGGTCGGGAAAGACGAACAGCAACGCGCTCGCGAGCATCGAGACGACGAACGCGACCACCATCCCGTCCCACACGACATGGCTGTGCGGCCGATCGGTCGATGCGAGCGCCTGCGCGAGCCCGCGCTTGAGGCCAAGCGTCGCGAGCAACGCCGCCAGCTCAACCACGACCACGGCGAGCGCAAACCGCCCCACCGTCTCCGCGCCATAGAGTCGCCCGGCTATGAACAGGAACGGCAGCCGGGCGAGCAGGCGCAGGAAAAAGCCGAAAATATTGGTCCGCCCGCCCTTGGCGAGCGCGTTCATATCGTCATTCTGTCTCACGCCGCGCGCACTCGACCGCGCTCGAGCAGACGCATTGCCGGAGTCGCGGTCGTCCCGTGCAGCAGGATCGAAATCAGGATCACCACGCCAAGCGCGCCCCACAGGCGCACCGGCTCCTCGAACTGGCCATGGTTGATCCCGTAAGCGAAGTAAAACACCGATCCCAGCCCGCGAATGCCGAAGAAGGCGATCACCGGTCGCTCGAATGGTGCAAGCCGGCACCCGGCCAGCGCGATCCAGCCCGCCAGCGGCCGCACGATGAAGATCGCGACCAGCGCAAAGCCGACCTCGGCCCAACCGATCATTGCGAACAATCCGCCCGCGCTCAGCATCCCGCCGAACATGACGAGCAGCGCCATCATCAGCAACCGCTCGGTCTCATCCGCGAAATCATGCATCCGCGCATTGAAATCGCTGCCCTTGGCCGCGCGCCGCAACATCAGCCCGGCGACGAACACCGCCAGAAAGCCATAGCCATGCGCCAGCTCGGTCACCGCATAGATGGCCAGCGTCGCCCCCAACGCGACAAAGCCATCGCCGGTGCGCGACAATTTGGTGTCTGCGGGCAAGCGATAGATGATCTTGCCCAGCGCCCAGCCCCCGGCCCAGCCCAGCGCCAGCCCAACCGCAAGGCGAATGACCACCGCGTCCAGCGCCCAGGACGCCAGGTTCGACGCCGCCCAGCCCCCAGCGGCAACAGCGATCGCAAGATGCACGAACGGAAAGGCGAGCGCGTCGTTGAGCCCCGCTTCCGACGTCAGCGCGAACCGTGCCTCATCGTCGCTCGCCGATCCCGGCTCCTCGATCTGCACGTCCGACGCCAGCACCGGATCGGTCGGGGCAAGCGACGCGGCGAGCAGCAGCGCCGTCGCCGCGCCGACGCCGAGCAGCGTCTGCCCGGCAAAGGTCAGGGCGAGGATGGTCAGCGGCATCGCGATCGCAAGCAGGCGCACACATAACCGCCAATTGGCCCAGTTCAGCGCGCGATCGATCTTCAGCCCCGCCCCCATCAGCGAGACGATGACGATCAGCTCCGCTGCCTTCTCAACCAGAAACGGGCTCTCGATCGGGTGCAGCGCGAACGGCGCGAAGCGATCGAACGAAAACACCAGCGCGCCGACCCCGACGCACAGGATCGGCAGCGACAGCGGCGCCTTTTCCAGCAGGAGCGGAACCCAGGCGACCATCAGGATCAGCACGCCCGCGCCAAGCAACAGCGGCACATAGAGGTCGATCAGTGGCGCAAGGCTGGCCCCCGCTGCGGTCAATGCGCCGCGCCCCAGCTCGGGCCGGTGCCGATCTCGACGCCCAGCGGCACGGTGAGCGTGATCGCCGGTTCGGCCGCCGTCTCCATCACCCGGCGGATCACCGCCGACGCCGCATCGACATCGCCTTCGGGCAATTCGAACACCAGTTCGTCATGCACCTGCAACAGCATCCGCACGTTCGGCAAGCCCGCCTCCAGCAATGCCGGCCCCATCCGCGCCATCGCGCGCTTGATGATGTCGGCGCTGGTGCCTTGGATCGGCGCGTTGATCGCGGCGCGCTCGCTGCCCGCGCGCTCATTCTGATTGGGCGCGTTGATCCGGATGAAATGCGTCTTCCGCCCGAACAAGGTGGTGGTGTAGCCGCGCGCCTTCGCCTCGTTCAGCGTGTCGGCGATATAGCGGCTGATCCCGGGGAAGCTCTGGAAATAGCGGTCGATCATCCCCTGCGCCTCGTCCGGTGTGACATCGAGCCGCCCGGCCAGCCCCCAGCGACTGATGCCATAGAGGATCGCGAAGTTGATCGGCTCGGCGCGCCCGCGCGTGTCGCGGTTGACCTCCCCGTACAGCTCCATCGCGGTGCGGTTGTGGATGTCCTCGCCCTGTTCGAACGCCTCGCGCAGCGCGGGGACATCGGCGATATGCGCGGCGAGGCGCAGCTCGATCTGCGAATAGTCGGCCGACAGGATGACATTGCCCGGCTCGGCAACGAACGCGTCGCGGATCTGCCGCCCCACTTCGGTGCGGATCGGGATATTCTGCAGATTCGGGTCGGTCGACGACAGCCGCCCGGTCTGCGCCCCGGTCAGCGAGTAACTGGTATGCACCCGCCCCGTCGCCGGGTTGATCTGTGCCTGCAACGCATCGGTATAGGTGGATTTGAGCTTCGAGAGCTGGCGCCAGTCGAGCACCTTCAGCACCATCTCCCGCCCCGGCGAATCCTTGTCCGCCGCGATCCGCTCCAGCTCGTTGACGTCGGTTGAGTACACGCCCGACTTGCC
>CAZWZP010000103.1:3887-10134 GCA_964638925.1 uncultured Stakelama sp. | reverse complement strand
CGGCGCACAAGATTCACGGGCCGAAGGGCGTCGGCGCATTGTGGGTGCGCGAAGGCGTCACGCTGGAGCCGCTGCTGCACGGCGGCGGTCAGGAGCCCGGCGGGCGATCGGGCACGTTGTCGCCGGCCCTGTGCGCCGGGTTCGGGGCGGCGGCGGCGCTGGCCAAGCAGCGGTTCGGCGCGGATCGCGCGCATGTCGCGCAGCTGTTTCGCGCGGGGTTTCAGGCGCTGGGCAGCGCGGGCTGGACGCTCAACGGGTCGAAAGACGAGCGCTATCCCGGCAATCTCAACCTGCACTATCCGGGGCTGGACGTCGCGCGGCTGATGTCCGAGCTGCGCGACATCGCCTTTTCGGCCGGGTCGGCCTGTGCCAGCGGATCGGGGCGGCCGAGCCATGTGTTACAGGCGCTGGGCCTGAGCGATGCGCAAGCGCGGTCGAGCATCCGGCTGGGGTTCGGCCGCTATACCAAACAGGAGGAATTTTTGGACGCCATTCAGCGCATCGACGCCGCCGCCCGCGCGCAGCGGATCGCGGCATGATCAAGGTGCGGTTCCTGACCCCCGACGGCGATCTGGCCGTCGAGGCCGAGGCGGCGGCGGGCCAGCGGTTGCTGGAGGTCGGCCAGGCGCGGGGGATGCCGATCGAGGGAACGTGCGAGGGGCAGATGGCGTGCTCCACCTGTCACGTCATCGTCGCGGCGGCGGATTTCGCGCGGCTGCCACGCGCGAGCGAGGAGGAGGAGGATATGCTCGACCTTGCGGTGGGCGCGGGCCGGACGAGCCGGTTGTCGTGCCAGATCGTGCTGACGCCGGAGCTGGACGGGCTGACGGTCAGCCTGCCTTCAGAACATCGCGATATGCAGGGACGCTGAGGAAAGGACGATGACCATGACGACTCGCCGCACGCTGATCGCCGGGGCCACCGCGCTCGCTTCGTTCCCCGCCTTTGCGCAGAAGGTCGGGCCGTTCGACCGTATCCGCGCCGAGACCGGCGGGCGGCTGGGCCTTGCCGTGTATGACAGCGGCACCGGGCGGCGCTATTCGGACGGGGCCGAGGCGCGCTTTGCAATGTGCTCGACCTTCAAGGTGCCGCTGGTCGCGGCGGTGCTGGCGCGGGTCGATCGCGGTGAGCTGAACCTGGCGAGCGAAATCCGGTTCGGCGAGGCCGATCTGCTCGATTACGCGCCGGTGGTGAAGGCGAACCTGGCCAAAGGCGCGATGTCGATCGAGGCTTTGTGCGAAGCCGCCGTGGTGATGAGCGACAATAGCGCGGCGAACCTGTTGTTCGGGCAGATTTCGGGCCCGCGCGGGCTGACCAAATTCATCCGCGACGCGGGCGACCAGATCACGCGATCGGATCGCGACGAACCGTCGCTCAACCGGGTGCGTGACGGCGAGGTGCGCGACACGACGACGCCCGATGCGATGCTGTGGCTGATGAACCGGCTGTTGCTCGGCGATGTGCTGTCGGCTCCGTCGCGGGCGCGGCTGATCGGGTGGATGGAGGCGTCGCCGACCGGCAAGGACCGGCTGCGCGCGGGGCTGCCCAAAGGCTGGCGGGTCGGCGACAAGACCGGGACGAGCGGCGAGGGCTATTTCAACACCATCGCGATTGCGGTGCCGCCGGGGCGCAAGCCGATCCTGATCGCCTGCTACCTCGACGCGCCGGGGCTGGACGCGGCGAAGGCGAATGCGGCACATGCGAAGGTGGGGGAGCTGGTCGGGGCGTTGTTCGGGTGATTGACAGGGCGCGCGGCAGGGAGGAGATTTGCGCGATGATCGAAATGCGGATTTCCTTACCGGAGGATATGAAGCCGCTGGTCGATGCGCGCATCCGCGATGGGCTATATGCCGATATCAGCGACTATGTCCGGGATCTGATCCGGTCGGATCTGAGTGTCCAGGGTGAGGGCGAGCCGAGCCCCGAGCTGATCGCTGCGCTCGAAGAGGGCGAGGCGAGCGGGTTGAGCGATAAGACGTTCGACCAGATCGTCGCCGAGGAACGCGCGCGATTTCGTTCGAGCTGAAATTCGCCAAACGCGCTGAGGACGATCTTCAGCAAATCTGGCGTTACTCGGCCATCGAAATGGGGCGTCGAGCAGGCGGACACCTATCTCGCCGAGATGCGTGAGCGATGCTTGAGGCTGTGCGAACATCCAGTGCTTGGTCCTGAACGGTTTTACGGACGGCGGGCGTTGCGGCGTTGGCCGGCGGGTTCCCACATTCCCTACTACCGCATTGAGGGTCGGAGGATTCGCGTTGTGCGCATCCTCCACGCCGCAATGGGCCCGCGTCGCCACCTCAGCTGACCCCTCACCACAATTGCGGTTTAGCGACCATCAGCCAGAAGACGGCGGTGAGGCCGAGGAACGCGGGCCAGCCGAGGATGAACCACAGCCGCATGGTGCGGTGATACTCCGCGCCGAGCGGCTGGCCGCTGGCGAGTGCCGCGCGGGCGAGGTCGCGGGCGCGGATTTGCAGGCCGACCACCGGCACCCAGCAGGCTAAGGCGAGCAGATAGAGCGTGATGCTTGCCAGAACCCAGCTTTCGGTGAGCGAGATCCCGAGCAGGTGGAGCAAGATCAGCCCGCTGACCGGCTGAACCACCCCGCTGGTGCCGGTGAAGATCCAGTCGGCGCGCACCACCATCGTCCCGACGCTGGCGATCGTCGCCGGGTCGCCGCTGCGATGCGCATTCCACAGATACCAGGCAGTCCCCGCGCCGAAGCCGAACAGCACGGTGGAGCTCAGGATATGGACCCATTTGACGAGCAGATAGGTCATCGCCGGTCTCCGATGGCACCATGGACGAGGATCAGCAGCAGGATCGGGAGATTCTTGAGCAGCGGCCCGAGCGGATCGACCCACAGCGCGGGCAGGCCGAGGGTAAAGACGAGCGTGCAGCCGGGGACGACCGCGAGCTGGGCGGCGGTCGCGGGGCGCGCGGTGCGGTCGCGCAGCACGAGCGCGGCGATGGCGAGATCGAGCAGGGCGGTGCCGATCTGGAGCGGCAGTGCAGCGCTTTCCGGTGCGCCGATCGCGGCGAGCCACTCCAGCGTCTGCGCCCGACCTGCGAACAGGCCGAGCAGTGCGGAGGCGAGCCACAGCAGCGCAAGCCCCCAGCGGATCGCTGGGGCGAGGAAGAACAGGCGCGCGTGCCAGCGGTCCTGCACCCCGGCGGCGCGGTCGCGCATCGCCTGCGCCACGCTGCGCGGGCGGAAGCCGACCGCCTGGGCGAAGGCGGCGCCGTCGGCGGCATTGCCCGCGACGAGTTGGGCAAGGCTGTTGGTCGAGACCGGGCCGGACCCGGCCAGGTCGCCGATCCGGCCGAGCGCGCGCATCACCGGCATCGGCACGCGAATGAGGCGGCTGGGGCCGAGGCCGAGCCAGTGGCGGTAGCGCGTCATCAACTCGCGCAGGGTCAGCGTTTCCGGCCCGGCGGGTTCGAAGCTCTGGCCGACGAACCACAGATCCTCGCACGCTGTTCGCACCGCGCGGGCGAGGTCGTCGGCATGGATCGGCGAGAAGGTGAAGTCGCCGTCGCCCGCGAGCGGCTGGGCAAAGGGCAGGGCGGCGAGCCCGCGCAGCAGCGAGGTGCCGCCATAGCTGCCCTCCGCGATCACCAAAGACGGGCGGAAAATGGTCCAGCGCAGCCCCGAGTCGCGTAGTGCCGCTTCGCCCGCGAGCTTCGACCGGGCGTAGTCGGTATCGACATCGAGCCGCGCGCTGACGGCGGAGATCAGGACGACGCGGCGCACCTCCGCCTTTTTGCACGCGGCGTAGAGTGCGCGCGGCATGTCGACATGCACCGCCTGCATCTCCGGCCCGCGCAGCACCCCGGCGGCGTTGACCACGCAATCGATGTTGGACAGGTGCGCGCGCCAGCCCTCCGCATCGGTGGCGCGGGCGAGGTCGATTCCGACCCACTCCGCGCCCGGTTCGGCCTCCCGCAGCCGCGTGACATTGCGCGCGACGGCACGCACATGGTGCCCGCTCGCCAGCAATTCGGACAGGATATGCCGGCCGATGAACCCCCCGGCGCCCAGCAATAAAATGCGCATCGTGCAGCGGCTTAGCAGCGCGATGCGGCGGAGTCATTGCAATCGCGCGTTAGTCCGCCTATCTGCGCCGCGGGAGTCGGGCGGACGATGCCGTCGCCAACCCGGTCAGATCCGGAAGGAAGCAGCCGTAACGATTTTCGTGTCGGGTCGTCCCGGCTCCCACCCTTCCTAGTCGAACGATACGCCGACACGCGCCGCTTCTGCGTCGAGTGCGGCTTCCATCGCGTCCCATTGCCGGTTCGCGATTTCCACGCCCCGCTCCAGCATCGTAAACATCTTGAACAGGGCGCGGCACGCTCCCGGCTCGTCGCCCTGCTTTTCCTTTTTCGCAACCTCCTCGACCATCGCGAATATGCCCGAAAGGTGCTCGAAACCAGCCCCCATATCGCCATCCGGCGACCCGGCTTTGAGGCCTGCCAGAACAAGCTCGCCAAGGCGCTTCTTCGTCACCTTGCCCGAGCCGGTGAGACGATCGGCCTTCCATTCGACCACCGCCTCGCGGTACTTCGAGTAAGCGCGGCTATAGTGCGGCATCGACCCGGGGCTCTCGTCCATCACATCCTTGAGCTTCCCCAGTGCACCCGGTTGAGCGCACAATGCCGGGTCGGGGAATGGAACCTTGGGCAGGGGCGGTGCGACCGGCTTCGTGGCAGACCTCGCCGCATCCTGTGCGTGCATGGCTACGGCACCGGACGGGATGCTGGTGAGGGCGAGGGCAAGCGTGACAAAGCCAGGTGTCTTCATGTCATCTCCGGGCGGTCCGATGTGGACAGCAGGCTGGCGAATCGCTTTGATATCTTCGACATGGCGTTTCCATCCGGCTAGGGTCTTTCGCAATGTCCGATTCATTCCTTGGCCTCGACGAACCACCGCAGCCGCGCGACAGCGTGTATCGTGTGCTTGCGCGCAAATACCGACCGCAGACATTTGCCGAGCTGATCGGGCAGGATGCGATGGTGCAGACGCTGGGGAACGCGATTAAGCGCGACCGTCTGGCCCATGCGTTTCTGCTGACCGGGGTGCGCGGGGTCGGCAAGACGTCGACTGCGCGGCTGATCGCCAAGGCATTGAATTGCATCGGGCCGGACGGGCAGGGTGGGCCGACGATCGACCCGTGCGGGGTGTGCGAGCCGTGCCGCGCGATTGCCGAGGGGCGGCATGTCGACGTGATCGAGATCGATGCCGCGTCGCATAACGGCATCGATGATGTGCGCGCGATGACCGATGCGGTGCGCTATTCGGCGGTGTCGGCGCGGTACAAGATGTACATCATCGACGAAGTCCACATGATGTCGAAGCCGGCGTTCAACGCGCTGCTCAAGACGCTGGAAGAGCCGCCGGCGCATGTGAAATTCCTGCTGGCGACGACCGAGGTCGAGAAGATCCCGGTGACGGTGTTGTCGCGGTGCCAGCGCTTCGACCTCCGGCGGATTCCGGCGGACAAGCTCGCCGCGCATTTCGGTGAGGTCGTCCAGAAGGAAGGCTCGGAGGCCGAGCCCGAGGCGCTGGCGATGATCGCGCGGGCGGCGGAGGGGTCGGCGCGCGACGGGCTGTCGATCCTCGATCAGGCCATCGCCCATGCCAGCATCGAGGGCGGGGCGGTGACCGCAGAAGCGGTGCGCGACATGCTGGGCCTGTCCGACCGTAATGCGATCCGCGACCTGTTTGGCCAAGTGATCGCGGGCGACGCGGCGGGCGCGCTGGCGGCGTTGCGCGGGCAATATGATCTGGGCGTCGATCCGCAGGCGGTGCTGAAAGCGCTGCTGGAGATGGTCCACCGCGTGACGCTGGCGAAGCTGGGCAATGAGGTAATCCCGGGGCAGGCGGTGGAGGAACGCGCCGCGCTGGCCGAATGGGCGGGGAAGCTCGGCTTTCCGGCGCTGCACCGGCTGTGGCAATTGCTGCTCAAGGGCCATGACGAGGTGATCCGCGCTGCGCTCCCGATCGAAGCGTGCGAAATGGCGCTGTTGCGGGTAATCCACGCCTCGACCCTGCCCGATCCGGGTGAACTGGCGCGCAAGATCGCCGAAGGCGCGCCGATGGGCGGGCCGACCCCGGCTGCCGCCCCTTCGGCGCCCGCCGAAGCGCCCGCGCCGCGCACGATGGCCGAACTGGTTGAGCGGCTGGCGGAGGCGCATGAGGTGCATCTGGCCGCGCGCGTGCGGAACCTTGTCCGCCCGATCCGGT
>CAZWZP010000103.1:1117-3869 GCA_964638925.1 uncultured Stakelama sp. | reverse complement strand
ACTAGAGGATCGCCCCCAGGCCCGCCAACCCGCCCACAGCTGCCCCCGCCGCGCTGTCCGTTCTGGGCAAGCGCTGGTCGCTGCGCGTCACCGATGCGCCGGGCCAGAAGACGTTGAATGAAGAGCGCGCGGAGCGCGAGGCGGCGGAGCGCGATGCGGTGCTGGCCTCGCCCGTGGTCGCCGCCGCGCTCGAAGCCTTTCCCGATGCCGAGTTGATCGGCTGGACCCGCGAAAACAGGAGGTTTGGGTGAAAAGTATCGAAGACATCATGGCGATGGCGCAGAACGTCCAGAACGAGCTGACCAAGACGCAGGCGAACCTTGACGGGATCGAGGTCGAGGGCGCGTCGGGCGGCGGGCTGGTCAAGGTCAAGGCGAGCGCGAAGGGCCGGATCATCGGTGTCGATATCGACGAATCGCTGCTCGCGCCCAGCGAGAAGCAGATGCTGGAAGACCTGGTCGCCGCCGCGCTCAACGATGCGCGGGCCAAGGCGGACGCGGCCGCGTCGGCTGAAATGTCGAAGCTTTCCAGCGGTATTCCGCTGCCCCCGGGGTTCAAGCTGCCGTTCTGAGGTTTCCCTGAACATTTCACAACGGGAACAATGGCTTTTGCTCCGGCGTTAGGCGGCCAATGTTTCTGTTGGGAGATAAGAGATGACGGAAGAGCGGATTGTCGAGCGCACCGATGGTGTGACTGCCGAGCGCGTGACCGAGCGCAACGCGGGTGGCGGCACCACGGTAATCGAACGGCGCAGTGGCGGCGGCGGGCTGATCCTGGGGATCATCGCGCTGGTGATCGTTGTGGTCGGTGCCTTCTACTTCCTCAGCAACAATTCCGAGACGCGCAAGGACGCGGCGATTACCGAAGCGGCGCAGGCCGTGGGCGAAACCGCCGAAAAGGCCGGCGACGCGATCGACAAGGCGGTTCCGGCCGAAAAGAAATAACACCCGGGCGCCCTTCTTATGTGTAGGAGGGGCGCAGGGAGGGCATGGCGGTGGACTGACGTTTGCCACTTCGGCGATCCGCCATGTCCTCTCCCTCAACCCACCGTTTGCCCTGAGCTTGTCGAAGGGCGTGTCCATCATCGGTTTGTCTGCGGCCCTTCGACAGGCTCAGGGCAAACGGATGTGGACGGGTTCTTCCCCGACCCCGCCCGCACGTGGGGAGCATCGGGCGCAGCCTACCGCAGGCACGCATCCAGCCCGTCACGCTGAACGACGCCGATGCGCGCGGCGATCGAATTGCCATAGCGGCGGGTGAAGCCCTTGGGCGCGGTGGCCGCGCGCTTCTTGGGCAGCGGCAGGACGGCGGCGATGCGCGCAGCCTCGGCGCGGGTGAGGTTGCCAGCACCCTTTTTGAAATAACGCCGCGCGCCCGCTTCGGCACCATAGGTACCGATGCCGGTTTCGGCGACGTTCAGATACACTTCCATGATCCGGCGCTTGCCCCAGATATTCTCGATCAGGACGGTGAACCACGCCTCCAGCGCTTTGCGGAAATAGCCGCCGCCCTGCCACAGGAAGACGTTCTTCGCCGTCTGCTGGCTGATCGTCGATCCGCCGCGCAGCACCTTGCCGCCCTGCGCATTGCGCAGCATCGCGGCGGCGATCGAGTCATAGTCGAAGCCGGAATGGGTGCAGAAGCTGCTGTCCTCAGCGGCAATCGCGGCGCGCGCCATGTCGGCGTCGATGCGCGACAGCGGCACCCATTTCTTGGTGACACCATGGCCGGAAAAGATGTCGCCCATCATCGTCAACGTGAAGGGCGGGGGCACGAAGCGGTACAGCGTCACCATCGCCACCGACACCAGCACGAAGGCGAGCGCGCCCTTGAACAGCCAACCCAGGATGCGGCGGCCGATCGGCTTGCGGGGCTTTTTGGACTTCACGGGCTGAATGCCGATACCGTTCAGATGGTCCAGGTCGGGGAGCGGACGCGCGCCGAGCGAAGGACCCGGGCGCGGAGCACCCGGGCGCGCGCCGCCCATACCGTCGCCAGTCTCGTCCATCCGCCCCCGACCGCGACTTACATCGCGGGGAGGAGGCGGCGGTCACCCGCCAGGCGCATCATCGCCTTTTGCAGCTTTTCAAAGGCGCGCACCTCGATCTGGCGGACGCGTTCGCGGCTGACGCCATAGACCTGGCTGAGTTCCTCCAGCGTCTTGGGATCGTCGGTCAGGCGGCGTTCGGTGAGGATATGCTTTTCGCGCTCGTTGAGCTCGTCCATCGCCTCGGTCAGCATCGAGTGGCGGACATCGGCTTCCTGCGCCTCGGCCACGACCTCGTCCTGCAGGGCGCTGTCGTCCTGCAGCCAGTCCTGCCACTGGCTCTCACCATCCTCGCGCATCGGCACGTTGAGCGAGGTGTCGCCGCCCATCGCCATGCGGCGGTTCATCGACGTGACCTCTTCCTCGGTCACGCCCAGATCCTTGGCGATCTTCGCCAGATCTTCGGGCTTGAGGTCGCCATCCTCGAACGCGTCGAGCTTCGCCTTCATCCGGCGCAGGTTGAAGAACAGCTTCTTCTGCGCGGCGGTGGTGCCCATCTTCACGAGCGACCAGCTGCGCAGGATGAATTCCTGGATCGAGGCGCGGATCCACCACATCGCATAGGTGGCGAGGCGGAAGCCGCGATCGGGCTCGAACTTCTTCACGCCCTGCATCAGGCCGATATTGCCCTCGGAAATCAGTTCGCTGACCGGCAGGCCATAGCCGCGATAGCCCATCGCGATCTTCGCCACGAGGCGCAGATGC
>CAZWZP010000103.1:0-1041 GCA_964638925.1 uncultured Stakelama sp. | reverse complement strand
CCTGCTCGGGCGCGAGGATCGGAAACTTCTTGATCTCCGACAGATAGCGGTTGAGGCTTGCCTCACCGCCCAGTGCCGGGATCGTTGCCGGGACATTGCTTCCGCGGGCCATGGTCACTTACTCCCTTTCAAATGGCTTCCCCCCTGTTGCGGCAGGGATGCCGGTCGACCCTCCGTCTGGACGAGTCAGATACTTATACGATGAGCTTATCCATCAGTTCCTGCATGTCCGCAGGCATTTCGCTATCGAACGCCAAAGCGTTACTACTGATAGGATGGATGAACCCCAGCCGGGCGGCATGCAAGGCCTGACGGCGGAAACCCATGGTTTCCAATACCTCCCGATGTTCTTTTTTCGTTCTACCATAAACCGGGTCGCCGATCAACGGGTGACCGAGCGACGCCATGTGCACGCGCACCTGATGCGTGCGGCCGGTTTCGAGCCGGCATTCGACCAACGCCGCCTCGTAGAGCGGCTTGACCAACGTCCAGTGGGTGACCGCGCGCTTGCCACCCGGCTGAATGGCGATCTTCTTGCGGTTTTGCGGCGAGCGCGCAAGCGGTGCGTCGACGGTTCCGCCTGACGTTTTCGGTCGGCCGGCGACGATCGCCTGATAGCGGCGGTCGATCGAGTGATCCTTGAACTGGCGGGCGAGGCCGACATGCGCGCGGTCGGTCTTGGCCGCGACCATCAGGCCGGAGGTGTCCTTGTCGATGCGATGCACGATGCCGGGGCGCGCGACCCCGCCGATGCCCGACAGGCTGCCCTGGCAATGGTGCAGCAGCGCGTTGACCAACGTGCCGTCGAAATTGCCCGCTGCCGGGTGGACGACCAGCCCCGCCTGCTTGTCGATGACGATCAGGTGCTCGTCCTCATAGACCACGTTGAGTGCGATATCCTGCGCCTCGTTGTGCGCCGGTTCGGGGTCGGGGACGTTGAGCGTGAACAGCGCGCCGCCGGGCGCCTTTTTCTTGGGATCGCGGATCAGGCCGTCGGGGCCGGTGACGTTGCCGGTGGAGATCAGCGCCTTGATCCGTTCG
>CAZWZP010000102.1:0-10157 GCA_964638925.1 uncultured Stakelama sp. | reverse complement strand
GCCGCTCCCGCGCATGGGCCGCGAGCGCGATGCGCTGGCCGAGCAACAGGCCGCGCTGACGATCCGGCGCGATCGGCTGAAGGGCGGCCATTACGACCTTGGCACCTCGATGCTCAACCTCGCCGAAATCCTCGCGCGTCAGCCCGATGCTGCGCGCCTGATCGCCGAACCCTATCTGCGCGCCGGGCTGATGACGCGCGAAGCGGTGCTCACCCCCGGCGACCCGCGCACCACGCTCGCCCAGACGATGCTCGCCGAAAATCTCGACGCGCAGGGCAAGCGCAATGGCGCGCTCGAACTCTATCTGCTCGCTTATGCCGGCGCGCGCGAAACCCTGTCCCCCGACGCCCCGTTACGCATCCGCGCCGCCCACAACCTCGCCCGCTTCCTCGCCGCCAACAACACCGGCCTCCCCGTCGCCCGCACCCTGCTCCGCGAAGCCGCAACCGGCGTCCTCACCCGCACCGCCCGCGCGCCGGGGTTCGACGAGCGCAGCCGGGGCGATCTGGCGCAATGGCGCGGGGTGTTTGCGGGCGGGGTGGCGGTGGCGTGGCGGTTGGTGATGGCGACGGGCACGCCTCCGTCCGCACCGCAATGACCCACTCCTCAGTCCCCGACGCGGGCAAGCAGGCGCTGGGCATCACCAAAAACCTCGTGCGCATCTCAATCGGCATCGAAAAATGCCGCCAATCTGATGGCGGATTTTGAGGAAGCACTGAAGACGGTGTGATTAAATCACCGCCAAGCACAAATCTCTGTCGCATCGCTCTGCCAGCACGCGCCAGCCTGTATCAGACTGCCTCGATCCGCACTAATACCAGTGGCGCTAATCTGACCCGTGGCGTCGCCGTCATCCACACGCTCGACCTTGGCAAAAACCGTCTGAGTTTGGTTCATTACCCAGAAGTCGCCGGACTCGTCGAGCTGAACCAAGCAATTGCCAGAAAGCAGCACTTGTCCTTCGGCGGTGACGCGGCATCTACCCTGTGCAACGTCCTGCGGCGGTTCACTGTAACCATTCGCCCCCTCCCGGCAGAGGCGCCATTCCATATCGGCAGCGGACGCATCCGTCTCAGTCCCGTAACATAGGTCGGCACGGCGCAAATCAGGCGACAATACCTCACGCCGCGCGCACGCGTGCCACGTGGACACGCGGTCGCCAAGGCCACCACGGCACGCTTCGTTGAGGTCGGCATAGCGTTCCATCAACCGCAATTGGAGGTCGCTGAACCTTTGCTCACGAGCAGTGTTGTCTAATGCATCTGGCTCGACTTCGCTCACATTGTCCGTCTCGGTGGGCACGCTTGTGTTCGGCGCTTCGTCAATCGTCGTATCAATCGCTTCCCCGCCACAACTGCAAAGTAGCAGCCCCAGGGTAATCGCGACGACCATACTTGCACGCGAGTTAAGCGGCTTCATGATGCCCCTCCTCTGCGGTTGCCACCCTGACGATGCGCAGGTTTCGCTCAATGCGAACAAAGAGGAAACAAAACACTAAGAAGGTAAAGATCAGGAAAGCGCTGCCAGCGGTAGCGATTGCAGTCAGCGTGCCAACCGCGCCCTCGGCATTACGGGCTTCCTTTTCCGCGACGGCCTGACGGAATTGCTGGTCGTGCCAATCCAGCATCTCACCGATTTTCGCTGACGATAACGGTCGGCCCTTTGATTGTTCCAATTGGCTTGTCAGCTGATCCAGGCTCGCTTCGTAATCCCGTGCATATCCGGGCGGCAACTCAGCAGTCCGGTCAACGATCAAGCGCGCGATCTCGTCGGCCTTGGCATTGGCGGAATGATGTTTGTTCATATAGTCTGCTATGCGCTTGGCTGATGCACGAATTGATGCCGAGCCCCGCGCCGCAATTTCAGTCGGCGTATTTGCCTCTGGTGCAGTCACGTCCATGCCCATGGAGCGTTGTTCTGCAATAAAAGCCGCCAGGTCGCCACCTTCGGCCGATTGCGCAAAGCCTGCTTGACCCGCAAAATAGCTTGCAGCGGAGAAAATCGCAAAACTGGCAACCACCAGCGCCGCTGTTGCTCCGATCAAAATTATGACGCGAAGCGCATCTAGATAGAAGCGTTCAATCTTTCCCAGCATGGTCGCCCCCCGAGTGTTGATTCGTATTGGATGTTATTCTCGCTCGCTTCACGTGTCTTCTGCAACTCGGAACCAGCTCGAATCGACTTTCGAAACCGCCCATCGTGCGAGGTGCAAGCAGAGCGGTGCACACCGCACAGTGCAGATGTAGGAGGCACACCTATGCCCGACGAGTTCACCTTCCTCACCGCCCTGCGCGCCATCGCGACGCATCCTGCGGCGGCGGGGCTCGCGGATGACACCGCCCAGCTCGACGTGGCAGCAGGCAGGCTCATCCTCACCAGCGACACGATGGTCGAATCCGTCCACTACCGCCCGCACGATCCGCCGAAATCGGTCGGCTGGCGGCTCGCGGCGGTGAACCTGTCCGACCTCGCCGCCAAGGGCGCGACCCCGCTCGCCTGCCTGCTCAACTACAGCCTGTCGGGCAATGCCGAGTGGGACCGCGCGTTCCTCGACGGCCTCAACCAAGCGCTCACCCGCTACGCGATGCCGCTGATCGGCGGCGACACGGTGGCGATGCCGGCCGGCGCGCCGCGCAGCCTGACGCTCACCGCGATCGGCACCGCCCCACCCAAAGTCCCGCTGCGCACCGGCGCGCAACCGGGCGACACGCTCTGGATCACCGGCACCGTCGGTGGGGCAGCATTCGGCGCGGATGGGCAGCCCCGCGACCTCGCCCGTTACCTCCACCCCGTCCCGCGCATCGCGGAAGGACAGGCGCTCGCCGCGGTCGCCACCGCGATGATGGACGTGTCCGACGGCCTGCTGATCGACGCCCAGCGGCTCGCGACCGCCAGCGGCATCGTGCTCGCCATCGACCTCGACGCCATCCCGCTCGCCCTCCCCGGCCCCGTCCTCGACGCGGCGTGCGCTGGGGATGATTACGAACTCCTCTTCACCCTGCCCGACGGCGTCCAGCCGCCCGTCCCCGCCACCCGCATCGGCACCGCCAGCCCCGGCAGCGGCCTCACCCTCATGGCAAACGGCGCACCCGTCCCCCTCCCCACCCGCCTCGGCTACCGCCACGGCTGACACGCCCCGCCACCGCGCGGCTTGACAGCCCCCAACCCCTCTCTACGCTCCACCCCGACGCGCACCGTACCGGGCATCAAGACCCGGGCGGAGCGCGGGATTCACAGGGGAAGGATACCAGATGACGGTTGTCACAATCGCCATCGGGTGCGGCTTACTCGCCGTGCTCTATGGCATTTTCACGAGCTATCAGGTGCTCGCCTATTCGGCTGGCAATAGCCGGATGCAGGAAGTCGCATCGGCCATTCAGGAAGGCGCTCAGGCCTATCTGGCCAAGCAATATACCGCCATCGCCGTTGTCGGCGCGATTGTCGCGGTGCTGGTCGGCTATTTCCTCGGCATCACCTCGGCGGTGGGCTTTCTGCTCGGCGCAGTGCTGTCGGGCATCACCGGCTTTATCGGGATGAACATCTCGGTCCGCGCCAATGTCCGCACCGCCGAGGCGGCACGCACCTCGCTGCAATCCGGTCTCACCGTCGCATTCCGCGCCGGCGCGATCACCGGAATGCTGGTGGCGGGGCTTGCGCTGCTCGCGATCTCGATCTTCTTCTGGTATCTCACCGGTCCCGCCGGTTACGCGCCCAAGGATCGCCACGTCATCGACGCGCTCGTCGCGCTGGCGTTCGGCGCATCCTTGATCTCGATCTTCGCGCGCCTTGGCGGCGGTATCTTCACCAAGGCGGCGGACGTCGGTGCCGACATGGTCGGCAAGAACGAGCTGGGCTTTGACGAGGATGACGACCGCAACCCCGGTGTGATCGCCGATAACGTCGGCGACAATGTCGGCGATTGCGCCGGCATGGCCGCCGATCTGTTCGAAACCTATGTCGTCACGGTCGGCGCGACGATGGTGCTGACCGCCCTGCTCGTCACTGGCATCGAGGACGCGGCCCTGCTCGCGCTGATGAGCCTGCCGCTCGCGGTGGGCGGCATCTGCATCATCACCTCGATCATCGGCACCTATTTCGTCCGGCTCGGCTCGGGCACCAACATCATGGGCGCGCTGTACAAGGGCTTCATCGCCACCGCAGTGCTCTCGATTCCAGCGATCTATTACGTCACCGCGCAGACGCTGGGCGGCATGGATACCCAGGTTGGCGGCGGCCTCGACTTCACCGGCATGGACCTGTTCTGGTCGATGATGGTGGGCCTTGGCGTCACCGGGCTGCTGGTGTGGATCACCGAATATTACACCGGCACCAATTATCGCCCGGTCAAGTCGATCGCCAAGGCGTCTGACTCCGGTCATGGCACCAACGTCATTCAGGGGCTGGCGATCTCGATGGAATCGACCGCGCTGCCGACGCTGGTGATCGTGATCGGCATCATCGCCAGCTTCCAGATTGCCGGGCTGATGGGGATCGCCTTTGCCGCCACGTCGATGCTGGCGCTGGCCGGCATGGTCGTCGCGCTCGACGCTTATGGCCCGGTGACCGACAATGCCGGCGGCATTGCCGAGATGGCCGGGCTTGACAAGGAAGTGCGTGAGCGCACCGACGCGCTCGACGCGGTGGGCAACACGACCAAGGCGGTGACCAAGGGCTATGCGATCGGTTCGGCCGGCCTCGCCGCGCTCGTGCTGTTCGCGACCTACACCGTTGATCTCGGCTATTTCTTCAAGGACGTCGCGGTCAACTTTTCGCTGTCCAACCCCTATGTCATCGTCGGGCTGCTGCTCGGCGCGCTGCTGCCCTATATGTTCGGCGGCATGGCGATGACCGCCGTCGGCCGCACGGCACAGGCGGTGGCCCAGGACATCCGCGCCCAGTTCAAGGAAAACCCCGGCATCGCCGATCGCAGCGTCCGTCCCAACTATGCCCGCACTGTGGGTCTGGTGACGTCGGGCGCGATCCGCGAGATGATCGTCCCCTCGCTGCTGCCGGTGCTCGCGCCGATCGCGGTGTATTTCGCGATCACCGCAGTGGCGGGTCAGGCCAATGGCTTTGCCGCGCTCGGCGCATTGCTGATCGGCGTGATCGTCTCGGGCCTGTTCGTCGCGATCTCGATGACCAGCGGCGGCGGCGCGTGGGACAATGCCAAGAAGGTGATCGAGCTCGGCGCCTATGGCGGCAAGGGCAGCCCGGCGCATCAGGCAGCGGTCACCGGCGACACCGTCGGCGATCCCTACAAGGATACCGCTGGCCCCGCGGTCAATCCGATGATCAAGATCACCAACATCGTCGCCCTGCTGCTGCTCGCGGCACTCGCGGCGGGCTGATCCGACCGGCTTTATCGACCCCGCCCGGCACGACCGGGCGGGGTTTCTTGTGCGCTATTTCCAGCGATAATCGGCGATCACCGGGAAATGGTCCGACGGAAACCGCCCGCCCCGCCCGAAATCCACCGTCTCGGCCCGCTCCGCTGCCAGGCCGCGCGCCATCACCCAGTCGATGCGCCGGTCCCCCTTGCCCTTGAAGCCATGGAACGTTCCCTCCGGTCCCTTGCGCACTGCAGCCGATGTCCAGGCATCTTCAAGTCCCGCGCTCAGGATACGATAGGGCTCGCTGTCTGGCCCGGTATTGAAGTCGCCGGTCAGCACCACCGGATCGCCACCCGGTCGCGCGGCAATCCAGGCCGCAATCTGCGCCGCCGCCTTGACCCGTGCCGGCTCGTCTTCTCCGCGATAGGGGAAATGGGTATTCGCGAACCAGAAGCGCCGACCGCCCTTCACCGTCTCGAATAACCCCCAGGTGACCATGCGCGGCAAGGGGTGGCCCCAGCTGATACTTCCCGGCAGATCCGGCGTCTCGGACAGCCAGAAATTGCCCAGTTCGATCACGCGCAATCGGTCACGCCGATAAAAGACCCCCATATGTTCGTCGGCATTTCCGCCACGCCGGTCGATCCCGAACCAGGAAAAGCCCGAAAGCTTCTCCATCATGTAATCACCCTGGATCTTCCACAATTCCTGCGTCCCGATGATGTCCGGAGCGGCGCGGCGGATCGTCTCGATGAACAGGTCGCGCCGGGCTTCCCAGCGATCGGGACCGTCCTCGGCGCGCGGCAGGCGGACGTTGAACGCCATCACCCGCAGCCCCGCGCGGATGGCTTCGGCCCGTACGGGCAATGCCAATGTTCCCATCGCAGCCAAGCCCCCAACCACGCCACGCCGATCCATGATTCAACTCCGCTCTTGCCTGTTGCCAACGCTGTCACCTATGCCTCGAACCTGTCAGGGGAGGCAAATGGCGCGACGGCCGACGATCAAGGAAGTTTCAAAGCTGGCGGGCGTGTCGTTCAAGACCGTCTCGCGCGTGCTGAATAACGAAAAGAATGTCAGCGACGAAACCCGCCGCCGGGTTGAGCAGGTCGTTGCCGAACTCAACTTCCGCCCCAGCCTCGCGGCGCGGACCTTGGCCGGGCGCAAGTCGTTTCAGGTCGCGCTGCTCTACGACAATCCCAGCCCCTATTATGTCTATCACCTGCTCGCCGGGGCGCAGGAGGGGTGCGCCGAACATGGCTATCGCCTGCTGACCCAGCCGGTTGACAGCGCCGCACCCGGCCTCGTCGCCGATATCGCCGCGCTGGTCGATGAGACGCATCTCGACGGACTCATCCTCTCGCCCCCGGTGACCGAAAACGAAGCGCTGCTCGACGAACTCGACCGGCGTGGGCTGCCCTATGTGCGGATCGAGCCCGGACTGCGCCGCGATGTCGGGCGGTCGGTGACGATCGACGACGCAAGCGCCGCGCAGGAGGCGACCGCGCACCTGCTGGCGCACGGTCATCGCGCCATCGCCTTCATCAAGGGTCCGGATACGCATATCTCGTCGGTCGAGCGGCTGAAGGGCTATCGCGCCGCACTCGACGCGATCGGTGTGGCGTTCGACGACGCGTTGGTGGTGGCTGGCGACTACAGCATCGAATCGGGTCGCCGCGCCGCGCGCGCGCTGCTCGATCGCGCCACCCCGCCGACAGCGATCTTTGCTGGCAATGACGATATGGCGGCCGGCGTGCTCGCCGTCGCGCACGAACGCGGCATCACCGTGCCTGACCAGCTGTCGATCGTCGGGTTCGACGATTCGGACCTGGCCGCCGCTGTCTGGCCGCCGCTCACCACAGTCCGCCAGCCAGTGCATGATCTGGCGCGCAGCGCCGCCGACCTGCTGCTCGACGCCAAGAGCCAGCGCGATCGGCTGACCTTCGACACACGCCTAATCGTGCGCGCCAGCACCGGACCCGCGCCACAGCGTTAGCTGCAAGTTGTCCGACATCTCGGTTGACTCCCGCCCCGACTTGTAACACAACTTGGCTGACACCGGTGTCTAAGCCGGGTCGATCGGGCATGGTCCCGGAGAGGGTGATGCAGGGCGAGAGGCGCGCCCTCCCCGTTTCCGATCCATGCACAATTGGGGAGGAAAGATCGTGACCATCAGAACAACCGTCAAAACGGGCATCGCCGCCGGCGCGCTCGCCACAGCAATCGCATGGGGCGTACCCGCATTCGCTCAAGATGCTGCACCCGCCGCCGAAGCCGAAGCCAAGGACGAAATCGTCGTGACCGGCATCCGCGCGTCGCTGGAACGCGCCGCCGATATCAAGCGTGAGGCCGATCAGGTCCTCGACGTCATCACCGCCGAGGATGTCGGCAAGCTGCCCGACGCAAACGTTGCCGAAGCGCTGCAACGTGTGACCGGCGTCCAGATCACCCGCGTGTTCGGGGAGGGCCAGTCGGTGTCGGTGCGCGGCCTTCAGCAGGTCCGCGTCGAAGTCGATGGCCGCACCCTGCTCGGCTGGTCGGCGCGTCTGTCGCCGCCGGAAAATGATCAGCTCGGCCGTTCGTCGGGCCTCGATTCGGTGCCTTCCAGCCTGTTCGGGCGGCTCGAAGTACGCAAATCGCCGCTCGCCAGCCAGGCTGAGGGCGGACTCGGCGGCACCGTCAACCTCGTCACGCCCAAGCCGCTCGACTTCCGCAAAACCACCGTCTCGCTGCGCGCGACCGGGGTCTATTCGGAAAATAGCGAGACGTTCGAGCCGGTGCTGACCGGCTTTGCCACCACCAAGTTCGCCGATGGCAAGATCGGCGTGATGGTCGCGGCGGAGTATCAGAAGCGCACTACGACCACCCAGGCGTTCGAGCGCAACAATTTCCTCAACCGCACCTATACCGGCACTGGCGGCGGGGTCATCCCCACTCCCGTGCTGATGCAATATGAGAATTTCGTGGTCGATCGCTCGCGCATCGGCCTCAACGGCGCGGTGCAGGTCGAGGTGACGCCAGAATTCGTCGTGACCGCCGACGCGCTGTTCTCGCGTCTCACCACCGGCCGCCATCAGGATTTCTTCGCCTTCCGCCTGCCCACCGGCAGCAACCCGGTCAGCAACCGCGTCGTCGAAAATGGCGTGGTCGTCGCGGGCAACGCCAACGGCACAGTCACGACCGCCGGGCAGATCCGCAACGAACCAACCGAAAGCTATCTCTACGGCCTCAACGGCAAGTACGAGAGCGGCGGCCTGACGATCGCAGCCGATGGCTATTACAGCAAGGGCACGATCGACCAGACGATCCAGATCATCACGCTTCAGGGCACCGCTCTGGTCCCCGGCGCGTTCGATTTCCGCAACACGACGATCCCCAGCCTCAACCTCGGCACATGGAACCCGACGCAATATTCATCCTACAACCCGGCGAGCAACGGGGTGCGCAGCAACCGCCTGCTCGGCCTGCTTGAGGAATGGACCGGCAAGCTCGACCTGTCCTATGAATTCGACAGCGGCTTCACCCTGTCGGCGGGGGTGCGCTACACCGATCTTCACGCTAGGACCAACGCCTATCGCAGCCAGGTCACCCCGACCCGCGCCGAGATCGAACCCTATCTGCGTCAGGTCACCTTGGGGTCGTTCCTGCCCGACATTCCGGGCAGCTTCCCGCGCGCGTTCCTCAGCACCGCCCCGACGTTCGACTATGTCTTCACCAGGGCGCAGGCGGCACAGCCCAACCCCAATCCCAACGACCGCTCGACGCTGCTCCCCAATTCACAGCGCGACTATGACTTCAGCGAAAAGACCCTGGCGGGCTATGTGATGGTCGCGGTCAAGGGCGATCTCGGCAGCATCCCCTTCTCGGCCAATGCCGGGGTGCGCATCGCGCGCACCAACCTGTCGGTCGACACCTTCCTCAATGTCGGCACCACCAGCACATTGGTGACCGACGAGAATGACTATACCAACATCCTGCCCAGCGCGAATATCGTGTTCAACGTCACCGACAAGTTCCTCGTTCGCCTGTCGGGGTCACAGACGATGCAGCGCGCGTCGATCGCCGATCTCGCCCCGTCGACCTTCTTCAACGCGACCAATTTGTCGGTGACCGGCGGCAATGCCGCACTCGAACCGCCCATTTCGACCCAGGCGGACATCAGCTTCGAATATTATACCGGCAAGAGCTCGCTGATCTCGGGCGCGTTCTTCTACAAGGACGTGAAGAACTTCATCGCCAGCTTTGTCACCACCGGGATCGACACCAATCTCGATCCCGCCGGGCGTGAGCTGACCTTCTCCCGCCCCGAGAACCTCGCCAGCGCGAAGATCAAGGGGTTCGAGATCGGCGTGCAGCAATTCTTCGACTTCCTCCCCGCCCCGCTCGACGGGCTCGGCATCATCGCCAACTACACCTTCTCCGACTCGGAGGATAATGCCGGCTTCCCGCTCGTCGCGGTGTCGAAGAACAGCTACAATCTGGTCGGCCTGTACGAGAAGGGGCCGTTCTCAGCGCGCATCGCGTATAATTATCGCGATGAAGCGGTGTTCGAATTCTCCGAAGGCCGCCCCAGCTTCGTGGGCCCGCGCTCGCAGCTCGACGCCCAGATCGGGATCGACCTGGCCAAGGGTATCGCGCTCTCCCTTCAGGCCCAGAACCTGATCCCGGAGGATTCCGCAACGAGCGAGTATAGCGCCGCCGGACCGATCGCGCTCAACAGCTATGCGCTGTCCGAACGCCGCTTCTCGATCGGCGTGCGGGCGAAATTCTGACCTAGACTGGCCGCCGGGTCATACCGGCGGCCCTCACTTCAGCGGCGAAGCGCCG
>CAZWZP010000101.1:6653-10208 GCA_964638925.1 uncultured Stakelama sp. | reverse complement strand
AAGCTCAGGGGAGGAATTGGTGCTAGTTGCACCCCCGCAACAAATCCGCCACCCTCCCTTTCAAACATGGGGGAGGACACATCATGCACAGCGCCATCTTCGGCCCGGTCATCGCACTGATCGGCTGGACACTCATCATGTGGCTATGGATGTACGCCACGCGCATCCCGGCGATGAAGCGCGCCAAGATCGACGTCGCCAAGCTCACCGGCGGCACCGGTGCTGACCTGCGCGCGGTGCTGGCGGCGAAGGCACAATGGCCCGCCGACAATTACAACCATCTGCTCGAACAGCCGGTGATCTTCTACGCCATCTGCATCGTCCTCGCGCTGATGGACCAGGGCGACAATCTCAACGCCACCATCGCCTGGACCTATGTCGCCCTGCGCATCGTCCACAGCCTGGTGCAGGTTACCACCAACCGCGTGATCATCCGCTTCACGCTTTTCGCACTGGCGACGATCGCGCTGATGATGCTGACGGTGCACGCGGCGATGGCGTTTTGGGGTTTCAGCTTCCACTAGAGGCAACGCCGGATCTGGCGCTCGACCGTCAGCGCGGTCGCGGCGTCGGCGTGGGCGGTGCGCTCAGCCGTATCCGCGGCCCCGGGGTCGCAGATGGAGTCGGCGTCGCACGCGGCAACGGCGTTGCGCCCTGCCCCGGCACAACCAGCGGGACGCGGTTGCGCGACGCATCGGGCTGTGTCGGGGGAAGCGGTGTTCCCGCACCGGGCGCTTTGACCCCTTGCGGGACTCCGCCCGGCGTCAGATTCTGCAGCGTCTGGACCCGATCGACCCGCACTGCGCGCGCCTTGGACACTGCTGCGGCATAGATCGGCGTTGCAACGGCGGCATAGGATGATTTGGGATTGGCCTTGCGCGCCTGCCCGGCAGCGATCACCGCATCGTCGGCAATCGCGCGGATCGCATTGCTGCACGCGGGGGTCGGGCAGCCCTTACCCCAATAAGCGACAAACCCCGCTGACCACATCTTCGGCCCATTGTCCCACCAGGCGGCCTCGACTGCGAGGGCTGCATTTTCTTCCGCTTTGTCAAAGGCGGGACGGGTCAGCAGCGCATAGCTGGGCTGCCCATCGAACATCTTGGCCTTCGGAGCCTCAGCCTGCGCATTGGCGCGGATCAGCGCGACAGCGGTGCGACAATTCGGCGTCGGACATTTGGCCTGCCAGCGCGCCTCGAACTCCTTGCCCCATAGCGGCAGCTTCGTCGCGAACTCATTGGCCAGCAACTGTTCCTGCTGCGCAAACCAGGCCGCGCGCTCGGCCCCGGTTGAACATTGGTATGGGCCGTCGGGCCGCTTGCTGCAGAAGGTCAGATCCTTGCAGGTGAATTCGAACGGCGTCTGCGCCATCGGGTTGGACTCGGCGATCCCGCCCGGGAACTTGACACTCAGCGCACCCCCCATCGGGGCGCAATACTGCGCGGCAAAGGCATTGGCTGCCTGCACGCCGGTGGGCGGGGGCGGAGGCGCCTTGGCCTTGGAACAGCCCGATCCGAAATAACCATAAACGGTGCAGACAACCTTCTTGCCGCCCTGATACGCCGCGCTCACCCCCGCCTCGGCCAGCCCGACCCCACCGTCAATCAGGCCATTGATCCCGTCGATCACAGTCCCAACGAACCCGGCGCAGGCTCCTTTGGCCAACTGGCCCAAAATCGGCGTCCGCCCGATCACGCCGCCCGACACCGCCTGATCGACCAGCGAACACGCAACCTGCTTGTTCGCCCCCAGCGTCATCAGCAGCTTGACCCCGGTGACGACATCGCCCTCGCGCATCGCCGCATAGACATCGCGCACCAGCCGCACCTTGGCCGACGCGAGCATCTGGATGTCCTTCTCGATCTGGAAATCCGTCTCGAATGCAAAGCGGCAGATCGTCTCGATATCGCCGAAATAGGGCACCGCCTCCGCCAGCTGTCGCTTGGCCTCCTCCCGCGCCGCATCGGTCTGCGCCTGCGCGTAGCTTGCTGCAAATCCCGCCGCAGCCTGCATCGCCGCATTGGTGTCGGCCTTGCCCTTGGCACTGCTGATCTTGTTCGACGCCTGATCGAATACGCCATCGACCGCGGTGATCGGAAAGACGCATTTGGCGTAGGTGAACACGCCGATCTTGGGCAGCGTCTTGCCCTTCGCCGCCTTCGCCGCGCCGACCAGTGCAAAGAACGGGTAATCCTGCGCGGCGGCACGGGCATAGACGGTCGATGCCTCTGTCGGCCGCGCGATCGTGAACGCCGCCATCTCGATCTCGTCGGGCTTTACCCCGATCTGCAACAGGACCGGGCGCAGTTTCTGGAGCAAATTGTCGGCAAATCCCGCCCGCGCCGGAACCGTGGATGGCCCCGCGACCAGACCGGCCAGGGCAATTGCCGCAAGGATCAGGCGAACCGAATGCCAAGCCATATGCGCCGTCCCATTCCAGGGGTCGTTACGATGACGCTACGACTAACCGCGCATCGTGACAATCCGGCATTGCGGGCGGGCTGGCCGATCAGGGGAACAGGCGGGCGAGACTCCGCTCCAGCATCATCAGCTGCCACAGGGTCCGCCCATGCTCGGCGCGGCCGGAGCGATGCTCCTCCGCCAACCGCGCGATCGCCTTGGGCTCGAACCACCCGCTCCCGGCCAACACGCGCGACCGCGCCAGCCCCGCTGCCTCGTCCGCCAGCGCCGTGCGGAACCACGCCGACACCGGCGTCACGAACCCCATCTTCGGCCGATAGAGGATGTCCTTGGGCAGATACGGCTCCAGCGCCTTCTTCATCAGCCACTTGCCCTGCCCGCCCCGGATCCGCATCGACGCGGGCAAGGTCGCCGCGAACTCGACGAAGCGATAATCCAGCAGCGGCTCGCGCGCCTCCAGGCTGACCGCCATACTGGTGCGGTCCATCTTGGTCAGGATGTCGCCGGGCAGCCAATGCTTGAAATCGGCATATTGCGCGCGATCCAGCCCGTCGCGCGCCGGGGCATCCCGCATCGTCTCGACATAGCGTGCCTCGGCGCGATGATCGCCCAGCGTCGCGCGCGCCGCATCGGTATAAAGGCCGAACCGGACCCCCGGCGTCGTCACCCCGACCGCCTTGGCATAGGCCGCCCCGCCCTCGTCGGCGAGCGCCAGCAATGTCGTCTTCGCGCGCAGCGGTCGCGGTGCCCAGTCCGCCTTGGGATAAACCCGCCCCAGCGCCCCGAACATGCCGCGCACCGATGACGGCAGCACCGAGCGCACCCGCTCCTCCGCCGCATGAAACTTGTACCGCCGATACCCGGCCAGCGCCTCGTCCGCGCCATCGCCCGACAGCGCGACCGTCACGCTCTCCCGCGCCAGCTCGCACACGCGATAGGTCGCCAGCGCCGAGGCGGCGGCGAACGGCTCATCGAAATGATGAACCAGCGTGTCGATCAGCGCATAATCATCCGCCGCAACCGTCTTCACCCGATGCTGCGTGGCGAAGCGCTCGGCGATCAGCGCGGCGTGCACCGTCTCGTCATAGCCCGCCTCGTCGATCCGCCCGACGCAGGGCGCCGAGCAGCGCTTGA
>CAZWZP010000101.1:5488-6643 GCA_964638925.1 uncultured Stakelama sp. | reverse complement strand
CCGCCTCGTCGAAGCCGATGGTACAGGTCTTGACCGCCGCCCGGCTCGCCTCCGCCATCAGCGCAACCACCGCGCTCGAATCCACCCCGCCGGAGAGGAACGCGCCGAGCGGCACATCCGCGATCATCCGCGACCGCACCGCGCTGCGCAGATGGTGGATCAGCTCCGCCTCCAGATCGCGCGCCGACCCCTTGGCCCGCTGCGAAAAGTCCACGTCCCACCATTTGACCGGCGCAGGCACGGGCTTGCCGCGCTCCAGCAACAGGTAATGGCCGGCGGGCAGCTTCTTCACCCCGGCGAGCACGCTCGCATCGTCGGGGACATAGCCGAGCCCCAGAAAATCCTCGATCGCTGTGAAATCGGGCGTCCGCCGGAACAGCGGATGCGCCAGCAGCCCCTTGATCTCCGACGCAAACGCCACCGCGCCGTCAGACAATTCGACATAATGAAGCGGCTTGACCCCCATCCGGTCACGCGCCAGCAACAGCGACTGGCTGCGCGCGTCGTAGAGCGCAAAGGCGAACATCCCATTCAGCTTGTCGAGCAGCCCCACGCCCCATGCGCGCCAGCCATGCAGCAGCACTTCGGTATCGCTATGGCTGACAAACACCGCGCCCTTGGCCTCCAGCTCGGCGCGAGCCTCCTGAAAATTATAGATTTCGCCGTTGAAGCTGACGACGACGTCGCCCTCCGGCATCGCCATCGGCTGCGCGCCGCCGGCCAGGTCGATGATCGACAGCCGCCGATGCCCCAGGCCCACGCCCGGCGCGGTCCACACCCCGGCTCCGTCCGGCCCGCGATGCACCAGCGCATCGGTCATCGCCCGCACCCGCGCCGGCTCCACCGGCTTGGGCGTCCCGGGATAGTAAAGGCCAGCTATGCCGCACATCGTGTCGTGAACCCCGCCCGCATTTCTGGCCAGCCCCTAACCCGTTTGGGCTGAGCTTGTCGAAGCCCGATTCCCGCACTCTCGACCAACCGCCCCAAACCACCGTCCTTCGACAGGCTCAGGACGAACGGAGTTACTGGCTCCCCGCCGCCCGATCCGCCAGTTCATCCACCGGCGGCATCGCGCCAAGGAACCGCTTGATCGCCGCCCGCGTCGGCAGGTCGGTCTTCTCCGCCGACACCATCACCGCCACTGCGCGCTGCCGC
>CAZWZP010000101.1:1262-5465 GCA_964638925.1 uncultured Stakelama sp. | reverse complement strand
AGCGTCTCCGCCTTCACCCGCGACGGGCTGCCTGTCACCGCGTCGCCGACGCGATACCAGGTCACGACCTCACGCTCGACCGGCCCCGGAGCCGTCATCCGCAACGCACTCCCGCCCTCCAGCGCGGGCAGATCCTCGATCCGCACCCAGCTGTCATTTTCCCGGATCGCGCCCTGCCCGAATCCGACCAGCTCCTTGCCCTCGCGCTGGCTCGAATAGACCGCGATCACCAGGTCGACCTGCGCCCCCATCCCGTCGGAATAGCGCGTCATCACGAAATGATCCGCGCCGGGGAAGTTGGGCTTCCACTCCGCGCGATTGCTCAGCGGACCCTGTGTCCACCCCGCCACCTGCGGCGCGACGACCTTCGCGGGCAGCGGATCGGCGCGCGCCGCAATCACACCGGCCCAGGCCATGAACAGGCTCACAATGGTCAGCGAGACCAGCGCCACCACCGCCGGCATCTGCGCCGTCCCCCGCCAGCGCCCCTGCAGCTTCGCCGGATCGAACCACGGCGCATCGGGATCGCGGTCAAACCATTTCCACCCGATCGCCAGCACCCCGGCCATCACCGCGCCGAAAAACACCCAGCCATAAAGGATATGATCGAACCCCGTCGCCGCCTCGACCGATGTGAGGTAGGCGGCATAAACCGTCCCGAACGCGCGCACGCCATTGGCCAGTATCGGCACGATCAGCGCTACGCCCATGAACGCCACCCGCCGCGTCCAGCTCGTGTAACAGACATTCGCCACCAGCGCGCCGTACGCGATCATCGCGATCACGAACTTCGCGCCCGAACACGCCTCGGCCACTTCGAAATAGCCGTTGGGCGTCGTAATCAGCACGCCATCGACATGCGCGGGCACCCCGAACAGGTCGAGCAGCGGCACCATAATCGCGACCGTCAAATCCTGCAGCGGCTTCTCAAGCCCCTCACCAAACGGGACAAGGAAGATCATATAGGCGAATGGAAACGCCACGGCGCGCACGACATTGGTTCCAAGCAGCGCGACCACCGCGCCCTGCAGCATCACCACCAGCCCCAGATGCCGGAACAGCCCGACGCCCGCCGCATCGCCGAGCAACCACGCACCCGCGCCGCCGGCTACGATCACCAACCCCGGCCACCACGCGACCGGCGGAACCTTGGCCAGATCGACCCGCCGCTGCCACACCAGCCAGCCAACGACCGGCGCGACGAACAGGCAGTGACCGAAGGTGGTGTTGGTCCAATAAATCGCGGCCAAATCGCCGACATCGCCCCGGAACAGGATCAGCAGCACCGCCCACACCGCGGCCAGAATTGCCGCATGGCGCTGCCAGCGCATATCGAACAGCCGCTCAGCCGCGATTGGAATCGCCGCGCTCGCCATGCTCACGCCGCCGCCGGGCGTTCCAGCCGGCGGTCGTTGCGGCCCCGCAGACCCAATATCTCGTCGAGCACGCCCAACCGCGCGTCCCAGCTATAATGGTCGATCACCCGCTGCCGCGCGAGCGCGCCGAACTCCGCGCCGGTCTTCGGATCGGACAGGATGCGCGTCACGGCATCGGCGATCTCGCCCACCGTTTCACCGACCTCGATCGTGCCGCCATGGTCGATGCCCGTCGCCGCAGCGGCCGAAGCCACCACCGGACGCGCCATCGCCATCGCCTCCAGCACCTTGTTCTGCACCCCGCGCGCCAGCTTGAGCGGCGCGACCACCACCGATGCGGCCTGCAGCCAGGGGCGGACATCCGCCACCTCGCCGGTCACCATCACGCCCTTGTGCTTGGTCAGCGCCTTGACCGCATCGGTCGGCTTGCGCCCGACAATGGCGAAACGCGCATTGGGGTGGCGCAGATGGATATGCGGCAGGATGGTCTCGACGAACCAGGTCACACCCTCGATGTTCGGGCGATAGTCCATCTGGCCGGTGAACACGATCAACTCGCCCATCGTGTCGATCCGCTTGAACTGCGCGCCGGGGTCGAACTTCTCCGTGTCGATCCCATTGCCGACCGCGTGGACGCGCTCCGCCCCGGTGCGCTCGCGGAACAGCTGCGCTTCCTCGTCGCTGACGAACAGGCTTGCATCGGCGCGCGCGGCAATCGCCTTCTCATGCGCAGCCAGCAGCCGCGCCTCGCGCCGCATCATCCACCCGGTAAAGCCGCGGCTGGTCTCGCCGTAGCTCGCGAACTTGGCCGAATCCATGTCGACAAAATCCATCACGACCTTCTGTCGCGGGCGCAGCGGCACATATTGCGCCATCTGGCTGGAAAAGACGTAGATCGTGTCGATCGCATGTCGCGCCAGCATCGATTCTACCGCGCGATGCACCTCGGCATTGTCAAACGCGGTCAGGGATACGGGCCGGTGCGACAACAGCGACTGCACTCCGGCCAGCGCCTGCGGCTTGCTGCGCCACACGATCTGGCGGTTGCCGGTCAGCTTGGCGAGGCCCGACTTGCGCTTCAAATCGGCGGGATCGTCGGCAAACGCCACCAAATGCACGCGCTTGCGCTCGCTCAAATAGCGGATGATGTTGAACGCGCGGATCTTGTCGCCACGGTCGGGCGGAAACGGCACGCGATGCGCCAGGAACAGGATATCACCCATCAGCCCAGCCCCCGCGCGATCAACGGCCCGACACGATTCGCGATGGCCAGCGGCAGTTTGCTCCACACCGCCACTTGCAGCCGGTATTTCGGGTTCAGCGGATTGGCATCGCGGATCGCCGCGCCTTCGGCCACGCGGTCATAATAGGTCAGCGGCTGCGCCTCGAATCCCCAATTCTTCTTGAACGCCGCCGCGCCCGTGCCGACTTTCGACCGACCGAAATCGAACCGGGTACAGCCGCGGGTTCGCGCATGGCGCATCAGCTCGAAATACATGCGGTCATTGGCGCGCAGCCGGCGTGCCGCCGCCGTGCCGCCGCCCCAATAGGGAAACACCGTCCGCCGCCAATAGAGACTCAACACAGCGGACACCGCCTTACCTTCACGCCGCACAACCAACACTTCAGCTGCACTACCAAATTCGTGCAACACTTCCGTGAACAGCGCACGCGGAAACACCGGGGTGCCCAGATTGCGCACGCTTTCGGCATAGACCGCATAGTGCGCCGCCACGTCCGCCGGGTCGCGGCCGACGGAAATGTCGAGATCGGTGTCCAACGCCTTGCGCACCTCGGCGCGCTGCTTGCGCGGAATGGCGAGCAGTTCAGCGGCGTCATCCTCGGCCAGCGGACGGGCGAAGCCCAGATAATGGCTGTCGTCCACGCTCCAGTCCGGCCCCGGTCGCGGCCCGCCGCGCACCTCGACGCTCGGACAGCTCAGCCGCTGCGCCAGCGCCCAGCACGCCTCGGCCAGCGCCCCGGCCACGACCGGCTTGTCGGCCAGGATACCACCGCCCACGCCAAACCCGGCCGACGCCAGCACCCGCCCGAACAGCGGCGAATGTAGTTCGGTGAGCGGCATCACCCCGACAATGCCGCGCTCGCCGCGCTCGGCGACCAGATAATGCGCGCGCTGCCCACACCCCTTCGCCACCGCCGCGCTCCATGCGGGCAGATGAAACGGCGTGGCATCGGGATGCTCATGGACATAGGTGCCGATCCGCGCGCGGTCGATCGTATCGCCAAGATCGGCGACGCGCAGCGTCAACGGGCGCAGCTGGATCGGTGCATTCACGCCGCCGCCTCCAGTGCTGGAGCACCGTCGAGCAACGCCGCCTCCGCCGCCGCCACCCGGTCGGTGCGGTCCCAGCGATGCGCCGCGAACAGCGTCCGCAGCTTCCCCGCCATCGCCCCCAGCCGAGCGTAATGCCGCAGTTTCGACTTGAACGGTGCATTCTCGACGCGCGGCTGGCCCGGATCGACCTCCCACGGATGGAAATAGAACACCGCTGGCTGGCCGCCCGCGTTCATCGCACGGATCGCGCCCTGCACGACGCTGCCCGGCAACAGGCGGAAAAACCCGCCCCCGGTCGTCACTTCGCGCCCCAGAAACCGCGCCGTTGTCACCGGCAGCTCGATCAGGTCGCTCCCCGCCACCGGGCGGTATGCGCGGCGCGGCGCATCGGCCCAGCCATAATGGTCATGCCCGATCGGCGCGACGCTCGACGAATAGGCATAGCCTTCTTCCGCCAGCACCTGATGCGCCCAGGGGGTGCGGACATCGATCGAAAAGCTCGGCGCGCGATATCCGCTCACCTTCTGCCCG
>CAZWZP010000101.1:0-1252 GCA_964638925.1 uncultured Stakelama sp. | reverse complement strand
TGAAAATTCAAGGATAACCAGCATTCCGCCCGGTCGCATCTTCCAGCACCGCACGCGCGCGGCCGATATCGGCGCGGAACTGTTCCGGACCCATGGTGAACACGCGCTGATGATCCCAGCCATGGCTGGCCACCTCATGCCCCGCCTCGGCGATCCGCCGCATCAACGCGGGATAACGCTCAGCCACCCAGCCGAGCGTAAAGAACGTCGCCTTGACCCCGCCTTCGCCAAACAGCGCCAGCACCGTGTCGGTATTCGCCTCGACACGATGCTCCAGCGCCGCCCAGTCATCGCGCGCGATCACGGTCTCGAACGCGCCGACCTGGAACCAGTCCTCGACATCCACCGAAAGGGCGTTGGCGACCATCGTCAGGCAGCGGCTCCCCGCCGCGTTGGCCGGGCATCCTCGACCTCGATGAAGTCGACCATCAGCGTCAGCACGCGACGCAGCGCCGCATCCTGCTCCTCGATCCGTGCCTCCAGCCGCGCGAACCGCGCCGCCAGATCGGAATCCACCATCGGAGCAGGCGCAGCCGCCGCCGCAGGTGCAGCCGGAGCCGAAACCTCACGCCGCAGCGCCTCTCGTGCCGATTGCGCCGCCTCAGGCGGAGCCGGAACGGGACGCGCCGGGGCCGAAGGCGGCATCGCCCCGGCAAGGTCGCCCTCCAGATCGGCAATCACTGCCTCGACATCGGCACCGGTAAAGCTGTCGATTGCCTCGATCGCGCCGAGCAGCAGCACCCGGCCCGCGAGCAGGTTCACCTTGCGCGGAATGCCGCCCGACCAGCGATACATCGCCGCCACCGCATCATTGGTGAAGCGCGGCTTGCCCCGCCAGCCAACGCAGGACAGCCGGTGGATTAGATACGGCTCCAGCTCGTCCGCGCCCATCCCGTCCAGCGCGTGCATCGCGATCACGCGCTGGCGCAGCTGATCGAGCCGCGGATCGGACAGGCGCGCGCGAAACTCGGGCTGGCCGAGCAGGAAGATCTGCAACAGCGGATAACCGCCCGCCTGAAAATTGGAGAGCATCCGCAGCTCTTCCAGGCTCTCAATCGGCAGCGCCTGCGCCTCGTCGACGATCAGCAGCGTCCGCCGCCCCTGTCGCGCCACCGCGTGCAGCTGCTTTTCGATCCCGGCGAGCATCTGCGCCTTGGTCAGATGCGTCGCGTCGATGTTCAGCCCGGCGGCGACCATCTGCAACAGGTCTTCGGCCTCGATCTGGGTCGTGACGATCTTGATGACGTGCAGG
>CAZWZP010000100.1:0-10358 GCA_964638925.1 uncultured Stakelama sp. | reverse complement strand
AGCCCGTCCGCGCCTTCCACGACGGTATCGCCCGAAAACACCGCCATCCCGCCATAGCGCGACTCCGCCGGTGCCGGCTTGAACCGCAACGCCGTCCGCTCCGCATCCTGCCAATAGCCCTGCGCGACCAGCGGCCCGGCATGGACCAGCTCCCCGGCCTCGCCCGGATCGGCACGCGTCCCATCGGGCCGCACCACCATGATCTCGGCAAAGGGGATCGCCCGCCCCATCGATTCCGGATGCGCGTCGACCAGCGCCGGATCAAGATAAGTCGACCGAAACGCCTCGGTCAGCCCGTACATTGGATACAACGCCGCCTCAGGAAACCGCGCCCGCAACCCGCGCACCATGCCGACCGTCAGCGCCCCGCCCGAATTGGTCAGCCGCTTGAGCTTGCCCGCAACCCCGACCGGCCACTCCGCCTCCAGCAGCTGCGTCCACAGCGGCGGCACGCCCGCAATCGTCGTGGCGTCATGCCGGTCCACCGCCTTGATGACGTCGCGCGCGGTCAGATAATCGAGCGGGATCACCCGCCCGCCCGCCGCCCAGGTCGACAGCAGCTGGTTCTGCCCATAGTCGAAACTCAGCGGCAGCACGCCCAGCACGCGATCCTCCGGCATCACCTTCAGATAATGGGCCACGCTGATCGCGCCGAGCCACATATTGGCATGGCTCAGCATTACCCCCTTGGGCCGCCCGGTCGATCCCGACGTATAGAGAATCGCCGCCAGCGCCCCCGGATCCCGCTCCGAAAACGCTACCCCCTCGCCCGTCAGCGGTGCATCCGCATCGAACAGCACGCGGCACCCTGCGGGGACATCGCCTTCCTCCAGCGTCCCCGCCCGCGCGCCTTGCGTCAGCAACAGCCGTGCCCCGCTATCGGCCAGGATATGCACCACCTGCGCGCGCTTGAGCACCGGATTGACCGGCACATGCACCAATCCCGCCCGCGCCGCCGCCAGCGGCATCACGCACGCATGGCGCGTCTTGGGCAGCCAAGTCGCAACGCGGTCGCCCGGCTCCAGCCCTTGCCCGCGCAGCCACAATGCCAGCGCCGCCACAGCAGCCTCCAGCTCGGCATAGCTCAACGCCCCCGCACGATCCTCCAGCGCCACGGCATCAGGCGCACCGCGCGTCGTCAGCGCATCGATCGGATAGGGCGTCGGGTCCAGTTCCACCATCGCGCCTGCATATCCCGCATCGGTTAACGATCCAGTGTCTATTCTCGCTTAGCAGGTGCAGCACTTGGCATCGCCGCGTCCAGCGCGTAACGGGCGCAAAACAACCGGGGATTTGGGGCCGTGCAGCCTGACGGATACAGTGAAGTCGAAGAAACCGTGCGCGGCGTACTGCGCGACGTGCTGGGCATCGACGCCGCCCGCGCCGCGACCTTCGACGAAGCGACGCCTTTGTTCGGCGCGCTCCCCGAACTCGATTCGATGGCGGTCGCCGGCGTGCTGACCGAGATCGAGGATCGCCTCGGCATCATCATCGACGATGATGAGGTCGATGGCGACATGCTCGAAAGTTTCGGCGCGCTGGTGCAATTCGCCGCGTCCAAGGCGCTGACCTGATCCGCGGCGCGCCCGTCATTGGCACCTATGACTGGCCCGGCGGCCGCGAAGCGATGCTCCGCTTCGGCCCCGATAGCGCCCCGGTCGTGGTCGTCGCGCTCCCGTTGTTCGAAGAAGCCAACCGCACCCGCGCCTTCGCGGTGAGCATCCTGCGCGCGCTGGCGGAGTGCGGGATTGCGGGGGCACTGCCCGACCTGCCCGGTCAGGGCGAGAGCCTGTTGCCGACCCACGAGACCGATCTCACCAAACTGCGCGCAGCCTTCGCCGCCGCAGTCGCCAGCCTCAACCCGCCGGTCTTCACCCTCGCCATCCGCAGCGGCGCCCTGCTCGACAGCGACGCCAGCGCCACCGCCCGCACCCACCTCTCCCCGATGACCGGCGCGGACCTGCGCCGCGAACTCATCCGCGCGCGCCAGGCATCGGCCCGCGAATCCGGCGAGCCGTTCGATCCCGCCAGCCTCGACGCCGCCACCGACCCGGTCGAACTCGCCGGAAACCTCATCAGCCCGGCCCTGCTCGCGGAGCTGACCGACGCCACGCCGTCATCCGAACGGACCCGCACCGTTCGCCTCGCCACCGAAGCCAAGCCCGCCGACGCCAAGCTCCCCGGCACCCCGCTCTGGCGCCGCGCCGAGCCGGACAACGACCCCGCCTTTGCGCAAGCCGTGGCAGACGACATCGCCGAATGGATCGCCACATGCGCCGCCTGACGCACTTCGAATGCGCCGGCGAAACCCTCGCTGCCACGCTCGACGAAGCGCCCGGAACCACCGGCCTGCTCATCGTCTCTGGCGGCAATGAAATCCGCATCGGCGCGCATCGTGGCATGGCCGAACTTGCTGCCACCATCGCCGCCGCCGGACATCCAGTCTTCCGCTATGATCGCCGCGGCATCGGCGATTCCACAGGCGAAAACAACGGCTTCGAATCCACAGCGCAGGACATCTCTGAAGCCGCCGCCGCCTTCCGCCGCGAAGCCCCCCACCTCACCCGCATCGTGGCTTTCGGCAATTGCGACGCCGCCAGCGCCCTCATCCTCTTCCACGCCGTCGCCGCAATCGACGCCCTGATCCTCACCAACCCCTGGACGATCGAGCCCAGCGCCGAGGGCAACGACCTCCCCCCCGCCGCCGCGATCCGCTCCCGCTATCTCGAAAAGCTGAAGAACCCCCGCGAGCTGCTCCGCCTACTCACCGGCGGCGTAAATATCCGCAAACTAATCAGTGGCTTGGCCAAGGCATCGGCGAAGCCGTCGCAACCCCCAACCAGCCTCCCCGCCCGCCTCGCAACATCGCTCGCGGCAGCCAAGGTGCCGGTGACCATTCTCCTCGCCGAAAGAGACAACACCGCCCTCGCCTTCGCCGACCACTGGAAAAGCGCGGCGTTCGCGGAAAGCCGCACCCGCCACACCCTGACCACCTGCCCCACCGACAGCCACAGCTTCGCCAGGCCACAGGACAAGGCATGGCTGACCGATCAGGTGCGCGCCGCCCTCGCATCCGAATAAATTAGGGCGGCCCCCGCAAGGGTGCTATGATCCTCCCGGGCAGCTTTGCCCCAATCTTCAACTATCTAGACGTCGCTACCCGGGGATGGGTCGCTTACCGCGAACCTCCGGCCTTTCTTGGGCCATGCCAATGCGTTCCGCGCCGTCACTGCCACCGCTCCCCAACAGTCTGGGGATCGCGCTCGTCATCTCGTCTGCAACGCCGTTGCTGTTGCTGGACAAGAATCTGTGCGTGGAAGCCGCCAGCCGGTCCTTCTGCAGCGCGTTTGAACTCGATCCGGTGCAGGTCAAGGGAGCCGACTTGTCTGCGCTCGGCGATGGCGAATGGGCGGCACCGCAACTACGCTCGCTCTTGCGTGCAACAATGGCCGGCAATGCCGCGATTGACGCCTATGAAATGGACCTGGTCCGCATCGGTCGACCGACCTTGTGCCTGATCCTCAACGCGCATCTGCTTGAGCTTGACGGCGCTGACCAGCGACGGATGGCGCTTGCGGTGCTCGATGTGACTGCGATCCGCAAGGCGAAGAAGGCTTGGGCCACCGCCGAACGCGAAAAGGACGTATTGCTCCGCGAACTGCAACATCGCGTCGCCAACAGCCTTCAAATCATCGCCAGTGTGCTGATGCAGAGCGCCCGCCGCGTCCAGTCGGACGAAGCGCGCCTCCACCTCCACGATGCCCACCACCGCGTCATGTCGATCGCCACGCTTCAGCGCCAGTTAGCGGCCGGAACGCCGGGTGACGTCAAGCTGCACTCCTATCTCAATGACCTGTGCGAAAGCATCGGCGCATCGATGATCTTCGACCACAATCTGACCCGGATCAACGTCATCGTCGATGACACCAGCACCAGCGCCGACGTCTCGGTCAGCATCGGCCTGATCGTCACCGAACTGGTCATCAACGCGCTCAAGCACGCCTTCCCCGATCCCGCCAAACCCGGCTGCATCACCGTCGAATATTGGAGCCGCCCGACGGGATGGCAGCTTACCGTCACCGACGACGGCATCGGCATGCCGCCCGAAGACGAGGCGAAGAAACCGGGCCTCGGCACCGGCATCGTCGACGCGCTGTCCAACCAGCTCGACGCCACCGTCATCGTGACGGACACCGCTCCGGGCACACGGGTGGCGATCACGCATCTGGGGAAGGTTTAGCGGCGCGGGCGCAATCCCCCTCGTCGCCCCGGCCTTGAGCCGGGGCTGGGCTGTCTTGGCCGAGTGAGTGAGTGAGAAAGCCCGGCCCCGGGTCAAGCCCGGGGCGACGAATGATCGGTAGGGGCTTTCCTACAATTCCCCGAAAAGCGCATAAACTGGTCGATGCGCACCCGACTCGCCCAGCCCTGCACACACCGCCGCGACACACGCCGCCACCGATCCGCGCGAAACCACGCCGACAGTGTCAACCTGGTGTCAACTTCCGCCGCGCGCATAGGTCAAACCCCGTCGATTCCGTCAGCTTCGTCGCCAGAAGCTGACAGAATCGCACGCGTTGCCCAAAACTTCGTCAGTTTCCCCGGCTCACGCCGCCGCGTGGGCAACCGCCTCGAAATCCGCCTCAGCCAGAAACCGCTCCGCATCCAGCGCCGCCATGCAGCCGGTGCCCGCCGCAGTGATCGCCTGGCGATAGACCTTGTCCATCACGTCGCCGCACGCGAACACGCCGGGCACGCTGGTCCGGGTCGTGCCGGTCTCGACGGTGATATAGCTGTCTTCGTCCAGCTCCAGATGCCCGCGGAACAGCTCGGTCGCCGGGTGGTGGCCGATCGCGACGAAACCACCCTCGACATCGATGCGCGACTCTTCGCCGGTCACGCGGTCCTTCAGGTTCAGCGCCACCAGCCCCTCGGGCTCGCCGCCGCCGACGAATTCGACGACTTCCTTGTTCCACAGCACCTTGATCTTGGGATTGGCGAACAGTCGCTCCTGCAGGATCTTCTCGGCGCGCAGCGTGTCGCGGCGGTGGATCAGCGTCACGTCATGGCTGTGGTTGGTCAGGTACAGCGCCTCTTCGACCGCAGTGTTGCCGCCACCGATCACCGCGACCTTCTTGCCACGATAGAAGAACCCATCGCACGTCGCACAGGCCGACGCGCCCTTGCCCTTCATCGCCTCTTCGCTCTCCAGGCCAAGCCACTTGGCCTGCGCGCCGGTCGCGATCACCAGCGTATCGCACGAATAGATCGTGCCGCTGTCGCCGGTCAGCCTGAACGGGCGCTGCGTCAGGTCGACGTCGACGATCATGTCGTACATCATCCGCGCGCCGACATGCTCGGCCTGCGCCTGCATCTCCTCCATCAGCCACGGCCCCTGAATCACTTCGCGAAAGCCGGGGTAATTCTCGACATCGGTGGTCGTGGTCAGCTGGCCGCCCGGCTGGACGCCCTGCACGACGATCGGGGCAAGCCCCGCGCGCGCGCCATAGATGGCGGCGGACAGGCCGGCCGGACCGGAACCGAGGATCAACATGCGGGTCGAGTGGGTGGCGGTCATTCTCAAATCCTGTTTGCGCCCCTGCGCGGGGTGGCGGTGCCGCATCTAGGGGGTCGGCACCGCCAAAGGCAACATGGGTGGTGTGTCTCCCGCTGCCAGCAAAGCGATTCTGTTGTGGACGAAAGCCGGTTGAAGCCGCGCGCGCCGCTGGGCAGACTGGCGCCATGACCCTTCGCCGCACCTTGCTCGCCGCAGCTCTGCTGCTCCCGCTCCCCGCACTGGCGCAGGAGGCTCCCGCGCCAGCTCCGACACCTGCCCCCAAACCCGCGACGCAAAAGGTAGCGCTCGACACCAGCTTCGGCCGCATCGTGCTGGAGCTGGAGACTGAGCGCGCCCCGATCACCGCGCGCAATTTCCTGCGCTATGCCGATCAGAAGCGGCTCGACGGCATCGCCTTTTACCGGACGGTCAAGGTTGCCGACAAATTCGGCTTCATCCAGTTCGGGATCGACAACGACCCCAAGCGCATCCTCCCCCCGATCAAGCATGAGCCGACCACGCAAACCGGGGTCAAGCACGTCAATGGCGCGATCTCGACCGCGCGACTGGCACCCGGGACGGCGCGCGGCGAATTCACGATCAGCGTCGGGGATCAGCCCTCACTCGACGCCGATCCGACGCGGCCCGGAGACAATCTCGGCTATGCTGCCTTCGGCAAGGTGGTCGAGGGGATGGAGGTGGTTTGGAAGATTCTCGACGCCCCGACCTCACCGACGGCGGGCGAAGGCGTGATGAAGGGGCAAATGCTCAGCCCGAGGATCCGAATTCTGAAGGTCAGTCGGGTGCCTTAGAACGCACTGAACAGCAGGAGGATGAACAGCCAGAACAACAGCGACCCGCAGACCACCATCAGGAAGCCCGAACCGGCAGGCATCGCATCGTCCATCGGGTCGACCCCGATCAGTTCGCGGTCATCCGCGCTGGTGATCTCGCGATAGGAGGACATGGCAACTCTCCACTGGATAGTGCCATCCTGCCCCGCTGGGACCGCAGCGGCCATATCGGGAAAGTGCGATGGGGATTCTACGGGGGCCGGGATTAACCCCGAAGCGCGACCCTGGCCGCGCTTCGGGGTGAACGATCACTGGACCGGCTTCACCTCAAGCCCCGTCCACTTGGCGGCAAAGGCCCAGAGGTCGGAGGTTTCCTCGATGATCTTGTCGGTCGGCTTGCCCGAGCCATGGCCGGCACGGGTTTCGATGCGGACGAGGTGCGGCTTGGGGCCGATATCGGCGGCCTGCAGCGCGGCGGTGTATTTGAAGGTATGGCCCGGCACGACGCGGTCATCGGTATCGGCGGTGGTCGCCAAAATCGCGGGATAGGTCTTGCCCGACGCGATGTTGTGATAGGGCGAATAGCTGCGCAGGATCTTCCAATCGGCTTCCTTCGAGGGATAGCCGTAATCGTCGACCCAATAGCGGCCGGCGGTCCAGCGGTCGAAGCGCAGCATGTCCATCACCCCCACTGCCGGCATCGCCGCCGCGAACAGATCGGGGCGCTGATTGACCACCGCGCCGACCAACAGACCGCCGTTCGACCCGCCCTGAATCGCAAGGCCGTCCTTCTTGGTGATCCCCTGAGCAATCAGATATTCGCCCGCCGCGATGAAATCGTCGAACACATTCTGCTTGTTCTTGAGGCGCCCGCCATCGTGCCACGCCTTGCCATATTCCCCGCCGCCGCGGATGTTGGCGAGGACGAACACCCCGCCCTGCTCCATCCACGCCAGCCGCGCGGCGCTGAACGCCGGGCCATAGCTGATGTTGAACCCGCCATAAGCCCAGAGCAGGGTCGGCGCGGGGCCGGTGACGTCCTTGCGCTTGACCACGAACATCGGAACCTTGGTCCCGTCCTTCGACGTGAAGAAACGCTGCTCGACACCGTATTTGCTCGGGTCGAACGCCACCTTGGGCTTGGCCCATTCGGTCGCCTTGCCGGTCTTGACGTCATAGCGATAGACGGTCGTCGGCATGTTGAAGCTGGTGAACGCGTAGAACGCCTCATTCTCGTCCGGATCGCCATTGAACCCTGCGACGCTGCCAATGCCCGGCAGGGCGACCTTGCCGAGCAGCTTACCGTCGAGCGAATAGCGGCGCATCTCGTCCTTGGCATCGACCAGGTAGCTGATGAACAATTGGCCGCCGACAATGCCCGCGCCCTCCATCGTCGCCTTGTCCTCAGGGATCAGGTCGGTCACGACCGGGTTCGCTGCGGCGACATCCATCGTCACCACCTTCTTGCGCGACGCCCCTTTGTCGGTGGTCCAGAAGAACTTGCTGCCGATATTGCCGGCGAGGCTCCACTCATTTTCCAGCCCCTTGATAATCGTGCGCGGCTTGGCGGCGGGATCCCTGAGGTTGAGGATCGTGACCTCATAACGATTGTCGGTACCCTCGGTCGTGGTGATGACCAGCCAGCCACCATCATCGGTGACCTGCGCGAAATGGCCGCGCTTGGGATGGTCGGGGGTCGCGTAGATCAGCTTGTCCTGATCCTGGCTGGTGCCGAGCTTGTGAAAATAGACCGACTGATTTTCGTTCAGCGCCTGGAAGGTCTCGCCCTCCTTCACCTCCGGGAAGCGCGAATAGTAGAAGCCCGAGCCATCCTTGGCCCAGGCGAGGTTGCTGAACTTGATCCACTTGACCTCGTCATCCAGCGTCTTGCCGGTCGCGACGTCGAGTATCTTGACCGTGCGCCAGTCCGACCCGCCGTCCTGAATGCCATAGACGAGCAGCTTGCCGTCCTCTGACGGAACCCATTCGGACAGCGCGGTCGCTCCGTCCTTGGACCATGTGTTCGGGTCGATCAGAACGCGGCCCGGCGCATCGAGGCTGTCGCGGACCCACAGCACCGCCTGATTCTGCAGGCCGGTGTTATGGCTGTAGAAATAGCGTCCGCCCTTACGCGTCGGGACGCCGAAGCGCTCATAGTCGAACAGCTGCTTGATCCGCGCCTTGAACAGGTCGCGGCCGGGCAATGTGTCGAGATAGGCGTCGGTCACCTTGTTCTGCGCCGCGACCCACTCCGCCACTTCCTTGTCGTTGCGGACATCGTTTTCGAGCCAGCGATAGGGGTCGGCGACCTTTTCCCCGAACGCCTCATCGACGACATCGACGCGGCGGGTATCGGGATAGGTGATCGGTGCGGTCATGGTCGGCGCGGACTCCGGGCTGGCAACGGCAATGGGCGAAACGAACAAAAGCGGCAGGGCGAGAATCGACGCGCGGCGCATTGGTATCTCCTGAAACGGAACTGCCTTAACCTATTGCTACACCGGGCCGGGTCAAGCGCGCGTCCGACGATGCTGACATAAAATGCGCCCTTTTCGGGCGACACGACCGCGAACGGCCCGGTTCTCGGCTGCGACGCGTCAAGGAGGCGACCTTCACGCGACGCCGACGCGACACGGGGTGACGCGGTCAGCTTCGCTGTAAGGGGCGTCGATGGTGGGGATCGCCGGGGCGTCGACCAGCGTAGATCAGAGAAAATCCAACAGTTGAAGCCCGCACCTCAGGCAAAGGCGAGCAGCGCGCTTTCATGCGCGACCCAGGCCATCACCAGCAGCGGGAATGTGGCACAGGCGATCGCCACCGCATTGCTTGCGCCATGTCCGCTCGTTCGTTTCATCTGATCCTCCTGCCCCGCATCGATTGCAGGGCGCGTGCCAGTTCGGCGATCGGCGGATTTCCGTCGGTTCGGCCGTTGAACGGTAGATGGGAAGTCGGACGCAGCGCCAAAGTTCAGCGATTCTTACGGGGCCGCAACATTTGCTTGGGGCATCGGAGGGTTGTCAGGATGGACGCGACGACATGAAAGCAGAGAGGAGCGGAGCGCCCCACCTACTTCTTTCCGTCATCCTGAACTTGTTTCAGGATCCACGGCTTAGCAGGCGACTGAGCCGCTGGTGGGAGGGTGGATGCTGAAACAAGTTCAGCATGACGGAAAGAAGTAGAAGTAGAAGAAGATGAAGAAGAAGACCCTCCCCAACCCCTCCCGCAGGCGGGAGGGGCTAAGAAGGAGAGCGGGAGTGGGTTGGTCCTCGCCCCAAACGCGAAGGGGCGGCCGCACCGTCGTGCGACCGCCCCAGCTCTGGTCGATGAAGCGCCCGAAATCAGGCGGCTTCGTCGAAATCCTCGTCGGTCATCACCGGACCCGAGTCCTGGCCCTTGGCCGAGACGTCGCGGTCGACGAATTCGATGATCGCCATCGGCGCCGCGTCCGAAGCGCGCGGGCCGGTCTTGATGATGCGGGTATAGCCACCGTTGCGGTCGGCGTAGCGCGACGCGAGCACGTCGAACAGCTTCACCAGCTGCGCATCGTCGAGCAGACGGGCATGGGCCAGACGGCGGTTCGAAAGACCACCCTTCTTCGCCAGCGTCACCAGCTTTTCGACATAGGGACGCAGTTCCTTCGCCTTGGCGACGGTGGTGGTGATCTGCTCATGCTTGATCAGCGCGGCCGACATGTTGCGGAACAGCGCGATGCGATGTGCCGAGGTGCGCTGAAGCTTACGACCGCCGTATTTATGGCGCATGGGTTTTTCCTTCGTTCGTTAAGGGGCCGTCTTACGGAACCCCAGACCAGGTGAGGACGGAGAGCCCACCCAATTTACCGTCACCCCGGCCTTGAGCCGGGGTCCCGCTGCCTTTCCCGCCTCAAGAAGAAGCGGGACCCCGGCTCAAGGCCGGGGTGACGAGCTATGGGCTGATCTAAAAGCTTAGCCCATGATCTCCTGCTCGAGCTTCTTGGCCATTTCCTCGATGTTCTCGGGCGGCCAGCCGGG
>CAZWZP010000099.1:0-10602 GCA_964638925.1 uncultured Stakelama sp. | reverse complement strand
CCTATCACGCAGCCCTCGGTCAGGTGTCGGTTGGCGAAGAGGCGCGTTATGCCCGATCCCCGGCACCTCCAGCGTCTGGCGCGCCTTCTCGACGAAATCGGTGAGCAGCTTGATCCGCTCGGGCGTAAGCTCGTGCGCGGTCTTCCCCGCAAAGCTCTCGGCCTGATAGCCGGCGGGCTTCAGACCCGACTGCACCACTGACATCGCGGCGGAGCGCTTGGCGGCCGTTCCCGCGCCGCCATCGACGATCAGCACGGTCCATGCCGTCCCCTTGCGCAGCGCCAGCGCCGATCGCACCGCGCGCTCGGTCGGCGCGACTTCATAGGCGAGGCTCAACCGCTCGTCCCAGCCATCGCCCGCCGGGACGGGGGTGGTCAGGCGCGGCTCCGGTCCGGCGGCACCGCGCACGGCGGCCCAGGCCTTCGCCGCAGCATCCTTGCCGTCGCTCGCCGCGCCGATGTCGATTACCGAAATCTTGAGGTCGCCCTCGGGCGCGGTGAAGGTCACCGCCGGTCCGGTCCGCGCGGCGGTCCAGTCCTTGGGCTGGACGAACTGTACGCCGCTCTGGGTTTTGCCCGGCGTGTCCGCCGCCACCGTCTGTGCGAACGCGGCGGTGGGGAGGGTCATCAGGGCAATGGCTGCGAGGAATTTCATGCGACCTCTCCTGTGCGCGATCACGGCTTTACCTGGTGGAATGCGACATGCGGAAGCGAGCTGAAGCCCAGCCGCCATTTCCCCTCTCCGCCATAGAATTGCAGCCGCTCGAACGGCCCGCCCGCGCGTGCGCCGGTGCGCCGCTCGTACAGCATCGGCCCGATCCGCTCCCAATGCGTCTTCGCGCCCTCGATCACCAGGGTGATCGCATCCGGCCCGGCGGCTTCGACCTTCCAGTCGCGATCGGGGTTGGCGGGGCGGGAATAGTCGCGGCGGTTCATGCGGTACGCGCCGACCGGCACCGCCTCGCCCGCCGGGGTGGCGACGCGCGGCGCGGGATCGACCGGGAACAACCGCCCGATCAGCGCCTCGGTCAACTCGGTGCGCCCGCCATAGCTGCCCTGGCCGCCGGTCTCGGACACGAAGAAGCCCAGTCCCGCTTCGGGCGCGAGGATCATGTTGGAATGGAAGTCGCCGGTATTGCCGCCATGCCCCACCAGCCGCGGTCCGGCCTTGCGCGCCACCATGAAGCCATGCGCCATGCCCTGAAGATCGGGCGCATTGGCCCGCGAATCGCGCATCAGCAATGCGACCGATTCGGGCGTCAGGATGCGCTTGCCGTCGAGCGCGCCGCCATTCAGCATCGCGAGCATGAAGCGGCTCATGTCTGCGCCGCTGCTGCTCGCCGACCCCGCGGGCATCACCGCGCTGAACAGCTCGAACGGCTCGGCGACCAGCTTCCCGTCCTTGACGACATAGCCCGTCGCCATCCGGGGTTCGAGTGCGGCGGGCAACGGCTCGCGGAAGGTGGTGGAGGTCATGCCGAGCGGGGCAAAGATGCGCTGTTCGACATAGTCGGGGAAGGGGATGCCCGACACCCGCTCGACAATGTATCCGGCGATCACCGAGCCATAGTTGGAATAGGAAATCTCGGTTCCTGCCGACCATAACCGCTCGGGAATCCGCCCCTTCATCCACTGCTGATAGGGGATCAGCTTGTCGACCGTGGGCGCGGTCAGCCCGCCGACATCGCTCATGCCCAGCGCGTGCGAGAACAGGTCGCGCACGCGGATCGGCTTGCCCTCGAACGGCGGAATCGTGAAGTCGAGATAGGTGTTAACGTCCGCGTCGAGATCGACCTTCCCCGCCTCGACCTGCTGGAGCAGCGCCGACCAGGTGAACATCTTCCCCGTCGATCCGGGGCGGAACAATGTCCGCATCCCGTCGACCGGCACGCCCTTGTCGATATCGGCAAAGCCATAGCCGCGCGAGAACAGGATCTTGCCCTGATAGACCACAGTGACCACCGCGCCCGCCACTTCGCGCGTTGCGATCTGCTGCGCCATCACCCCGTCGACGAAATCGGCAAGGCCAGCGATGCGCGCGGGCGGGATGGTGTAGGTCGCGGCGGGTGCGGCTGCGCGGCTGTTGGCGGCGGCGGGCAGCGCCGTGGCGATCAGCGCAAGCGCAGCGGTGGCGCGCAGCCAGGACGAAGCGTGCGGCATCATTCTCTCCCCTTCAAAAATCTCAGCGGCGGCGCGGCGCCCGGAATTTTCCCGGTGCGCCGCGCGCCGATCATGCGAGGCAGCTCGAAACGAGTGCGTCGAACGCGGGTCCGCCACGAATTGGGTCCGCGACCGGAAGGCCCAGCCGCTGGCTTTCGCGCGCCATCAGCGCGGCGGCCTCTTCGGCGCTGAACGCCGATGTGTTGAACGCAAACCCGCCGCAGCGGATCGCGGGGTTGGTGCGGCTGCCGAGGCGGATCGTCAGATCGACGATCTCCTCGATCGACGTCAGTTGATAGCCGGCCGTGCCCAGCATCTCGCGCCGTCCGGGCTCGTGGCACACCACGAACACATCGGGCTGGCTGCCGTGCAGCAGCCCCAGCGAGACGGCGGCATAAGCGGGATGAGTCAGTGCGCCCTGACCCTCGATCACGTCCCAATGGTCGGGCGCGGCGTCGGGCGACAGCATCTCCGCCGCGCCTGCCTCGAAGTCCGAAACGACCGCGTCCATCGGCACGCCGCCGCCCGCGATCATGATCCCGGTCTGGCCGGTCGCGCGGAAATCGGTCGCGATGCCGCGCGCCTCGAACGCGCGCCACAGCGCCAGCGCGGTGTATTTCTTGCCCAGCGCGCAATCGGTGCCGACGGTCAGCAGGCGCTTGCCGCTGCGCTTGCGGCCCGTGCCGACGGGGATATCGGCGGGAGGCACGCGCACGTCGATCAGGCGGCGACCCAACGGCTCGGCGACATGGGCAAGACCGGGAATCTCGGCAAGGCGCATATGCATCCCGCTGATGATATCCAGCCCCGCCTCAAGCGCATCGAGCAATGCCGCGCGCCAGCTTTCGGGGATCACTCCGCCCGGATTGGCGATGCCGATCACCATCGCCCGCGCGCCATGCGCTTGCGCTTCCGCCGGGGTCATCGCGGTCAGTCCAGTGGTAACGTCCGCCTCGGGCAGCGCATATTCGCCGATGCACCGCTCGGGCGCCCAGTCGCGCAGGCCAAAGGCGGTCTTGGCAAAGCCCGGCTCGGCCGTATCGCCCAGAAACAGCAGATAGGGTTGCGGCAGCGCCAGCGCGTCGAAATCGGGTCCGTCGGCGGGAACGGTCAGGGTGGTGACATTGCCCATGATCAGCCGCCCCAAGTCGCGGTCAGCAACCGCTGGAAATTACCGCCCAGCACCGCCTTGATGTTCGCATCGGAATAATTCCGCCGGATCAGCTCATCGGCCAGCGCGTACATCTTGAGCGGGTGGTCGAAGCCATCGACGTCGATCTTCTCGCGAAAGGCGTAACTGTCCTTGTAAGCGCCGCGCAGCATCTTGTTCATCTCCGGCGAGGTGTCGTCATAGCCGTACAGGTCGGAATCGGTGCCGATCCCGACATGCTCGATCCCGGTCAGCTTCACGACATGGTCGATATGGTCGGCATAATGGCGGATGGTGGTGGGGTCGGTCTTGCTGATGAAGTCGCGGCCGCCGGTGATGCCCATCACCCCGCCCTTCGCCGCCATCGCCTTGATCGCTTCGTCGGTCTTGACGCGCGGATGGTCGACCAGCGCGCGGCAATTGCTGTGGGTGATCGACAGCGGCTTGGCTGAGATGGCGATCGCGTCGAGCGTGGTGCGGTCGCCGCAATGCGACACATCGACCAGCATTCCGACATCGTTCATCGCCTTGATGATCTCGGCACCGAAATCGCTGACCCCGCCATCGACGCGGTCGGTCGATCCCGACCCGATCCGGTTCTGCGAATTATAGGTCAGCTGCGCGCAGCGCTGCCCGAGGTCGTAGAAGGTCTTGACGTCGGCGGGACGCAGGAAGTGATCGGCATTCTGCAGCCCCATGATCGCCGCGACCTTGCCATCGCGCTTGGCGCGCAGGATGTCGGCGAAGCTGCCGATCCCGGTCAGGACATGGCTGTTGCGGGCGACATAATTGCCCCAGATCGCGAAGAAGTTGAACGCCGCTTCCTTGGCGTTCGGGCCGCCCAGGCCGACCGCGTGATGGATCGCGGTGATCCCGCTCGCGCGGAAATCACCGGCCATCTGGTCGCTCATCGGCACGGCATAGAATTCGGGGCTGAAGTCGATCTTGATCGGCGCCAGCATGTCGACCACCACCGACTGGCGGACCAGCTCGATCGCGCGCTTCGAATAGCTGCGCCCGGTTACCGGATCGACCTGGAAGCTGGCGCGCGCGATGTGCGGCGCGGCGATTGCGGCGACACCCAGTCCGCCGATGGCCTGACGACGAGAAACCCGCATTGCCCCATCTCCCCATTTTTTCTGATAAGGACGCTATCGTCCCGAACAGAGAAGGTCAACCGACTCGCATCAGCCCAAGCACCGTTTCGAGGCGGCTTTGATGCGCTGATCCTTGGATGAAGCGCAAATGGCCTAGAGAATCAGAGAGATAATTGCGATGCTGTCGCACGAAAGGAAATATATTGTCCTGATCCGGACAATGTGTCACTTTTCTTGCTCTGGGAGAGGATGGTCGCCCGAGAGGCAGGCCAACAAAGGGGAGAAGACATGCGCAAGGTCGTATCGAATCGGAAATTCGGCATCGTTCGGGGAAGTAGCCCCGTGGCACTCGCGGCTGCGTTGCTGGCGACCGCGCCGGCGCTGGCACAGACCGCGCCAGCCGGTTCGGGCGAGACTGCTGACGATGATGTCGTCGTCGTCACCGGATCGCGCATCGCCCGCGACGGCTTCGAGCAGCCGACCCCGACCACGGTGCTTGGGGAGGCCGAGCTGCGTCAAGGTCAGCGCCAGAACCTGGCGCAAGTGCTCAACGACTCGCCCTCCTTCCGACCCAGCGTCACCCCGCAGGTGTCGGTCGGCAATACGTCGAGCGGTACCGCGCCGGTCGATCTGCGCGGCCTTGGCACCAACCGCACGCTGACCCTGGTCAACAAGCGTCGCTTCGTTGGCAACAACAACCTCAACTATGTCCCGATGGGGATTGTCGACCGGGTCGAGGTGGTCACCGGTGGCGCATCGGCCGCCTGGGGTTCCGACGCGGTCGCGGGCGTCGCGAACATCATCCTCAAGGACAGCGTCGAGGGGATCACCGTCGGCGGGGTCAGCGGCATCTCGTCGCGCGGCGACGGCGCGCGCTATGGTGGCGACATCACCGCCGGGACGTCCTTTGCCGACGGGCGCGGCCAGATCATGTTCAGCGCCGAATATGTGAAAGACGAATCGATTCCCGACCGCAATTCGCGTGAGCGGCTGGGCAGCGCGGGCATCGTCCGGCTCAACCCCACCTCGACCACCGATCTGCGCCAGATCCTGGTTCCTGACGTGAACTATGGCAACCAGACGCCGGGCGGCCTGATCACCACCGGCGTGCTGGCGGGCCAGATGTTCAACAGCGACGGGACGCTCAGCACCTATGGCGCGGGTACCTCGCTCAACGCCAATCCGGCGATCCGCTTCCCGTCGCAGGTGCTTGGCGGAACCAGCGCGATCGGGCTGTACGATGTCGTCGCCGTCACGACCCCGGTCGAACGGATCAGCACCTATGGCCGCGCGACCTATGATTTCGGCGCGGTCAAGCTGTGGGCCGATGTGACCTATGGCCGGTCCAAATCGACCTATGCGTTCCTGCCCGATATCGGTGTGTCGCCGGCACTCACGATCTCGGCGACCAATCCGTTTCTGTCGCAGTCGATCCGCACCACACTGGCCAATGCGGGCGAGACCAGCTTCACCCTCGGCCGCTTTTTCACCGGCCCGTACAGCCTGATCTATGACGGCACGCGCGAGCAGAAAGAGGGCGCGATCGGGGTCAATGTCGATCTGGGTGGCACGTGGAAGGCCAGCGCGCATTTCAGCCATGGCGAGGTGGACAATGCCCAGCGCATCCGCAACGCGCGGATCGTGTCGCGCTTCAACAACGCGATCAATGCGGTGTCGAGCGGTGGTCAGATCGTCTGCGCGATCAATGCCGATGCCAGCACCGCCAATGACGACCCCGCTTGCCGTCCGCTCAACCTGTTCGGTCTCAACGCCGCCTCGCCCGAGGCGCTCGCCTATATCCGCGGCACGCAGCAGAACGACACGGTGAACAAGCTCGACGCGGCATCGGTCGAAGTGCAGGGCGACCTGTTCTCGCTCTGGGCCGGGCCGGTGACGGTTGTGCTCGGCGCGGAAGGGCGTTGGGAAGAGCAGCGGTCGGTTAGCGGCGCGCTTGATCTGGCCGGTGCGTTCGGCCCGCTCAACCTGTATGGCGCGCCGGTCAGTGGCGGCTATGACGTTCAGGAGGGGTTCGGTGAAATCGCGCTGCCGCTGTTGAATGTTGAGGGAGCGGCCAAGATCGACCTCAACGGCGCGGTACGTTACTCGGACTATAGCCGCAGTGGTGGAATCTGGTCGTGGAAGGGCGGCGCGACGGCGAACCTGTTCGATTCGCTGTTGCTGCGCGGCACACGCTCGCGCGACATCCGCGCGCCAACCATCACCGAGTTGTTCTCAAGCAGGGCGATCAATGTCGGCCCGCTGGTCGATCGCGATACCGACGGACGTGCGGCGGCCAATGCGGCCTATAACCCGACCCCGGCAGCTGTAACCACGTTCAGCGGCGGCAACCCGGACCTTGTCCCGGAAATCAGCCACACGACGACGCTGGGGGCGACCTTCTCGCCCAAATTCCTGCCCGGCTTCAACCTGTCGGTCGATTTCTACGACATCAAGATCGACGGCGCGATCTCCACCCTGTCGGGCTCCAACCTGACGCTTGCCTGTCGCAACGGCAACACTGCCGCCTGCGCCCGCATCACCCGTGATGCGACCGGCACGGTGACCGAAGTGCGCTCGAACTCCCAGAATATTGCGGTGTTCGAAACCAGCGGCTTCGATATCGAGGCATCCTATGTTTTCCCGATGTCGGCGATCGGCAATATTCCGGGGACAATGCGGATCCGCGCGCTGGCGACACATGTCCGCGACTTCGTGGTCGATACCGGCGTGTCGCGGGTCGATACGGCGGGCGATGTCGGCGCGGGGACCGGCAACGCGATCCCCAGCTGGCGCGGCGTGCTCAGCTTTGCGTACCAGAATGATGTGCTCGGGCTCGACGCGCGCATCCGTTATGTCGGCGCCGGCAAGTTCAACAGCCAGCTCGACCAGTCGGTCAACCCGACCGGCTATCTGGTGAACAACGATATCGGTGCCTATACCTATCTCGACCTTGGCGCGCGGGCGAAGGTGATGGATCGCCTGACCCTGTCGCTCAACATCAACAACGTCCTTGACCAAAAGCCGCCGCTCAGCCCGGTCGGCCCGGTCTTCTACGACGCGGTCGGCACCTATTTCTCGGTGGGTGCGCGCGTGAAATTCTGATCAGCGCCAAACCCTAGCGGGTGGTCAACAGCGGCCCGGACATCGCAGGATGTCCGGGCCGTTCTGCGTCGATGCGCAACGCAGCACTTTGCGGTGAAATGGTATGAAGCCCCCTTGAAGTGTTCCGACCAATTGGTTAGTCCAATGGGTATAGAGAATAGATTGAGGGGATCGGGATGCGGATTGCGGCGCTCATTGCCTGTGCGGTCGTTGCCACGCCAATACCCGCCTTCGCTACCGACCATCTCGTCGCCGATCCCGCCGCCTATGCCGCCGCGGTCAAGAAAGCGAAGCCTGGCGACCGCATAATCCTGCGCGACGGGGTGTGGCGCGATTTCCAGATCGTGTTCACCGGTACCGGCACCGCCGACAAACCGATCACCCTGACCGCGCAGACGCCGGGTGGGGTCATCCTGTCGGGTCAGTCGAACCTGCGCATCGGCGGCGCGCACCTGGTCGTCTCCAACCTCGTCTTCCGCGACGGCTATTCCCCGACCAAGGAGTTGATCGCGTTCCGCCGCGATTCGAAGACGCTGGCATCGCACACCCGCCTCACCGGCATCGTGGTCGATCGCTTCACCAACCCCGATCGCCGCGCCGAGGATCATTGGGTCGCGATCTATGGCACCGACAACCGCGTCGACCACAGCTGGTTCGCCGGCAAGGGCAATGGCGGCGTCACGCTCGCCGTGATCCGCCCCAAGGGTCAGCCGCAAGAGAACCGCGCGCGCATCGACCACAACTTTTTCGGCCCGCGTCCCCCGCTCGGCTCGAACGGCGGCGAGACGATCCGCATCGGCACCAGCGACGAATCGCTGAGCGATTCGAAGAGCATTGTCGCGAATAACTGGTTCGAAGGCTGCGATGGCGAGGTCGAGATCGTCTCGGTCAAATCCGGCGGCAACGTCATCCGCGGCAACATGGTCGTCGAATCGCAAGGCGCGATCGTGCTGCGCCACGGCAACGGCAATCTGGTCGAGCGCAACATCTTCCTCGGGCGCGGCAAGCCCTCGACCGGGGGTGTCCGCGTGATCAATCGCGACCAGATCGTGCGGCACAATTATCTCGAGAATGTCACCGGCACCTCATTCCTCAGCGCGATCGCGGTGATGAACGGCGTGCCGAACTCGGCGGTCAATCGCTATCATCAGGTCGCCAATGCGGTGATCGAGGGGAACAGCATCATCGACGCCGCGCGCATCACGTTCGGCGCGGGCGCCGATGCCGAACGCAGCGCGCCGCCGGTGTCGAGCCGCTTCACCAACAACCTGATCTACACCGCATCAGGCAAGGACATCGTCCGGGTCGAGGGCGATGCGTCGGGCATCGCCATGACCGGCAACGTCCAGTCCGGCCCGCCGCCCAAGGGGCTGACCGGCTTCACGCAGGCGCCGGTCAAGCTGGTCCGCGCCGCCAACGGCCTGCTCTATCCCGCCGATCCCGCACTCGCGGCCACCGGCGCCCCGCGCGACCTCGTCATGCTCAAGCGCGAAGAGGCCGGTCCGTCCTGGTATCCGAAAGACGCCCCCGCCAGCACGGGGCGCACGCTCGACGCCGCGCCCGGCGCGCTGGCACAGGCAGTGGCCGCATCCGGCCCTGGCGACACGATCCGCATCGCGCCCGGCACCCACCGCGTCACCGCGCCGATTCCGGTCGGTCATAGCCTGACCGTCACCGGTCCGCGCGCCGCGATTCTCGACGGCGCAGCGCCGACGCTGTTCCAGCTCACACCCGGCGGCAGCCTTCACCTCAGCGGCGTCACCCTCTCCGGCACCGCTGCCTCACCGACTGCGGAGCGCGTCGCCCTCATCCGTGCGCCGCAGTCGGTGAGCATTTTGAACTATCGCGTTACCTTGTCCGACGTCGCCGTGCGCGAAGCGGGCGACGTGATCGCCACCACTCCCGGCACCTTTGCCGAGGACATCACGATTCGCCGCTCGAGCTTCGTCAAAGTGTCCGGCGCAGTCGTCGCCGCTGCCGCCGAAACCGGCAGCAAGGGTCTCTACAGCGCCGAACGCATCACCATCGCCGATAGCGACTTCACCGATGTCGCCACCATCGCCGATGTCGCCCGGCTCGGCACCGACGAAAGCACCTTCGGCCCGTGGTTCGCGATGACCGGCAACCGCGTCACCGGCGGCGGCGCGGTGCGCCTCTCCGGCGTGCAGCATGTCGCGATCACCGGCAACCGGTTCGAGCGGGCAGGGGCCATCGCCATCGCCAACAGCGTCGGCGCGCCGGTGATCCGCATCACCGCCAATGTCTTCGCCGCGACCCCCGAACCGGCGATCACCCGCCTCTATCCGCAGGGGACGCCCGACATCGTGCTTGCCGACAATCAGGTCGAGGCGCTGCGATGATCCGCACCACGCTCGCCGCACTGCTGCTCGCCACCGCCGCGCCCGCCGTAGCGCAGGACGCGGCGACCGCGCCGGTCCTCACCAGCCTCGACGCCTATCGCACCATGGCCGCCGGAGCGGACAGCGCCCCGCTGTTCGCCCGAGAGCTCGCCGCTGCGCGCAAATCGGTCGATGCCGGCATCCGCGCCGGGATCGACGTGCCCGTGCCCCAGGATCGCGGCGGTGGCCCGACGCATGAGCGGCACAAGGCGAACTACAAGCTGATCCAGCAAGCGGGCACGCTCTACCGCCTGACCGGCGAGCGCCGTTATGCCGATTACGTTCGCGACCTGCTGCTCGCTTACGCCAAACTCTATCCCACCCTCGCCAACCACCCCGCCGCGTCGGATCAGGTCCCCGGGCGGCTGTTCTGGCAGAGCCTGAACGACAGTGTCTGGCTGGTCCATGCGGTCCAGGGTTACGACGCGGTCCGCGCCGACCTGACCGCTGCCGAGCGCAAGACGATCGACGAGCAGGTCTTCCGCCGCATGGCCGCGTTCCTGACCAGCGAGACGCGGACCTTCGATCGCATCCACAACCATTCGACCTGGGCCAATGCCGGGGTCGGCATGACCGGCTATGTGCTGCGCGACCCCGTGCTGGTCGAACAGGCGCTGAAGGGCAGCGACCGCAGCGGCAAGGTCGGCTTCCTGCGTCAGCTCGACCTGCTCTTCTCCCCCGACGGCTATTATGCC
>CAZWZP010000098.1:10200-10872 GCA_964638925.1 uncultured Stakelama sp. | reverse complement strand
TCTGTTGAAATATCTGGAGTTCAGACGTGTGCTCTTCCCGATCCCAAGTTCGACAGCAAGAGCTGTGACATTGCCAAGGCGTTCCTCGCCAAGAACGCGATCAGCTACAGTTCGGTCGAGGCACCGGTCGGGGCGATCGCGCAGGTCAAGATAGGTGAGGCGACCTTTACTGCGCCCGATCCGGCGCAGGTCACCGGCGCCGACCGCAAGGCCGCGATCACCGCGTTTCAGGGGGAGTTGAAGGCGGCGCTGACAACTGCGGGCTATCCGTCCAAGGCAGACCCCGCGCAGATCAACAAGCCGCTGGTGGTGGCGATCCTCACCTGGCTCGTGCTGCTGGTGACGATGGTCTATGGCCCGATCGCGGCGATGCTGGTGGAGCTGTTCCCGACCAAGATCCGCTACACCTCGATGTCGCTGCCCTATCATATCGGCAATGGCTGGTTCGGCGGGTTCCTGCCGACGACAGCCTTCGCGATGGTCGCGGCGACCGGGGACATCTATTACGGCCTGTGGTATCCGATCGTCGTCGCCGGGCTGACGTTGGTGGTCGGCCTGCTGTTCCTGCCTGAGACGTTCCGCAAGAATATCGACGATTAGCGACTGCGATCATCCTCCCCCGCAAGGGGGAGGTGGCGCCGAAGGCGACGGAGGGGGAGGACGGCTGCGCGC
>CAZWZP010000098.1:0-10167 GCA_964638925.1 uncultured Stakelama sp. | reverse complement strand
CCTCCCCCTCCGTCAGCTGCGCTGACACCTCCCCCTGGCGGGGGAGGATTACTTTAGTCGGTGGCGTCAGCTGCCGTCTCCGCGGGAACCCACCCGTTCGACCGTGCCCAGCTCACGAACAGGCGGGGCCAGGCCGCGACCGGGTCGCCGGGCTTGCCCAGCCCCCAGCTATGCCCGCCGCGCTGGAACAGGTGCATCTCGACCGGGCGCTTCGCCGCGTGCATCGCCGCGGCGAGGCGCAGGCTGTGCGCGACATCGGCAGTGGGGTCGTCATAGGCATGGGCGAGGAAGATCGGCGGGGTCGCCGCAGTGACCTGTGCCTCGACCGAAAAGGCGTCGCGCCAGTCGGGCAGCTTGCTGACATAGCGGGCGGTGCGCGTCGTATCGATTGGCGCGCGCATCGACACGACCGGATAGATCAGCCCGGCAAAGTCCGGCACCGCACTCACCGCGTCCACCGCGTCGATCGCCGGGTAGAAGTCATGCGCGCCGCGCGTCGCCAGCGTTCCCGCGAGATGCCCGCCCGCTGAAAAGCCGATTACGCCGATCCGCTTGGGGTCGATCCCCAGCGTCTTCCAATTGCCGCGCAACAGCCGCATCGCACGCTGCCCGTCCTGGAACGGCACCTCCGAGCTCCATCCGTCGCCGGGCAGGCGGTAATAGAGGACAAACGCGGTCACGCCGCGCTTTGCCAACCATTGCGCGGTCGGCATCGCCGCGCTGCCGATCTGGATGCGGAAATAGCCCCCCCCACCGATCACTAGTATCGCCGCGCCATTGGGCTTCTTCGGGCGGACGACGACCATACGCGGGACGGTGACGTTTGAAACCGACCCGGTCGCCGCGCCCTCGCTGCCGATCTTCTCCGGCCCGGTGACGGTCCCGTTGCCCGGCATCGCACCGGGCCAGAGATTGATCACCTCGCTCTGCGCCGCAGCTGGAACCGCGACGCAGAGCAAGACGAGGGCGGCGAGCAAGCGTGTCATCATCACCTCAGAACCGCTTGCCGATGGAGAAATAGAGGTAGCGGCCATAGGGGACGTAGAGCGAACCCAAATAACCATCGGCGATCACCGGCGGATCGGTGTCGAACACATTGCGCGCACCGATGCGGAAGCGGGTGTCCTCAAGCGGCCCCTTGCGAATGCGATACTGGCCATAGAGGTTGAAGAACGCCTTGCCCTCGACCTTGTAGGGATTGCCGTTCGTGTCGAGGAAGTTAGTGTCGTAGACCGTGCCGATGTAATTGCCGAACGCGCCGATCTGGAAGCCCTTGTGGCTCCAGGTGAGCGATCCGGTGACGCGCCATTTCGGGCGCCCGCGCTGCTCGATCAGGTCGCTGGCGTCGGTCAGCGGGGTCGCGGCGTTGATCTGGCCCGCCGCGCGCGCGTCGAACAGCGCCTGCACCGCCGGTGGCGTCTCGCGCGAGAATTTGGTCAGGCGCGCGGCGTTGAACGCGACATCGAACCGGCCGATATCGGTGCGGACATTGTACAGCACCGCCAGATCGACGCCCTGCACCGTCTGGGGCAGCAGGTTGACGAACTGGTCGTTGATCCGCGTCACCGCGCCGGCCGCAGGCAGGTTGGTCCCGGCGAATATCGGCGTGTCGTCGGCGGTCGGGGCGGCGCGGATCACGTTGGGGTTGCTCGAGCCCTGCAGTCGCAGGAGATAATCGAGCACCAGCGAATTCTGTGCGCCGAACTGGCCGACAATGCCGGTCTGCTGGATCGACCAGAAATCTGCGGTCAGGGTCAGGCGGCCAAGGCGGCTGGGGATGAACTTGGGTTCGATCACCGTGCCGACGGTCCAGTTGGTGCTTTCCTCGGGCTTCAGGTCGGGGTTGCCGCTGATGAAGATCGAATAGCTTATGCCGCGGCTGCACGCGGAGAAAGTGGCGATCCGCGCGGCGCGCAAATCGGCCTCGCAGCGGTAGTAATCGGTGTTCGAGTTGAGCCGCGAATAGGCGACCGTCTTGGTCTGCTCGAGGTTCGGGGCGCGGAAGCCCTGTGACCAGGACCCGCGCAGGCGGAGACCGTCGACAATGTCCCATGCCGCCGCGACCTTGGGCTTGGCGACGCTTCCGAAGTCCGAATATTCCTCGGCCCGCCCTGCAATCTGCAGGTCGAGGCGGTGGACCAGCGGCACATCCATTTCGGGCGACACCAGCGGCACGGCGAGCTCGGCATAGGCCGACAGCACGGTGCGGCTGCCGAACACCGACGGCGTCGGGCTGACTGCGGCGACGTTGGACAGATTGGTGTCGCCGGTCACCATGTCGGTAAAGGTGATCTGGCCGTTGAGATTGGGGTCGCGAATGTCCTGCTGTGTCTCGCGCCGCCCCTCGATACCGAATGCGATGCCGACGCCGCCGCCGGGCAGGTCGAACAGGCTGGAATTGGACAGCTTGAAATCGCCGAGGAGCAGGGTCGTCTTGGACTTGCGGACGAGCTTGAAGCTGATCGCGTCGATCGTCGCCTGGCTCGCAGGCGAACAGTCGCCGAGCGACGGGGTTGCCGAGCAGCCGCCGCTGAACGGGTTGTACGCGTCCGGGGTCGACAGCGCGAGGTTGCGCTGGAGCGCGGTCATGTCGATCGCGTTCGAGCTGTCGCGCGCCTGCGCCTCCGAATAGAGGATGCCGGTGTCGTAATCGAAGCTGCCGATCTTGCCGCGCGCGCCGAGCAGGAAGCGCGACTGCCAGTTTTCGACATTCACCACCTGATTGCCCGCATCGACGAAGCGATACGTGGTGAGGCGCACGGGCAGGCCGGCTGCGGGGACGTTGGTCAGCCCGGCGATGCGGTTGGGGTTGGTCTGGCCGTTGGCGAAGGTGACCGGGCCGAACGGGTTCCAATAGTTGCTCGCGGGGATCACGATCGCGTTGAGGTTGATCGTCGGCGGCTGAATGCGCTGGGTGTCGGCGAGGTAATAGCCGAGTTCGGTATAGAGCTCGACCGCGTCGCTGACCTCATAGCGACCGGTGAAAAACGCGTTGTAGCGGCTGAACGACGGCGTGACGGTCGTGCCGGGGCGCGTGTCGAAGCGCTCGCTGCGCAGCGTCGATGCGGTCGCGCGCGTGCCGGTGCCGTAGCAGACATCGGCGTTGATCGTGACCGCGCAGCCGGGGTTGAGCGACGACTGGGTGTGGAATGCACCGGCCGATGAGGTCAGCGCCTGATTGCCCGGGCTGCGGCGGATCGTGCCGGGTCCGCCGACAACGGCAAGGTTGGCCCAGGGGCTCTGCGTCGCGCGGCCGTCCGCCGCCAGATTGCCGGCATAGGCCGGGTCGTTGGCGAAGAAGGACAGGAGGTTGTCGGTTGCGGTATAGGGCTGGTCCTCCGCCAGCTGCGCCGTGCGGCGGACATAGTTGACGAAAAGCGAGAAATTGCCGCGTCCCCCGGCGAAATTGTGCCCGATCAGGCCGGTGCCTTCGAACTCCTTGCGGTGCGTCCCCTCGGCATAGCCATAGCGCAGGTCGAGCCGTGCGCCGTCGAAATCACCGCGCGTGACGGTGTTGACCACGCCCGCAACCGCATCCGCGCCGTAAATGGCGGCGGCGCCGTCGCGCAGGATCTCCAGCCGCTCGATCCCCGCAACCGGCAGGGCGTTGGAATTGTAGCCGAGCACGGGGACGTTGCCGTCGCCCGCCTGGCTGGTCGGATGGCTGACCATGCGGCGGCCGTTGAGCAGCACCAGCGTGTTGCCGACGCCCAGATTGCGCAGGTTGATCGAATTGACGTCGCCGCGCGCGGCGTTGCTGGTCTGCGGGTTATTGGCTTCGTTGAAGGTGACGTCGCCCGCCTGGGGGATGGACCGGATCAGATCATCGCCCGACAGCGCGCCGGTTGCGTCGATCTGGTTGCGGTCGAGTACTGTGACGGGGAGGGCGGTGACGTCTGCACCCTTGATCTGACTGCCCACCACGACGATCTCCGTCGCGGCCTCCTCGCTCGCCGGATCGGCGGGCAACGCGTCCTGGGCGTGCGCGGGCAGCGTGATCGCCAGTGCGGCGAGCGCGGTTCCGGTAGCGAGCATACGGAGCCTGGTGCGGTCGGTCATTATCTTCTCTCCCTGTCCCGGGAGGGCGGCTTCGACGTCCGCCCTTCCCCAATTTCGTTGATCAGTCCGGATCGGTTTCCGCCGCCGGCCATGCCGGTCCCGTGGGTGCATGGCCCGCCAGCGCGCGGTCGAGCGCGTCCTTGTCGAGCGCATTGTCCCAGCGCGCGACGACCACCGTCGCCACTGCGTTGCCGATGAAGTTGGTGAGGCTGCGGCACTCGCTCATGAAGCGGTCGATGCCCAGGATCAGCGCCATGCCCGCGACCGGCACCGACGGCACGATCGACAGCGTCGCGGCGAGCGTGATGAAGCCGGCGCCGGTTACGCCCGCCGCGCCCTTGCTGCTCAGCATCGCCACCAGCAGCAACGCGATCTGGTCGCCGATTGACAGATCCACCCCGGTCGCCTGCGCGATGAATAGCGCGGCGAGCGTCATATAGATGTTGGTGCCGTCGAGATTGAACGAATAGCCGGTGGGCACGACCAGTCCGACTACGGACTTCTCGCATCCCGCACGCTCCATCTTTTCGATCAGCGAGGGCAGGGCGGCTTCGGACGAGGAGGTGCCGAGCACCAGCAGCAGTTCTGCCTTAAGATAGCGCATCAGCTTGAAGATCGAAAAGCCGGCCAGCCGCGCGACGGTGCCAAGGACCAGCAGTACGAAGATCAGCGAGGTGAGGTAAAAGGTCGCGACCAGCCCGGCCAGGTTGGCGAGCGACTCGATCCCGTATTTGCCGATCGTGAACGCCATCGCGCCGAATGCGCCGATCGGGGCAGCGCGCATCAGAATCGCGACTAGGCGGAAGACGACGGTGCCGAGCCGCTCGAGCAGGTCGGTGACCGGGCGTGCCGGCTCGCCGACAATTGCCAGCGCGATGCCGAACAGGATTGCGACGAACAAGGTCTGGAGGATCGACCCATCGGTCAGCGCCGATACCATGGTGGTCGGGATGATCGCGAGCATGAAGCCGGTCAGCGTGCTTTCATGCGCCTGATCGGCATAGCCCTTGACCGCGCCACTATCGAGCGTCGCGGGGTCGATGTTCATCCCTGCGCCAGGCTGCACAACATTGGCGACGACCATCCCGACGATCAGCGCCAGGGTGGAGAAGAACAGGAAATAGGCGAACGCCTTGCCCGCCACGCGACCGACCGACCCCAGCTCGCGCATCCCGGCGATGCCGGTGACAACGGTAAGAAAGATCACCGGCGCGATGATCATCTTGACCAGCTTGATAAAGCCGTCGCCCAGCGGCTTGAGCGCTTCGCCCACGCCCGGCCAGAAGAATCCGATGGCAACGCCCGCAGCAATCGCGATCAGCACCTGGACGTACAGCTGGGTCCACCAGCGTCCGGGCTTTGCGGGCTCCGCCGCGTAATCGAGTGCAACCGCCATCAACCATCCCCTCATGCGCGCCTTGATTGGCGCGTCTGGCTATAGTTGCTGTGATTATGGTCGCGACAGGGGGGATGATGAAGCTAAGCCTATTATTATTTAATATCAGTTCGTTAGTGAATGGTAAGATGATTTTCGGGATGGAATATGTGTGCATTTTCGCGCATGAAATTCGATCAATGTGTGATATTCCGCGCGAATGGAAATAGGGGCGACTCGATTATCACGCCGTCTGGCGCTGCTCGCCGCGATCGGTCTGGCGCTGGTCGCGCTGGTTGCCCTCGGCGCATCGCGCTGGGCGCGGGGGCAGGCGGTGGCGACGACGGATGCAGCGGCGTCGGAACTGGCGCGCGCCAATGCCGGACTGTTGACCAGCGAACTGCAGAAATTCCGCCTCCTCCCGCTCGTGCTGACCGAATATCCCGATGTCCCCGCGCTGCTCGACGCACCGTCCGAGGCAGTCGCCGCGCGGGTGAATGCCCGGCTGGAGCTGCTTGCCGAGCGCACCGATGCTGCCGCGATCTATGTGATCGACGCGCAGGGCAAGACGGTCGCGGCGAGCAACCACCGGCTGCCGACCAGTTTTGTCGGCCAGAATTACGGATTTCGCCCCTATTTCCGCGATGCGATGCGCAACGGGGCCGCCGAGCTGTTCGCACTCGGCACGGTCAGCGGCGTGCCGGGCCTCTACCTCGCGCAGCGGATCGGCGCCAAGACTCGGCCGCTCGGCGTGGTCGTCGTCAAGATCGAGTTCGAGCGCGTTCAGTCCGCCTGGGCGGCGCAGCAGGGTATGACGATCGTCACCGACCGGCATGGGGTGGTGATTGTCACGGGGCGCCCCGACTGGCGTTTCCGTTCGCTCGCGCCGCTCTCCGCTGCAAGCCGTGACGCGATCCGTACGACCCGCCAATATGGCGACCTCCCGCTTACGCCGTTGCCGCTTGCCATCGACGGCGCGGACGCGCGATTGGAGAATGTCTCGGGCGACAGCCGCATCGCGTCCGTTGCTGCGCCGCTGGCCGGGGCGCGGCTGCACGTGGTGATGCCGCTCCGCCCGGCGCTCGCCAGTGCGAACGCCAATGCCCGGCTGGTTACGCTCGCCGCGCTGATCGTCATTGCCGGCGCGCTGCTGCTCCTGTGGCGCGCGCGCGAGCGGCAGCTGCTTCAGGCGGCCGCGCGCGCCGCGCTGGAAAGCCAGGTCGCCGAGCGTACCGCCGAATTGCGCGAGACGAACAAGCAGCTCGAGGCCGAAAGCGCCGAGCGTGCGCGCGCCGACCGGCGCTATCGCGCTGCGCGCGAGGAGCTGGCGCAGGCCAGCCGCCTCGGCTCGCTGGGGCAGATCACCGCCGGCGTAGCGCATGAGATCAACCAGCCGGTTGCGGCAATCCGTAGCTTTGCCGACAATGCTCGCCAGTTCCTCGACCGTGGCGATGCCACGCGCGCGGCCGATAATCTCGACCGGATCAGCGCGCTGACCGAACGGATCGGCACGATTACCGCCGAACTGCGCAGCTTTGCCCGCAAGCGGACACCCGAAATTGGCGCGGTCGAGGTGGGTTCGGCGATCGACTCGGTCATGTTGCTCATCGGCGATCGGGTGCGTGCGGCGGGCGTCACGCTCGACCGACGGAGCGTTCCCGGCATCCGTGTGATCGCCGATCGCGTTCGGCTGGAGCAGATCCTGATCAACCTCGTCCAGAACGCGCTTGATGTTCTCACCGGACGTCCCGACCCGCACATCACGATTGCGGTCGCTGCAGAGGGGGACCGCGCGTGCATTATCGTGACCGACAATGGCCCGGGCGTCCCTGCGGAGCTGCGCGACCAGCTCTTCACTCCCTTTGTAACCGGGCGTGAGGAGGGGCTGGGACTCGGTCTCGCTATCTCGCGCGACATCGCCCGCGATTTCGGTGGTGAGCTGACCCTTACGGAAACAGGGGAGGGCGCTCAGTTCGAGCTGACGCTGCGGCGCGCATGATCGCTTCCGACGTCGAACAGACGATATTCTTCGTCGATGACGATACGCAACTGCGCGAAGCCAATGTCCAGACGCTTGAGCTTGCCGGCCTGCCAGTGCGCGCTTTCGCCGACGCGGCCGCGTTGCTCGCCGCGATCCGCCCGGATTTCGACGGGGTGGTGGTCAGCGACATCCGTATGCCGGGCATGGACGGGCTCCAGCTATTCGCTCGCCTGCGCGCGATGGACGCCGAGCTGCCCGTCATCCTCATCACCGGTCATGCCGATGTCCCGATGGCGGTCGGGGCGCTGCGCGATGGAGCATTCGACTTCTTGTCCAAGCCGTTCGCCGCCGACCATCTCGTCGCTGCGGTCCGCCGCGCGCTTGTCCATCGTCGCCTTATCCTTGACAACCGCGCGCTCCGGGCAGCCGTATCAAGTCCGCCCGACAGCCCGCTGATCGGCGACAGCCCAGCGATGGTCCGCCTGCGCGAGAGCGTCGCGCAGGTCGCCCGGGCCGAGGTGGACGTGCTGATCGAGGGAGAGACGGGAACTGGCAAGGAGCTGGTCGCGGCGATGCTGCACCGCGCCTCACCCCGCGCCGCGCGCCCGTTTGTTGCGGTCAACTGCGCCGCGCTGCCCGAGGCGCACGCCGAGATCGAGCTGTTCGGTCACGCCGCCGACGCAGTGCCGCATGGGCGGTTCGCGCGCACCGGGCGGATCGAGGCGTCGAGCCGTGGGACGCTGTTCCTCGACGATATTGATGGAATGCCGATGGACGTCCAGCCCCGCCTGCTGCGCGTGCTGGAGGAACGCGAGGTGTTACCGGTTGGGGCCGAACGCCCGGTCCCGCTCGATCTGCGCGTCATCGCCTCGGCCAAGCGCGATCTGATGATGTTGTCGCGGGAGGGGGCGTTCCGCAGCGATCTTTACTTCCGGCTCAACGTCGTGCGCCTGTCGATCCCGCCACTGCGCGAGCGGCGCGCCGACATCGGCCAACTGTTCGCGGCGTTCGTTGCGGAGGCGGTGGCGCAGACCGGACAGTCGGACTTCCGCATGACCGACGCGATCCGGCGCCATCTGCTCGACCATGACTGGCCGGGCAATGTCCGCGAATTGCGCAATGTCGCGTTCAGCGCGGTACTCGACCTGCTCGATGGAGCGGGGCCGGTGGCGCTGAACCTGACCCTGCCCGATCGCGTTGCCGCCTATGAGGCGATGCTGCTGCGCGAGGCGCTGGAAACGACCCGCGGCCATGTCGTGCGCGCAATCGAACTGCTCGGCATCCCGCGCAAGACGTTTTACGACAAAATGGCCCGCGCTGGACTGTCGGCGGCAGACTTCAGGAAGGGGCGTTAGGGCTGGTACGGGCGGGGGGACTTGAACCCCCACGGGCCTTGCGGCCCAACGGATTTTAAGTCCGGTGCGTCTACCATTCCGCCACGCCCGCATCGTTGATCGGGCCGATGCCGAACGCCGATCCGCAGAGCGGCTCTATCTGCCTGTCTTTGGAGTGCCAAGCGAATTGGCGCGCACCCTCACACGTTAAGGCGGAGGCGCATTTCCTTGCCGGGTTTGAAATAGGGGACGCGCTTGGCCTCGACGTCCACGGACTCGCCGGTGCGCGGGTTGCGACCGGTGCGCGCGTCGCGAGCGCGAGTCGAAAAGGCACCGAAGCCACGCAGCTCGACGCGGCCATCCGCGACCAGGCGAGAGGTGATCTCTTCGAAGAAGATATCGACGATCCGCTCAATCTCACGCGTCGACAGGTCGGGATTGTCCGCTGCCAGCATCTGCACGAGTTCAGACCGGATCATGTGCGTCCCCAAGTTCGAGCCATGGCGCGATGTCAAAGCGCTTTCGTAACGGGGGTTTACGCGGGGTTCGGGGTGCGCGGCAACGGAATCTTGCTTGGCGCGACCAAAATTTGAAACAAATCGCCGAAGCCGTTGAAATGATTGGACGCGGGCGGACGCCAACAGCGTCCGCCCGCTGCCCGATTACTTCTTCTCTTCGCGCGCCTTGAGGGCTTCGCCGAGAATGTCGCCCAGCGACGCGCCCGAATCGGACGAGCCGTACTGCGCAACCGCCTGCTTCTCTTCAGCGATCTGCATCGCCTTGACGGAGAAGGTCGGCTTCTTCGACCGGTCAACACCGGTGACCATTGCGTCGAACTTCTGGCCAACCTGGAAGCGTTCCGGACGCTGCTCGTCGCGGTCGCGGCCAAGGTCGGTGCGCTTGATGAAGCCGGTGACGCCATCGTCGCCAACCTGCACTTCGAGGCCCGCATCGCGGACTTCAAGAACGGTGACCGTGACGACCTCGTTCTTGTTGACACGCGCGCCAGCAGCCGCTGCCGGGGTCGGCACACCGCCACGTTCAAGCTGCTTCATGCCGAGGCTGATGCGCTCCTTGTCCGGCTCGATCGCCAGGACGACGGCCTTGACCATCTCGCCCTTGCGATGCAGCGCCAGCGCGTCCTCGCCCGAAATGCCCCAGGCGATGTCCGACATGTGGACCATGCCGTCGACGTCGTTGTCCAGACCGATGAACAGGCCGAATTCGGTGGCGTTCTTGACTTCGCCCTCGACCTCGGTGCCGACCGGATGAGCCGCCGCAAAGGCTTCCCACGGGTTCTGCTGAGCCTGCTTGAGGCCGAGCGAGATGCGGCGCTTTTCCTGATCGACCTCGAGCACGATCACATCGACTTCCTGCGAGGTCGAGACGATCTTGCCCGGATGGACGTTCTTCTTGGT
>CAZWZP010000097.1:301-10939 GCA_964638925.1 uncultured Stakelama sp. | reverse complement strand
GTCGCAGGCGTTGAGCGCGCGCAGGCGGTCTTGGTACTGCTGGTAGAGCGCCTGCCCCTTGCCATTGGCGAAATGCTCGGACTCGCCCGCGTCGAGCATGTCGGGGGTGAGCCCCTTGTTCTTCCAGCCATCGATCAGGCCGCCCAATTGGCGCGCGGGCCAGCGCTTTTCGTCGAGGTCGTTGGCGACGATGAGCTGCTTGAGCAGGCGGAGCTGGTCGTCGGTGTCGAGGATGGTGAAATTGCTCTGCAGCCCGACCAGTTCGGCGTGGCGGCGGAGCATCTTGGCGCCGATCGCGTGGAAGGTGCCGAGCCACGGCATCCCCTCAACCGCGTCGCCCACCAGGTTGCGGACACGCTCCCGCATCTCGCGTGCGGCCTTGTTGGTGAAGGTGACCGACAGGATCTCCGACGGATAGGCGCGGCGGGTCCACAGGAGGTGGGCGAGGCGCGCGGTGAGCGCGGCGGTCTTGCCCGTGCCGGCGCCGGCGAGGACGAGGACGGGGCCATCGACGGTGAGCACTGCTTCACGCTGTGGCGCGTTGAGGCCGCGCAAATAGGGGGGATCGTCGGGCGAAGGCTGAGGTACGGACATTGCGAACAGGTAGGGAACGCGGCGAGTCGGGGCAAGCGGGATTGCGTGGGTAGTTGCGGGCGCGCGCGGAGTGGGGCAGGGAAGGTCCATGCTGGAGAAACTGAAGCGCAGGTTCGACAAACGCAGGCTGGTGCTGATCGCGGCGCTCGCCGGGGTCGCGCTTTATGTCGGGTGGCGGACGAACGGATTCGAGGGGCAACAGCCCGAACAGAAGCCGTGCGTCGAAGGGCGCAACGAGATCAAGGACAAGGACGGCAAGGTCGTGCAGGTGACGCGCACGACCTGTTATGAAGATAAGAAATAACGGCGCCGGGGGGCGTCGGCATGGGGAGGGCATGGATGGACGCTGACCGGACGCGGCGACGGCGCGCGCTGTGGGCGAGTTTCGTGGGGACGGGGATCGAGTTCTACGATTTCTATATCTATGCGACGGCCGCGGCCCTGGTGTTCGGGCAGATTTTCTTTCCCAAGAGCGATGCCGGGGTTCAGCAGATGCTGAGCTTTGCCACGCTGGGCGTTGCCTTCTTTGCGCGGCCGCTGGGGGCGGCCGTGTTCGGCCATTATGGCGACCGGATCGGGCGCAAGGCGACATTGGTCGCGTCGCTGCTGACGATGGGGATTTCAACGACCCTGGTGGCATTCCTGCCGACCTATGAAATGGCGGGCTGGATCGCACCGTTCGCGCTGTGCGTGTTGCGGTTCGGGCAGGGCTTTGGGCTGGGCGGCGAATGGGGCGGGGCGGCGCTGCTGGCGGTGGAGAATGCGCCGCCGGGCTGGCGCGCGCGGTTCGGCAGCGCGCCGCAGATGGGCGCGCCGGCGGGGTTTATTGCCGCCAACGGGCTGTTCCTGCTGCTGCTCAGCTGGATGACGCCAGAGGAATTTGCGGCATGGGGCTGGCGCATTCCGTTCGCGCTGTCGGCGGCATTGGTGCTGGTCGGGCTGTGGGTGCGGCTGAAGCTGGGCGAGACGCCGGAGTTCAAGGCGTGCCTCGCCGAAGCGCCGCCGCCAAAGGTTCCGCTGGGTGAAGTGGTCGGGCGGCATGGCGGGGTGCTGATCGGCGGGACGTTGGGCGCGGTGTGCTGTTTCGCGACCTATTATATCGCGACGGCGTTTCTGCTCGGCTGGGGGACCAAGTCGCTTGGCTATGCGATGTCGGACTTTCTTGGGGTTCAGCTGGTGGCGATCCTGTTCATGGCGGCGGGCATTTACCTCGCGGCATGGGCGGCGGATGCGCGCTGGGATCCGCGCCGCGTGCTGGCGGGCGGGTGCGTGATGGTGGCGGGCAGCGGGTTCGTGATCGCGCCGCTGATGGGCGCGGGGCTGGGCGGGGTGTTCGCGTTCCTGGCGCTGCTGCTGTTTGCGATGGGGTTCGTCTATGGGCCGCTGAGCGCATGGCTAACCGACCTGTTTCCGGCGCGGGTGCGCTATACCGGTGTATCGATGGCGTTCAACATTGCCGGGGTGATCGGCGGCGGGCTGACCCCAGTGATCGCGCAAAAGCTGGCGATGGATGCGGGGCTGGCTCCGGTCGGCTGGTATCTGAGCGGGGCGGCGGCGTTGAGCCTGGTGGCGCTGCTGGCGCTGAAGGGGAAAGGCGCTCAGGGGTAACGCTGGCGGGTGTGGAGGATGCGGAGGATGCGCACCCGGTCGTCCAGCACGCGATAGACCAGAATATAGTTTGGGTGGACGATCATCTCGCGTGTATCGGGCGCCCGACCGGGCCGATAGGCGAGCGGGAGCGACAGCGCGCGTTCGGCACCTTCGCGGATGCGCAGATGCAGCCGTAATGCGGCGGACACATTGCGCTCAGCGATGAAGGTGAAGATGTCGCATAGGTCGCGACGGGCGTCAGCCGCCCAGACGAGCTTGCGCTGCACTGTGCTTTTCGATGATCGCGTCGATCTCCGCCATCACCTGCTCATGCGGAACATCGGGTTCGGTGGAGTTCAGCGCCGCCTCCACCTGGGCGCGGAACCAGGTGTCATAGGCTTGCGCCTCTTCCTCGGTTTCGAATTCCGAGTAGATCGGGTCGAGCTTTCCCATGCAGCGAGTATGCGCCGTCAGGTCGCTTGCCGCAAGATCGTCAGCATCGCCTTGCCGTGAACTCGCTCCGTATCGGTGACGAAGCCGTCGACCGCGACCTTCTCGCCCTTGGCGGTTTCGATGCTGACCCAGGTGGCCGGGCTGGTCCAGCCGAGGCGGGCGAGCTTGTCGAGCGCGACCGCGCCTGCGCCGGTGCCATAGGGCGGGTCCATCATGATCAGGTCGAGCGGCTTGGCCGCGGGGCCGAGCGACATGACCGATCCGGCGCGGATGTCGGGGCGGATGCCGAGCTTGTCGGCGTTCGCCCGCAAGGCGTCGAGCGCGGCGCGGTCCTGTTCGACGAACAGGCAGGATGCAGCGCCGCGTGACAGCGCCTCAAGCCCGAGCGCGCCGGAACCGGCGAACAGGTCGGCGACCGCCAGCCCCTCGAAACTGCCGACGCGGCTGGTCAGCATCGAGAACAAAGCCTCGCGCGTGCGATCGGCCGTGGGACGGGTGGCGTCGCCCTTGGGCGCGATCAGCGGGCGGCCGCGAAAGGTGCCGGCGATGATCCTCATTTGCGGGGGCCTCGTTTTCCGGGCGCGGGCGTGCCGCGCGGGGGCTTGGTCGGGCTGCCGTTGCCCGCAGGCGGACGCTTGCCCGAGGAGGAACCGGGGCGGCTGTCGTTGGGGCGATGGGTGCGCTTGGGCCGGTCGAGCAACGGGCCGGCGTCATCGTCATGCTGGGCGTGACGCGGAGCTGGGGCCTTGTAGAACGGCTTCCCTTTCATTGGAGCGGTTCGACCGGGGGAGTCCGGGCGCGGGGGGCGTTGGGGTCGCGCAGCACCGTCAGCGGCAACGGGCCGCTGGCGGCGCTGCCCATCCCCTTCGCCCTCGCCGAACGGGACGGGGCTGGATTGGCGTTGGGCCTTGGCCTGATGCCGGCGGCGTTGGGCGACGCCGAATTTCTCGGGGCCTTTCTTTTCCGCCTTGGGCCGTTGCGGACGCGCGGGTTTATAGGCTTCGGGCTCGCTGGTTTGCGCGACGACCTTGCGGCGTTCGGCGCGGTTGGCTGGGAGCGTGGCGGTGGGTGCGGCAGGCACCTCCTCCGGGTCGGCATCGACCGCCTTGGACTTGCCCGACAATTGCAGGTTCGACGCAGCCTTGCCGCCGCCGGGGCCGGTCAGCGCCTTGCGGAATACGACCAAGTCGTGCTGGCGGATCTCGTCCACCGCGCCGACGGGCATGTCGCCGAGCTCGAACGGGCCGTAGCGGGTACGGATCAACCGGCTGACCTTGAGGCCGAGATGTTCGAGGACGCGGCGCACTTCGCGGTTCTTGCCCTCGGTCAGGGTCAGTTCGATCCACACATTCGCGCCGGTGCGGCGTTCGAGATTGGCGTTGATCGGGCCGTAGCGGACGCCCTCAATCTCGACGCCGAGCATGAGGTCTTCCAGCTGCTCCTGGCTGACCTGACCATAAGCGCGGGCACGGTAGCTGCGCTCGACTCCGGTGGCTGGGAGTTCGAGCTGGCGCTTCAATTCGCCATCGGTCGTCATCAGCAACAGCCCCTCGGTCGCAAGGTCGAGGCGACCGACCGGCATCAGGCGCGGCAGGCCTTTGGGCAGCTTGTCATAGATGGTCGGGCGACCGGCGGGATCGCGCTCGGTGGTGAGCAGCCCGGCGGGCTTGTGGAAGCGGAACAGGCGCGCCGGGGCGGGCGCGGCGACCGGGTTGCCGTCGACGGTGACGCCGTGGAGCGAGGTCAGCACCGTGGCGGGCGTTGTCAGGACCTGACCGTCGAGCGCGACCCGGCCATCGGCGATCATGCGTTCGATTTCGCGCCGCGACGCGATTCCGGCACGGGCAAGCAACTTTGCGATGCGCTCGCCAGCCTTGGCAGGTTGCCGTTCAGGTTCGTTGGTGGATGAAGGGGACATTGGCGCGCGATACAGCGGGTTTGGCTTTCGCGCAAAAATCTTGTGCGGGAGCGAACCCGGCGGCGCTTAACGCGTTGTCACTGCGTAACGTTCGGGTGGGTCATGGTGTTCGGGAAGAAGAAGCGGCAAATCGTTCGGGTGCTGATCGTCGAGGACGAGCCGCTGGTCGCGTTCGACACCGAACATTTCCTGTCAGAAGAAGGCTTTACCGTCGTTGCGACGACCGATTCGGTGGGTGAGGCGATCGGGCATATCATCGCGGTTGAGAAGCCCCATATCGTGCTGGTCGATCTTGGCCTGCGAGACGGCAATGGCGCGGACGTTGCACATGCCGCCTGTGCGGAGAATATTCCGGTGCTGATCGTCACCGGGCGCAATCCCGATGAGTTCGAGGCGATCGGGCTGGGCTGTCTGATGAAGCCGTACAAGCAGCGTGATCTGGTTGCGGCGATCGACATTTGCGAGGCGTTGATCGACGGGCGCAGCCCCAAGCGCATTCCATCCGCCCTGCGCCTGTTCCAGCCCGTCGCGCAATAATCCGTCACCGGGCTTTGCAGCCGCGTTTTTCCCGCTAGGGTTCGCGGCCAAAGCGTGGGGGATTGCATGAGTGACGCGGTGACGCCGGCCAGTGGATCGTTGATCGACGGGATCCGGCCCTATTTCGAAAAGGCGCCGCTCGCCGCGCTGGCGCTGGGCATTTCGTCCGGCTTCCCCTTTGCAATGATTGGCGCGACGCTGACCACGCGACTGGCGCAGGACGGGATCACCAAGTCGGCGGTGACCGCGTTCGCGCTGACCTTCCTCGCCTACAATCTCAAATGGGCATGGGCGCCGGTGGTGGACAAGTTCCGCATTCCGGTGCTGGGCGCGATCGGCGCGCGGCGCAGCTGGCTGATCGTTACCGGGGCGCTGGTGGCGGCGGCGGTGGTGTTCCTAGGCAGCCTCGATCCGACGGTGTCGCTGGGCTGGGTGGTGGCGGCGGCAATCATGGTTGGATTGGCCGGGGCGACGTTCGATATCGTGATCGACGCGTACCGCATCGAGCTGCTTGAGCCACGCCAGCTGGGGGTCGGGTCGGGCATGTCGCAATATGGCTGGCGGATCGGGTCGGCCGGAGCGGGCGGGCTGGCGCTCTATGTCGCCGACGGTGCGGGTTGGGGCGTCGCCTATGCCGCCTGCGCAATCTTTGCGCTGCCCGCGATCCTCGCTGGGCTGATCGTCGGCGAGCCGGAGCGCAAGGTCAGCCGCGAATGGCCTGAGCGGATGGCACAGCGGCCGTATCTCATCTTCATCCTGTCGTTCGTGCCGCTGTATCTGGTCGGGCGCTGGATCGACGGGGTGCTGGGGGTTAACATCCTGTCGAACATGGTGCTGGTCGGGTATCTGTTCCCGCTGTTCGACCTGACGGCCCGGCGTGCGCGGGATGCGGGCAGGCCGAGCGCGCTGACCTGGCTGGGGCTGGTGACAGTGGCGGGGGTCGGTGTCGGGCTGTGGCGCGAGTGGGGCGATCCGCTGGCGATCGCGCTGCTGGTCGCGGGCGCGGCTGCGCTGCTGGGGATCGCGCTGTTGCGGCCGGTCGCGGAGGCACCCGCCGATAGTGGCAAGGTCGGGCCGCTGATCGAATTTTTCCGGCGGGAGGGCGGCGCGGTGGTGCTGCTGTTCGTGCTGGTCCACAAGCTGGGCGATACGCTGGCCAATCTCACCCTCAGGCTGCTGTTCAACGATCTGGGGTTCACCAAGACTGAGATTGCGTTTTACGATGTTGGCGTTGGCTTCGTCGCGCTGCTGGCCGGCATTTTTGTCGGCGGCGTGCTCTATGTGAAGCTGGGCATGAAGCGGTCGGTGATGCTCAGCCTGTTCTTGATGATGATTTCCAACGCCGGATTTGCCGCGCTGGCGGCGACCGGCAAGAGCAACATCGGCATGGCGGCCGCGATGGGGTTCGAGAATTTCGCGAGCGGTGTCGGCGGGGTGTGCGTGGTCGCGTATCTTTCGGCACTATGCAACCTCAGCTTCACCGCGACGCAGTTTGCGCTGCTCTCGGCGGCGGCGAGCATCCTGGGGCGGTTCCTGTCGGGGACGACTGCGGGGCTGCTGATCGAGGGCATGGGATATGTGAACTATTATCTGTTCACGACCGTGCTGGCGCTGCCCGGGGTGCTGTTGTTCTGGTGGATGATGGCGTCCGGCCTGGTCGATCGGTCGATCGGCAATGCCGGGACCGAAGGTGAGGGCGACGCGCGGGCGGAGGGTGAGCCTGAAGCCCCCGTGATCCGGACCTAAACCTCCACCGGCATCCCGGCGTCCGCAAAGGCGTTGGCCAGCGCGTGCGTCGTTGCCAGCACGCCATCGACGCGGCGGATGCCGAGCAGGTCGGACAGGAGCAGGCGGGCGCGTTCGCTGTCGCGTTCGACGCTGGCGATGACCTCGATCAGCGCGGCCTCTGACGCGGTCATGCGGGCGCAGCACCAGGGGGCGATCTGGATCGGGCCGGCGCTGGCGGCCGACATCTCTGCCATCAGCGTGCGGAGCAGCAGGAGCGGGCGGCGGAAGCCCTTGCCGAAGGCGGTGATGATGGCGTGCGCGGCAGCCGCATCGCCCAGGCCGTGCGCGCCAAGCTGACGAATGCCGAACAGCAACAGGCGGGCGGCGGGGTCCTCGGGTTGGAGCCGGGGGAGGAGGGTGCCGAGGGTTTCGGCGCGGGCGGGGATCTGGCGCAACGGGCGACTCCTTGTTCAAGAATGCCAGTCTGCCATCCTTCTATTGATAGTCAATCGCAATAAGAGTCAGTCGGGGAGTTCGTCGTTTTCGCGGAGCACTTCACCGGCAAGGTAGAGCGAGCCGAGGATCAGGACGAGCGGGGCGTTTTCGTGGATGCGGGCGAGCGCAGTCGGGACATCCGGCGCGGTGGCGGTGCTGGGGATGCCGAGCGTGCGGGCGGTGGCGGCGAGGTCCGCCGGATCGTGATTCGCGTGGCCGGGAACCGGGACCGCGGTGAAGCTGGCGGCGAGCGGGGCGAAGGGGGCGAGCAGGCCGGTGGCGTCCTTGTTCGACAACATGCCGAGGATCAGATGCGCGGGGCGGCCGTTCGCGACCTGCGCCAGCGTGGCGCTGACCGACTGGGCGGCGGCTTCGTTGTGTCCGCCGTCGAGCCAGATTTCGGCTCCGGCAGGCAGGAGTGCGTGGAGCACGCCGGGAGTCAGGCGCTGCATCCGTGCGGGCCAGCGGGCGGCGGTGGCGGCTGCGGCGAAGGCGGTGTCGGGGAGGGTCAGCGCGCGCTGGTGGCGCAGCGTGGCGATGGCGAGCGCGAGGTTGGCGGGCTGGTGCGGGCCGACGAGCGTGGGGAGCGGGGTCGCGACCTCGCCCCGTGCGTCGCGGTAGAGCAGGCGATCGGGGGTGACGGTGAAGTTCCATGCGGTGCCGCGTGCGTGGACCGGGGCGCTGGCGGCGGCGGCGACCTGCGCGATGCGCGCGGTGACGCTTTCGCCATAGGCCATGGTGACGAGCGGGACGCCGGGCTTGGCGATGCCGGCCTTTTCCCCGGCAATGGCTTCGGCGGTGTCGCCGAGGAACGCCTGATGGTCGATGCCGAGCTGGGCAATGGCGCAGGCGGCGGGGGCGGGGATGACGTTGGTGGCGTCGAGCCGACCGCCAAGGCCCACCTCGATGATGCAGGCGTCCGCCGGGGTGCGGGCAAAGGCGAGGAAGGCGGCAGCGGTGGTGACTTCAAAGAAGCTCGCGCCGATGTCGCCGCCGGCATCGAGGACCTGTTCGAGCAGGGTGGCGAGGGCGGCGTCGTCGATCAGCTGGCCGGCGAGGCGAATACGCTCGTTGAAGCGGACCAGATGCGGGCTGGAATAGACATGCGCGGTCAGGCCCGCTGCCTCGACCGCGGCGCGCAGGAAGGCGCAGGTCGAGCCCTTGCCGTTGGTCCCGGCGACATGGAGCACGGGCGGGAGGTTGCGGTGCGGATTGCCGATCCGGTCGAGCAGCGCGGTAATGCGGCTGAGCCCGAGGACATCGGCACCGGGGCCGAGCGCCCAGAGACGGTCGAGCTGGCGTTGCACGGCGGGGGAGGAGGAGGTGGCGTGGTCGGGCATTGCGGGGGTGTATAGCGGGTGTGGGGGTGGTGGGGAGGGGCTTGGTCGATTGAGTATCGTGTCCCCAGAATGACCCGTCGGCTCGGTTCGTTAAGCCGCCTCGGCAGCCTCTCTCGCCTGCTTTTCCAGTTCCATTATCACGGTAATGGCATGAAAGAGATACTCAGCGATAATGAGCGCATTCATGCTGTGGCGAAGTGTATTGTAAGCCACATAGCCATGCACAGCAGCATGACGGTTCGGCACCGGTTCCGCAGCGATTGCCTCAACCCGCTCGGGCGTGGGCATACTTACATAAAGGTGATCGATGAGTTTGTTATAGAGCCGCATTCCCGAAATCCCATCGCGAGCGATGTCGGACGGATAGAGGTTGCTGATCGCCTCCTGTAACTTCGGTTGGCTTGCGATCTTGTCCATCGCGCCACCGTGGAGTTTCGTACGGGAGACGCGCTCAATTTCGGGGAACAAGGTTCTGGCAACACAGCGGTGCAGACCAGCCTCGTGCGCAGAGAGCGCTTCTCCAAAGGTTGCCTTTGCTTCGGCGTCGATAGTGTATCCAGCGATTGCCTCGCTGATGCTGATTTTAACAGCAGGCCAGTTTTCGCGGTAGTATGCTTCGATAGCCTTATTCAGTTCCTCTCCGCAAAGATCTTCATCATCGAGCAAGTGCCAAGGGGATGCAGGATGGGGCAACCAACCTGCAACTTCTAGCCGCTTGCAGTGGGCTTCGTGTTTGGCCAATTGCTCGAACATCGGAGCGAACGAGCGGAACTGCTCTTGAATGCCCGCGAACATGGCCGTCCAGCGCGCGTCGAACTCGCGGAAAGCGTCCAGCGCAGGAAACATGTGGCGCGTATAAAACGGTGGGAGAGCAGGCAGCTTGAAAACGGGCGGAGTCGGGAGGGCAAGTGCGAGCTTGCCAAGATTCGGCAATGACTCTGAGTGCGCCAACAAGTTCACGGTTTTCGTATCCACTCGCAGTACCTCAACATGATTCTGGTTCGATAGCGAACATAACATGAAAATGAATTCCAGGCACAGAGTTCGGGGTACATAATACCTAACTCCCCAACAGCTCCACGCGTCGGCGTGTTGGGCGTGGTCATGCGGCGGTGCGCTCTATAGCCCCTCCCCTTCAGGGGAGGGGTTGGGGTGGGGTAGTCTTGGCATCATTGGGCCAGCGGTCGGGAAGTGCGTCCAGCTTCGACAGGATCGCCTGAAGCACGCCGTCGATGTTCTCCCGGACCTCGGCATTGGTGAAGCGGAGCGTCGTGAAGCCAGAGCGGAGGAAGAAGATATCGCGCGCCTCGTCGCGGTCGGCGCGATGGGTGTCGCCGTCGATCTCGACGACCAGGCCTTTGGCCGGGCAGAAGAAGTCGGCGATATAGGGCGCGAATTTGTGCTGGCGGCGGAATTTGTGGCCGGCGAGCTGGCGGTTGGAGAGGTGGCGCCAGAGGCGCTTTTCCCATTCGGTTGGGTTGCGGCGGAGGTTTCGGGCGAACTTTGTTAGGTCGGTTTCCGTTGCCATGTCTGCCCCACCCCAACCCCTCCCCTGAAGGGGAGGGGCTTTTCTAGTTGCCCCTCACTCCGCCGCCTTTTCCTCCACCAGCAACCCGATCAGGGCGCCGAGCTTGTCGCGCAGGTCCTTGCGGTGGACGACCATGTCGATCAGGCCGTGGTCGAGATAATATTCACTGGACTGGAAATCGTCGGGCAGCTTTTCGCGGATCGTGCTTTCGATCACGCGGCGGCCGGTGAAGGCGAGGGTGGCCTTGGCCGAGCATCGCATAGGCGGCCATCACCCCGCCCGAGGTCGGGTCGGTTAGCACGACGATATAGGGCAGGCCCGCGTCGTGGAGCATCGAGATGGCGACGGTGGTGCGCGGCATCTGCATGAGGCTGAGGATACCCTCCTGCATCCGCGCGCCGCCGCTGGCGGTGAACACGATGTAGGGTGCGCGGGCACCGATTGCGGCCTCGACC
>CAZWZP010000097.1:0-291 GCA_964638925.1 uncultured Stakelama sp. | reverse complement strand
GGCGATGAACGCCTCGCCGACTGCCTGGCCCATCGATCCGCCCATGAAGGCGAAATCCTGCACGCCGATCACTGCGCGCTGGCCGAGGATGGTGCCGCTGGCGTTGAGGAACGCGTCCTGCTCGCCGGTGCTGGCGCGGGCGGCCTTGATGCGGGCGGGATAGGGCTTTTGATCGCGGAACTTGAGCGGGTCTTCGGCGACCTTGGGGTTGGCGAGCAGCGTGTAGCCGGTGACGACGCCGTAGATCCGGCTCGGCAGCAGGTTGAACAGCACCGCGCCGAAGCCGAGATA
>CAZWZP010000096.1:0-11017 GCA_964638925.1 uncultured Stakelama sp. | reverse complement strand
CGAACCCTATTACATCACCACCGCGATCCACTATCCCAACGGCAAGCCGCATATCGGCCACGCCTATGAGATGATCGCCGCCGACGCGATTGCGCGGTTTCAGCGTCAGGCCGGGCGCGACGTGCGGTTCCAGACCGGCACCGACGAACATGGCCTCAAGATCGCCCAGACCGCACGCGCCCGCGACCTGACCCCGCGCCAGCTTGCGGATGAAATGTCCGCCTATTTCAGTGATATGGCGCGCGATCTGAATATTTCATATGATCGTTTCATCCGCACCGTCGATCCCGATCACTATGCCGCCAGCCAGGCGATCTGGGCCGCGATGGAGGCGAAGGGCGACCTGTATCTCGATCGCTATGAAGGCTGGTATTCGGTCCGCGACGAAGCCTTCTACGAAGAGAAAGAGCTGACCGAAGGGGAGGGCGGCGTCAAGCTGTCGCCCCAGGGGACCCCGGTCGAATGGACCGCCGAGGAAACCTGGTTCTTCCGCCTGTCGAAATATCAGCAGCCTTTGCTCGATCTCTACGCGGCCAATCCCGACTTCATCCGCCCCGAACGCTCGCGCAATGAGGTGGTGAAGTTCGTCGAGGGCGGGCTGGTCGACCTGTCGGTATCGCGCACCAGCTTCGACTGGGGCGTGCCGGTGCCGGGATCGCCGGGGCACGTCATGTATGTGTGGGTCGACGCGCTGACCAACTATCTGACCGGCACCGGCTATTCGAACACGAACAGCGATCTGGCGCGCTACTGGCCCGCCAATCTGCACCTGATCGGCAAGGACATCACCCGCTTCCACGCGGTCTATTGGCCCGCCTTCCTGATGTCGGCCGACCTGCCGTTGCCGAAACAGGTGTTTGCGCACGGCTTCATCCTGAACCGCGGCGAGAAGATGTCGAAATCGACCGGCAACGTCGCCGATCCGATGGAGCTGACGCGGCTCTATGGCGTCGACGCGCTGCGCTATTTCCTGCTGCGCGAGGTCGCGTTCGGCAATGACGGCAGCTTCAGCGACGAAGCGATCGTCACCCGCGCCAATGCCGATCTCGCCAACAGCTTCGGCAACCTCGCCCAGCGGACCTTGTCGTTCATCGCCAAGAACCTCGAAGGCACGCTGCCCGAGGCAGGTCGCAGCGACCCCGCCGATGCCGAACTGCTCGCGACGATCGAAGAGGCCAGCCGCGAATTCCGCACCGCCTTCGACGCCCTCGCGCTCAATCAGGCGCTTGAGGCGTGGATGCGCGCGGTGTTCGCCTGCAACCAATATATCGACGTTCAGGCCCCCTGGGCGCTGCGCAAGACCGACCCGGAACGGATGCACGCCGTGCTCGGCACGCTGGTCCGCGCGATCCGCGATCTCGCGATCCTCGTCCTGCCGGTGATCCCCGAGTCCGCCGGGAAGATCCTCGACCAGCTCGGGCAGGATGGTCGCGACCACGCCGCGCTCGACAACAAGGGCTGGTATGATGAGGCCGTGGCGTCAGGCTTCCGCCTCGACCCGCCGACCGGCGTGTTCCCGCGCCTCGTGCTCGCCGAGGAGCCGACGGCATGAGGCTCGCCGACAGCCATTGCCACCTCAACTATAAGGGCCTTGGCGAGCAGCAGCCCGAAGTGCTCGCGCGCGCCCGTGAAAGCGGCGTGGTCGCAATGCTCAACATCGCGACGCGGGAGCGCGAATGGGATGAGGTGCTCGCCACCGCCGAGCGTGAGGCGGATGTGTGGGCTACGGTCGGCATCCACCCGCATGAGGCGGACGAACATCCGCACATCGACACCGCCAAGCTGCTCGCCCGCGCCGCGCACCCCCGCGTCGTCGGCATCGGCGAAACCGGGCTCGATTATTATTACGACCATAGCGACCGCGCCCAGCAGCAGACGAGCTTCCGCGCGCACATCGCCGCCAGCCGCGAAACCGGCCTGCCGCTGATCGTCCATACCCGCGATGCCGAGGAGGACACGGCCAACATCCTCGCCGATGAAATGGGGAAGGGGGCCTATCCCGGCGTCATCCATTGCTTCACGGCCAGTGGAGATTTCGCCGACAAGGCACTGGAATTGGGGTTTTATATCTCCATATCCGGAATAGTCACGTTCAAGAATGCCCGCGACCTTCAGGAAACCGCCACGCGGCTGCCGCTCGACCGGCTGCTGATCGAGACTGACGCCCCCTTCCTCGCCCCGGTCCCGCATCGCGGCAAGACTGGCGAGCCGGCCTTCGTCGCCGACACCTGCCGCTTCCTCGCGCAACTGCGCGGCATGGATGCCGAGGAACTGGCCGAAGCGACCCGCGAAAACTTCCACCGCCTGTTCGCAAAGACGCTGGCCGCCGCGTGAAGGTCCGCATCCTCGGTTCGGGAACATCCTCCGGCGTCCCCCGCATCGGCAATGACTGGGGCAGCTGCGATCCAACCGATCCACGCAACCGCCGCACCCGCGCCTCGATCCTGGTCGAGGCGGGCGCGACCCGGATCCTCGTCGACACCAGCCCGGATCTGCGCGAACAGCTGATCGCCGCCAATGTCGCCGATATCGACGCGGTGATCTGGACCCACGACCATGCCGATCACTGTCATGGCATCGACGATCTGCGCCAGTTGATGCATCTGCGCGGAGCGCCGGTGCGCGGGCTCGCCGACTGGAAGACGCAGGAAAGGCTGCGCGAACGCTTCCGCTACGTCTTCGAAGGGGGAGGGCCATACCGCCCGACCGCGACGATCGAATCGCTGCGTGACGGCATGGCGATCGGCGACATCGTCGTGCGCACCGTCGATCAGCCGCATGGCGGCATCACCAGCGCCGGGCTTCGCTTTGAACATGCTGGCAAGTCAGTTGGCTATGCCACTGATTTCAATATATTCACCGACGAAATGGCGTCACTGTACAGCGATCTCGACTTGTGGATCGCCGACGCATTGCGCCGTGAGCCCCACCCCACGCACCCGCATCTCGCGCAAACCCTGGCCTGGGCGCAGCAATGTCGTGCGCGCCGCACGGTTCTCGTTCATATGGATCACTCGATGGACTATATGACCCTGAAGGCCGAGCTGCCCGCCGGGGTCGAGCCGGGCCATGACGGCATGGAGTTGCACGTTTGACCGAAATGCAGATCATCCAGCTGGTCTCGCTGGTCGGGTTCCTCGCCTTGGTGCTGGGCTCGCTCAGCGTGCGCAACATGCAGTTCAGCTTCATCGTCAAGACGGTGATCGGCTGGGCCGTAATCGCCGGGCTGATTACTTTGGTAGTGATCAACAAGGATCGGATCCTCGACCAGCTTCAGGTTATCGGTGCCAGCAGCGGCCTGGCCGACCCGGTGCCGGTCACCGGCAGCGGATCGGTCCGCATCCGCCTGTCTCCAGACGGCCATTTCTGGGCGCGCGCGACAATCAACGGCGTCGAACGGCGAATGTTGATCGACAGCGGCGCGACCGTCAGCGCGATCAGCGAGAGCACGGCACAGGCTGCCGGGATCAACTATGCGGGCGGAATGCCGGTTCAGGTCTCGACTGCAAACGGCGTCGTCGATGCGCGCCGCGCCAATGCCGAACGCGTTGCGGTGGGCGCGCTCAGCACCGATGACCTGACCGTGTTTGTCGCACCCAATTTCGGCGATCTCGACGTGCTGGGGATGAACTTCCTGTCGCGGCTCAAATCGTGGCGGGTGGAGGGGAACGTCCTGATCCTCGAACCTAACCCTAGTTGAATTTAACATAATGTATATTATCGGACTTAAGCGATGAGCGAGCAGGCGTTCTCCCCCGCGTCGGACAGCCCCGCAATCGAGCCCCCCGGCATCGAGCGCCTGATGGCGATCATGGCGCGGCTGCGCGATCCGATCAGCGGCTGCGAATGGGACACCGTCCAGACCTTTGCCACCATCGCCCCCTATACGATCGAGGAAGCCTATGAGGTCGCCGACGCCATTGCGCGTGACGACCTGACTGATCTCAAGGACGAGCTTGGCGACCTGCTGCTCCAGGTGATCTTCCACAGCCGCATGGCGCAGGAACTCGGCGCGTTCGACCTGTCCGACGTCATCGCCGGCATCTGCGACAAGATGGAACGCCGCCACCCGCACATTTTCCGTGGCGCCGAGCATGGCGGCCATCATTTGTGGGAACAAATCAAGGCCGAAGAACGGGGGAGCAAGGGGACCAGCGGAGCGCTAGACGGCGTCGCAATCGGCCTCCCCGCCCTCACCCGCGCCGAAAAGCTGCAGAAACGCGCCGCGCGCACAGGTTTCGACTGGACCGACCCGGCGGATGCCCGCGCCAAGATCGACGAGGAGCTCGCCGAGGTCGAAACCGCGACCAGCGACGATCACCGCGCCGAAGAAATCGGCGACCTGCTGTTCGCCACGGTCAACTGGTCGCGCAAGCTCGGCATCGACCCCGAAGCCGCGCTGCGCGCCGCCAACGCCAAATTCGAACGCCGCTTCCGCGCGATGGAGGACCAGGCGGGTGACGCATTTGCGGGCCTGTCTCTGGAGGAACAGGAAGACCTTTGGGTCGCGGTCAAATCGGCCGAGTGACCGGACCCACCACCCGTTTGCCCTGAGCTTGTCGAAGGGCTGCTCCGGCACCCGTGGTCTCGCTCCGGTGCTTCGACAAGCTCAGCACAAACGGACTTCAGGATATTTCAGAATGCCGGAGCGCCCTGCGGCTCCACCGCCATCAGCGTCGTCCCGGAATATTTCTCGGACTCGGGCAAATACAGCCGACAGATCGCAAAATCGCGCTCGGTCAGCGCCAGGCTCTTGAGTCCGTCCACCTTGAACGTCCCGAACTTCTCTTCGCGCGGGATCACGAAGTCGCGCGAGATCACCTGCGCATCGACATAGAGCGACCCGCCACGCGTGTAGAGAATGTGCGGCGCCAGCACCATGCGCGTGCGGTTGTAGATCGCGTTCATGCATTTCTGCCTGACGATCCCCTCCAGCACGATCGGCGTTGGGTTGGGCGGTGACTCCGCCCCGTTCTTGGTATCCATCATGACAATATGGCAATGATGCTGCATCGCAGCAAGTCACGACGCACTGCTTAGGTGAAATTACCGATCAGTCTTGCCGCCAGGGCAACTGGATCAACCACGGCTTTGGCCGCCCGGTCGGCTTGGCCGTCCCGTCGATCCGCTCGGCGCGCAGAATCTTCACGCGATCCAGGATCATCTGCCCGCGCATTTCGTCGCGCCCGCCCCCGGTCGGCATTGCCAGCATCCTGCGCACGACGTCCATCCCGCCGACCACCCGCCCGAAAGCGGCATAGCCGGGCTTGCCCGGGCGCGCGTCGAGCGTCGGGTTGTCCCCCACCATGATCGAAAAATTGCCATGCGCCGAATTGGGGTTCACCGACCGCGCCATCGAAATCGTGCCGTTCAGATGTGTGATCCCGGTGCGACTCGTCGGCTCCAGCGGAACCGAGGGCAGGATGCGCCGTGCATCGGTGCCGATCCCGCCCTGGACAAAGCCCTTGGTCGGATCGCCCTTGCGCCGCGCCGCGCGATAGAAATGCGTGCCCTCCAGCCGCCCGTCATCGACATAGCGCAGGAAGTTCGCAACGGTCTGCGGTGCGCGCCGCGCGTCCAGCGCCAGCACGATGTTCCCCGCACCCGTCACCAGCCGTACCCGTACGACCGGCGGCTCAGACGCCCGTCCAGCCGCGACGAGCAGCATCGCCGCCACCCCAAGCACCACCGCGCGCCGTGGCGTCATCCGTTGCGCACCTCGAACCGCTCATGGTCCTTGGGTGCCATGCGAACGTCGTAGATCGCAGTCTCGCCGTCGATCCAGTGGTCGATCACCTCGCCATGCTGGTGCAGCCATGCCGCCCCCGCGCCATCGCCGGCGGTCAGCTCGACCCGGTACCGGCGATGCCCCAGCGTCAAGCGAGCGGCGACACGGTCGATCAGCACATCGACCCCCTCCCCGCTCAGCGCCGACACTGCCAGCACATCGTCGCGCTTGGCCGCTTCGGACAGCACGTCCTCGCGCCGATCGCCATCGAGCAGGTCCAGCTTGTTCCACGCCTCGAACCGGGGCGTTTCCTCTGCCACGCCGATGTCCTTGAGCACCGATTCGACATCGTCACGCTGCGCCTCGCTGTCCGGGTGCGCAATATCGCGGACATGGATCAGCAGATCGGCCGACACCACTTCCTCCAGCGTCGCCTTGAATGCCGCAACCAACTGCGTGGGCAGCTCCGACACGAAGCCCACCGTGTCCGACAGGATCGCCTTGTCGATCCCGGGCAGCGAAATCTGTCGCAAGGTCGGGTCGAGCGTCGCGAAGAGGAGATTCTCCGCCATGACGTCAGCGCCGGTCAAACGATTGAACAGCGTGGACTTTCCGGCATTGGTATAGCCCACTAGCGCGATCACCGGCCAGGGCGCCCGCTGCCGCCGCTCGCGGTGCAGCCCGCGCGTGCGGCTCACCGAATCGAGCTCACGCCGCAACCGCGCCATACGATCACGGATCAGCCGGCGATCCGCCTCGATCTGCGTTTCGCCCGGCCCACCGAGAAGGCCAAAGCCCCCGCGCTGGCGCCCGAGGGGGGTCCAGCTGCGCACCAGCCGCCCGGCCTGATAGTCGAGATGCGCGAGTTCCACCTGCAACCGCCCCTCGGCCGTTCGCGCGCGCTCGCCAAAGATTTCAAGGATCAGGCCAGTGCGGTCGATCACCTTACAGCCAAGGCCGGTTTCGAGATTGCGCTGCTGCACCGGGGTCAGCGCGGCGTCGAATATGGCCAGGTTGAGCTCCCGATCGCGCACCGTCTCGCCCAGCGCCTCGACCTGCCCCGATCCGATCAGCGTGCCGGGTTTGGCCGCGCGGATGCGCAGCGCGACGCGCTCGACCACCTCGATGCCGATCGCCAATGCGAGGCCAGCAGTCTCCTCCAAACGCGCCTCGGCATCGCGGCTTGAGCCGCCCAGGTCGGGATAGACCACGACTGCCCGCGCACCCCGCGCAAACTCATCGGGGTCACGATCGAAACCGGTACTCATGGTTCAGCCTTCAAAACGGTCAGGCGTCCTCGCCTTGATCGGTCAGATCCAGCGGATGTGCCGGCTGGATCGTCGAGACCGCGTGCTTGTACACCAGCTGATATGCGCCATCGCGCTGAAGCAGCATACAGAACAGGTCGAACGCTGCGATGCCACCCTGCAACATCACGCCATTGACCAGGAACATCGTCACATTCTCCTGCTGACGCTTGACCGCGCCGAGGAAAATTTCCTGCAAAACCGGGTTCTTGGACGGAATATCCGGGATCGCATCGACGATTGAGGCAACGTCCACCGCGCCCGAGGGCATGATCGTCGAAATCGCGTGCTTGTAGATCAGCTGCGACTGGCCATCACGGCGGAGCAGCACGGAGAAATTGTCGAACCAGGTGACGATCCCTTGCAGCTTCACGCCCTTGACCAGGAACATGGTCACCGGTGTCTTGGACTTGCGAAGCGCGTTGAGGAACAGGTCCTGAAGGGATGTCTGCTTGTCGGCCATGATGCAGCTCGCTTGTTCTTGGCGGGGATTTTCCCGCAATCGCGCCGTTTCCCGGCGTCGGATGCGCGCCACCCAGCGGCGCGTTTGGGGCAATGTAGGTATTGCCTGTCGCAACGTCCATAGCTGGACGTCGCGGCGTCAATCCTCGTCGCGCGCCTCGTGGATGCCGAGCAGCTTCAACTTGCGGTGCAGCGCTGACCGCTCCATCCCGATAAAGTGCGCCGTTCGGGAGATATTGCCCGAGAAGCGCTTGATCTGGATGCGCAGATATTCGCGCTCAAAACTCTCGCGCGCTTCCTTCAGCGGCGCGCCCATGATCGTCGCGGCACCCATCCCGCCTTCTTCGCGCCGGCCGAGAATTTCGGTCGGAAGCATGTCGATGTCGATCCGTCCGATCCGGTCGCCCGGAGCGAGGATCACCGTTGCCTCGACCACATTGCGCAACTGGCGGACATTGCCCGGCCATTCATAGCTTTGCAGCGCGACCATCGCCTCCCCCGCCACGTCCGGCGTCGGCACGCGGCGCTCGGTGGCGAAATGCGCCACGAAATGCTCGACCAGCGCGGGGATATCCTCGCGCCGCTCGGTCAGCGGTGGGATCGGCACCGGTACGACGTTCAGGCGGTAGAACAGATCCTCACGGAAGCGCCCCTCGGCAATCTCCGTGGTCAGGTCGCGTCCGGTCGCCGAAACGACGCGAACATCGACCTTGACCTGCCGTTGCCCACCGACGCGGTTGAACTTCTGTTCGGTCAGCACGCGCAGGATGCGCCCCTGCGTCGTCAGCGGCATATCGGCGATCTCGTCCAGGAACAATGTCCCGCCATGCGCCTGTTCGAGCAGGCCGGGATGGACCAGATCGCCATCCTCGACCCCGAACAGCTCCTCCTCGACCCGCTCCGGCGTCATCCGCGCGGCGCTGACGATCACGAACGGCCCGTCGGCGCGGTTGCTCCATTCGTGCAGCAAGCGGGCGGCAACCTCCTTGCCCGTGCCCGGCCCGCCGGTGATCATCACCCGGCTGCCCGTCGCGGCGACCCGCTTCAACGTCGCGCGGACGGTGTTGATTGCACCCGATGTGCCGTGCAGATCGTTGCCGCGACCAACCGACGCGCGCAGTGACGCCACCTCGCGTCGCAACTGCTCGGTCTCGGTCGCGCGTTCGACCAGCAGCATCAGCCGCTCGGCCTCGAACGGCTTTTCGATAAAGTCCGACGCCCCGCGCCGGATCGCGGCAACTGCGGTGTCCAGATTGCCGTGGCCCGAAAACACCAGCACCGGGATCGACGGATCGCGTCGCTTGATCTCGTCGAGCAGGTCGAGCCCGTCGAGCCGCGACCCCTGCAGCCACACATCGAGCAGCACCAGGCTCGGCCGCCGCTCGGCGATGGCCTCCAGAGCCGCGTCGCTGTGCGCGGCACTGCGGGTTTCATACCCTTCGTCTTCCAGCACGCCCGCGACCAGTTCGCGGATGTCTGCCTCGTCATCGACGACCAGGATATCGAGTTTCATTGTCCATTTCCGTTCATGGTCGGGTTCAGTGGGGCAAGGCCCGCTGAACCCGGTGCCGCGTCGTCCGTTCCCCCGGTCCCTGCCAGTCGCTCCAGCGTCTTGGTGTCGAAGCACAGGGTGACCACCGTCCCCCCGCCCTCGCGATCGCCGAACGCCATGGTGCCGAAATGCTCCTCGACGATCTTCTTGACGATCGCCAGGCCCAGACCCGTGCCGCGCGCGCGCGTCGTCATATAGGGCTCGACGATCCGCTCGCGTTCGGCGGGCAGGCCGATGCCATTGTCGGCGATCTCGATCATCAACTGCGCGTCGGCCTCTTCGCGCACGCGCATCACGATCTCGCCCGGATCGCCCCCGCCGGCCTCGTCACCGCGTGCCTCGACCGCCTCGACCGCATTCTTCACCAGATTGGTCAGCGCCTGTCCCAGCTGGCGGCGGTCGCACACCAAAGGCGGCAAGCCATCGGGCGCGTCGAAGGTGAAGCGGATCTCTGGCTTGGCGACCTCGTGCAGGAACAGCGTCTGGCGCGCGACGTCGATGATCGATTCCTCACGGAAGATCGGCTTGGGCATCCGCGCGAACGACGAGAATTCGTCGACCATCCGCCGCAGATCGCCGACCTGCCGCACGATCGTATCAGTCAGCTTGGCAAAAGTGCCGTCATCGCCCTCGATCTTCTTGCCATAGCGGCGCTGGAGCCGCTCGGCGGCGAGCTGGATCGGGGTCAGCGGGTTCTTGATCTCATGCGCGATGCGCCGCGCAACGTCGGACCAGGCCGCGCGCCGCTGGTCGAGCAATTGTTGGGTAATGTCGTCGAACGTCAGCACTTGCCCCGCTTCGTCGCGGGTGATCTTCACCGCCAGCGTCCGCGCCTCGCCCCGCTGGTCAGCTGAACGATATCCTCGCGCGTCTCCCCGCCCAGCACCGCGTCCAGCTCCGGCGCCACCTCGGCCAGCAACTTGCCCAACGGCGCGTCGCCCGGCTGCAACAGCGCCTCCGCCGAACTGTTGATCAGGCGGATGCGTCGCTCGGCATCGATCGACAGCACGCCCGCCGTCACGCCCGACATCACCGCCTCGATCAGCGCGCGGCGGCTTTCGGATTCGGCATTGGCATCGACCAGCGCGTTGGTTTGCTCCTGCAACCGGTCGGTCATCCGGTTGAACGCGGTGGCGAGCGTCCCGATCTCGTCATCCGCCTTGGGTGTCGGCACCCGCGTAGCCAGATCGCCTGCAGCAACGTCGCGCGCCGCCTTCACCAGATCGCCCACAGGCCGAACGAGGCGGTCGGCAATCTGCAGCGCAACCCATACGGCCACGCTGACAATGAGCAGCGACAGCAACAATAGCGCGACGTTGAACTGAAGCTGGAGCGCACGGGAGCGTTCGGTCAGCGTGCGGTAATCCAAAACGACCGCGTCCGCGCGCGTCTTTCGGTCCAGCAATGCCTGATCCACGACGCGTGCTGCATAGAGATAGGTATCGGCCGAATTCGCGAAGCGCGTGAGCGCGCGGATCCGTCCTGCGGTATCCTCGACGACCACCCGGCGCTGTCCATTTTTGAGCTGCTGGATTGCCGCCGGGCTGATCTGCTCTTCGATCAATCGCTCGTACGGGTTCAAAATCGCCAGTACGATGATTTCACCGGTCGGCATCTGGCGAACAATTGCAGCTTCGGACAGCTCACGCTGCGTGGTCTGGACCAGAAAATAGTTAAAGAAGGTCTGGCTATCAATCGGCACACCGTCGGCAAGCGCGCCAGCCAGATCATTCGACATCGCCTCAGTATTTGCACCTACGCGCTGTTGAAGATCGCTCAACGTCCCGGCAGCGACAGCAGAAGCATTCTCAAGCATCGACCGTGCCCGGTCGGAATACCAGAACTCGACGCCATACTGAAACAACAGTGAAGCGACGATCGACACAAAGATCGTCGGCACGCTCGCCAGCACCGAAAAGATCGCCACCAACCGCACATGCAGCCGCGCGCGCCCGCCCAGCGGCGACC
>CAZWZP010000095.1:4588-11196 GCA_964638925.1 uncultured Stakelama sp. | reverse complement strand
CCCGGGCGCGGTCCCCGGCGAAACGCGCGGCCCCGTCGCAGCGGTGCGCCAGGCCGCGCAGGGCGACGGCGCACGCGTCGTGTTCGACCTTGCCCGTCCGGCGATCGTGACGCAGGGCAAGTTCGGCGACGACGGATCCACGCTGACGCTGGAATTACGCACTGTCGATGAGGCGCGGTTCGCCCGTGCCGCGGCGGAAGGCCGGTTGAGCTTCCTACCCCCTTTCAGCTTCGCGCGCGCGTCCAGCCGGCACAGCTATAGCGTTTCGGTGCCGGTCCCACCCAAGCCGATGCCCTTTGCCATGCCGCGAATTTATGGTGCTGACGACGATCGCCCGCTGGTGGTGATCGACCCCGGCCATGGCGGCCATGATCCGGGCGCGATCTCCGCCGACGGGATTCAGGAAAAGGAGCTGGCGCTCAAGATTGCCAAGGCGATCCGGGACGAACTGGTCGCATCTGGTCGGGTGCGGGTCGCGCTGACCCGCGAAGATGACCGCTATCTGCTCCACCGCGACCGGTTCGAAATCGCCCGGACGCTGGGCGCGGCGCTGTTCATATCGGTCCATTGCGACGCCGCCCATACGCCGGGTGCAAGCGGAGCGACGGTTTACACCCTGTCCGAAGTGGCGTCCGACAAGGAAGCCGCGCGGTTGGCGGCGCGCGAAAACAAGTCCGACATTCTGGCCGGAATCGACCTGGCGGGTCAGAATCGCGACGTATCGTCGATCCTCATCGACCTCACCCAGCGCGAGACGATGAATGCGTCGGCCGCATTCGCCCGGCTGCTGGGCCGCGAGGCGCAGGGGCTGATCCCGGTCAAGGAAAACCCCCACCGGATGGCGTCGCTGCTGGTGCTCAAAGCACCCGACATGCCGTCGATCCTGTTCGAGGCGGGCTATATCTCCAACCCGAGCGACGTCGCGATGCTCAAGACAGCAGACGGCCGCAAGCGCGTCGCGCAGAGTGTTGATCGCGCGGTTGCGATCCACTTCGCGACACGGATGGCGGCGCGGTAGCTGAAAAACCCTCCCCGGAACGGGGAGGATTTTAACTAGACGCCGTTGCCCCCTACCCTCACTCCATCGCATCCCCCGCTGGCAAGCCCGCGCATTCCTGCTAAACCCCGCGCGCAATGGCGGACGACACCCAACCCAATTTCGTGCTCAAGTTCACGCGTGAGGATGCTGGCGACCGCTTTGCGGCGATCCGCCGCACCTGGTGGTTCAAGATCCTGGCGTGGCTGGCGCTGCTCGCCGGGATCGGTACGATCGTGCTGTGGGCACTGTTCCTGCGCGACCTGCCGTCGGTCGACAAATTGCGCAGTTACGAGCCGCCGCTGCCGACCAATATCCGCGCGGGTGATGGCGCGCCGCTGCGCAGCTATGCCCGCGACCGCCGGGTCGAATTGTCGTTCGAGGAATATCCCAAGCTGATGGTCGGCGCGTTTCTGTCGGCAGAGGACAAGACGTTCTTCCGGCATAGCGGCGTCGATTATCCGGGCCTCGTCCGTGCGGCGTGGCAGGGGCTGGTCAGCGGCGAGACGCCGCGCGGGACATCGACGATCACGCAACAGGTCGCCAAGAACCTGCTGCTGACCAATGAGGTCAGCTATGTCCGCAAGGCGCGCGAGGCGATCCTGGCCTTCCGCATCGAAAATTCGCTGTCGAAGGAACAGATTCTCGAACTCTACCTCAACCAGATCGCGCTGGGGCGGAATGCGTTCGGGGTCGAGGCGGCGGCCAATGCCTATTTCGACAAGAGCGTGCGCGAGCTGACCATCCCGCAATTCGCCTATCTCGCGATCCTGCCCAAGGGTCCGAGCAACTATATGCCCGAACGGCACGAGAAGCGCGCGATCGAGCGGCGCAACTGGGTGCTCGGGCAGATGCGCGAAAACGGCTATATCGACCGGGCGCAGCATGACGCCGCAGTCGCCGCGCCACTGGGCGCGGTGCCGCGCAAGACGCCCAAGACCGACCCGCTCGGCGGCTATTTCATCGAGGAAGTGCGCCGCCAGTTGATCGCCCGCTTCGGCGAGACTGAAGAATCGGGGCCGTACAGCGTCTATTCGGGCGGGCTTTGGGTGCGCACATCGTTCGACCCCGACCTGCAACGGGCAGCGCAAAAGGCGCTGCGCGACGGCCTGATCCGCTATGATCGCGGGCGCGGCTGGTCCGGGCCGATGCGCGAGAAGCCGTTTGAAGGCGATGGCTGGCGCAGCGCGCTGCTCAACGAAAATATCGACCTCGACCATGAGGATTGGCGCGCGGCGATCGTCATTTCGAAAGATGGCAACAGCGCGCAGATCGGCTTTGGCGATGGCCGCACCGGCGTGCTCCCGCGCGGCGGGGCGCAGATGCCGGTGCGCGGCAAGGGCGGCACCGCCTTTGCCGCGCTCAAGCCCGGCGATGTGATCGCGGTCGCCCCCGAAGGCGGTGTGTTCGGCCTGCGATCGGTCCCCAAGATTTCAGGCGGGATGGTGGTCGAGGATCCGCGCACCGGTCGCATCCTGGCGATGCAAGGCGGGTTCGACGCGACGATACAGGCGTTCAACCGCGCCACCCAGGCACAGCGCCAACCCGGATCGACGATCAAGCCGATCGTCTATGCCGCCGCGCTCGAAAACGGCATGACCCCGGCGTCGATCATCGTCGATGGCCCGTTTTGTGTGTGGCAGGGCGCGGCGCTGGGCGAGAAATGCTTCCGCAACTTCGGCAATACCCGCGGCGCGGGGCCGAAAACGATGCGCTGGGGCATCGAACAGTCACGCAACCTGATGACCGTTCAGGCGGCGAACCAGACCGGCATGGACAAGGTCGTCGACCTGATGCAGCGGATGGGCGTCAGCCAGCAGAAATATCCGCCCTATCTCTCCTATGCGCTGGGCGCCGGCGAGACGACGGTGATGCGGATGGTCAACGCCTATTCGATCCTGGTCAACCATGGCCGCGCGCTCAACCCGACGCTGATCGACTTCGTCCAGAACCGCCATGGCAAGGTCGTGTGGCCCGAAAACTGGCGTCCGTGCGACCGCTGCAACATGCCCGATTGGGATGGCAAGCCGATGCCGCGCCCGGTCAACCGCGCGCGCCAGGTGCTCGATGCAATGAGCGCGTATCAGATGGTCCACATCACCGAAGGCGTGATCCAGCGCGGCACCGCCACGGTCCTGCGCGACCTTGAACGCCCGATCATGGGCAAGACCGGCACCTCGTCCGGCCCGCGCGACGTGTGGTTCATCGGTGGCACGCCGCAGATGATCGCAGGCCTTTATATGGGCTATGACACGCCGACCAACCTGGGCGGCTATGCGCAGGGCGGCACGATCGCCGCGCCGATCTTCAAGGCGTTTGCGCAGAAAGCGCTGGAGAAGGAGGACGTCCTGCCCTTCACCGCCCCCGCCGGCGTCCGCATGGTCCGCATCGACCGGACCACCGGCAAGCGCGTATTCGGCGCCTGGCCGGGTACCGACCCCAAGGGCGCGGTGATCTGGGAAGCATTCAAGCCCGAGAGCGAACCGCGCCGCCGCAGCCGTGGGGAAGAGGAAGCCCCCAAAGCCGAGGTCAAGAAGAAGGCCGTGCAGCGCGAGCAGCGCGACAGCGACTTCTTGCAACGCGAGGGTGGAATCTACTAGGTCCGCGCGCCTGCACAGGCCGGATTCCGGCGCAGATTATTTGAAAGGTTTTCCGATGCGCGCCGAAGCGCAGGCATATGCCGACAAGATCAACGCCGCGCTCGCCCTGCTGCGCCGCTTCATCGACTGGGACAAGGCGCTGCGCCGGCTCGACGAGCTGAATGCGCGCGTCGAGGACCCGACCTTGTGGGACAAGCCGCGTGAGGCGCAGGAGGTGATGCGCGAGCGCCGTCGCCTGGACGAATCGATCACCGCGACCCGCGCGATCGAGCGCGAGTTGGCCGAAACCAGCGAGCTGATCGAGATGGCCGAGGCCGAGGGCGATGAGGAAATGGCGGTCGAGGGCACACAGGGCCTCGCCGCGCTCGCCGAACGCGCCGAACAGGACAAGGTGAAAGCGCTGCTGTCGGGCGAAGCCGACGCCAACGATACCTATATCGAAGTCCATTCGGGCGCAGGCGGGACCGAGAGCCAGGACTGGGCCGAAATGCTCCAGCGCATGTATTCGCGCTGGGCCGAACGCCACGGGTTCAAGGTCGAGCTGGTCGATTATCACGCCGGCGAACAGGCCGGGATCAAGTCGGCGACGCTGCTGATCAAGGGCGAGAATGCCTATGGCTATGCCAAGACCGAAAGCGGGGTCCATCGGCTGGTGCGCATCAGCCCCTATGACAGCTCGGCGCGGCGGCACACCAGCTTCTCGTCGGTGTGGGTCTATCCGGTGATCGACGATTCGATCGACATCGAGATCAACGAAAGCGACCTGAAGATCGACACCTATCGCGCGTCCGGCGCAGGCGGACAGCACGTCAACACCACCGATTCGGCGGTGCGCATCACCCACGTTCCGTCGGGCATCATCGTCGCCAGCCAGCAAGACCGGTCGCAGCACAAGAACCGCGCGACCGCGATGGGGATGCTCAAGGCGCGCCTCTATGAGGCAGAGCTCGCCAAGCGCGAGGCCGCGGCGCTGGGCGAATACACCGCCAAGACCGAAATCGGCTGGGGCCACCAGATTCGCAGCTACGTCCTCCAGCCCTATCAGCTGGTGAAGGATCTGCGCACCGGAGTCACTTCAACCGCGCCATCGGATGTGCTCGACGGGGCTCTCGACCCGTTCATGGCTGCTGCGCTATCACAGCGCGTGACCGGCGAGACGGTCGAGGTGGAGGACGTCGATTGAGACTGGCCGGCGCTGCGTTGTTCCTGACCCCGGCGCTGCTGATCGCCGGCTGTGACGAGACGCGCCCGCGCCCCCAGCCCGAGCCGAGCGAAGAACTGGAATTCCCCGCCGCTGACCGCCCGGTCGCGCCGATCGTGTCGTCGCGCTGGTCCACCGAAGAAGCGCGCGACCGGCTGAACGAAGCCGATACGGTGATGAACCTGGCCGAGATTCGTCCCGGCACCACGGTCGCGGATATCGGTGCGGGCGAAGGCTATTACACCGTCCGCCTCGCCGCGCGGGTCGGGGCCAAGGGCCGGGTGCTGGCGCAGGACATCGTCCCCGAAGTCCGCGACGCCCTTGCCCAGCGCGTGGCGCGTGACCGGCTCGACAATGTCAGCGTCCGGCTGGGCGCGCCGGAGGATCCGAAGCTGCCCGAAAACAGCTTCGACCGCGTGTTCATGGTGCACATGTATCATGAGATCGAATCGCCCTATGAATTTCTGTGGCGGATGCGGCCATCGCTACGTCCGGACGGGCTGGTCGTGGTGGTCGATGCCGACCGCGCGACGGAGAATCACGGGACGCCCCCCGCACTGCTGAAATGCGAATTCGCTGCGGTCGGCTACACCCAGGTGGCGATGCGCAACATGCCATCGGCGGGCGGCTATCTCGCGATGTTCAAGGCTGAAGGCCCGCGCCCCGAGCCGTCCGCAATCAAGCCCTGCCCTAACCGCCCGACCGCCAAGGCGAGCGGGACGCCGATGGGCGACGAATAGGCTACAGCAAGCCAGCGGCGCGGAAGCTCCACGTCACACCGCCACGCCCCACCACCACATGATCCACCAGCCGCGTATCGACCGCCGCGAGCGCACGGGCGAGTCGCGCGGTAACCTCGCGGTCGGCGCGGCTAGGCCAGGCTTCGCCCATCGGGTGGTTGTGCGCCATCACCACCCGAACCGCGTCGAGTAGCACCGCGTCGGCGACGATCCGGCGCAGCGGCAAATCGACGGATACGGAACAGGGCGACAGGATTTGCCGCGTGCCAAGCACGATCCCGCGCGAATCGCAAAAGGCGAAGGCGGCGACCTCGCCGCGCTCGTCCGCGATGTCCGCCGCAAGTCGGCTGGCTAGCGCGTCGGGGGGAGCCTCCGGGGAGAAAACGGACAAGGCGCTGGCCATGTGCCAAAGGTCGCGCGCCACCGCTGCCGGGTCGAGCGCAACCCCGTCCATCACGGAGCAGCTTTCCTCCATTTCGGTGCGACCGCGCTTGGCGGCGTGGGGGCGCTCGGCTAGGCTCGGGCGATGCGGCAATATCTCGACCTGATGGAACGCGCGCTGCGCGACGGCGCGGTGCAGAATGACCGGACCGGCGTGGGGACGCGCAGCGTGTTCGGCCACCAGATGCGGTTCGACCTGTCCGAAGGCTTTCCGCTGCTGACGACCAAGAAGCTGCACATCCGCTCGATCTTCATCGAATTGCTGTGGTTCCTGCGCGGCGACACCAATGTGAAGTGGCTGCAGGATCGCCGGGTGAGCATCTGGGACGAATGGGCGAATGAGGCGGGCGACCTCGGCCCGGTCTATGGCAAGCAGTGGCGCGACTGGGAGGCCCCGGACGGGCGCCATATCGACCAGATCAAGGAGCTGATCGAGACGCTCAAGACCAGCCCCGCGTCGCGCCGCATGGTCGTATCCGCCTGGAATCCGGGTGAATTGCACGCGATGGCGCTGGCCCCGTGCCATTGCCTGTTCCAGTGCCATGTCGCCAACGGCAAGCTGTCGCTGCAGCTCTATCAGCGCAGTGCCG
>CAZWZP010000095.1:0-4578 GCA_964638925.1 uncultured Stakelama sp. | reverse complement strand
GATTTCCATGTGGCAGATCGCGAAAAGCGTGCTCATCTTCCTCGGCGTACCGTTCAATATCGCGAGCTATGCACTGCTGACGCACATGCTGGCGCAGCAATGCGATCTGGAGGTCGGCGAGTTTATCTGGACCGGGGGCGATTGCCACCTCTACTCCAACCATGTCGAACAGGCCGAATTGCAGCTTTCCCGCGCGCCGGGGCCGCTCCCGCGCCTCGAAATCCTGCGCCGCCCGCCGTCGATCGACGCCTATGAATTCGAGGATTTCGCGCTGCACGATTATGTCGCGCAGCCGCATATCAAGGGCGCGGTGGCGGTTTGATCACCTTCCACCTGGCGCGGGCGGAGAATGGGGTCATCGGGGTCGATGGCGACCTGCCCTGGCGGCTGCCAGCGGACCTCAAACGCTTCAAGGCGCAGACCATGGGCAAGCCGATGGTGATGGGGCGCAAGACGTTCGCGGGGTTTCCGAGCCCCCTGCCCGGCCGCCGCCATATCGTGCTGACCCGCGACCCCGCCTGGCGCGCGGAGGGGGCGGAGGTGGTGCACTCGGTCGCGGAGGCGCTGGAGGTCGCGGGCGATGGCGATGTCGCGGTGATCGGGGGCGCGGAGATTTTCGCGCTGTTTCTGCCACTTGCTGAGCGCATCGAGCTGACCGAGGTGCATGTGTCGCCTGAGGGTGACGCGGTGGTGCCGGCGTTCGGGGCGGAGTGGCGGGAAGTGGCGCGCGAGGATCACCCCGCCGAGGGCACACGGCCGGCCTATAGTTTCGTGACCCTCACCCGCGTTCCCTGATCGTCACCCCGGCCTTGTGCCGGGGTCCACGGTGCCGCAAAACCCCAAGCGATCGGATACGCGGCGCGGTGGATGCCGGAACAAGTCCGGCATGACGAAGGGGGGATGTGGCGATGCGGAAATGGATTTTGGGTTTTTGCGCCATGATCGCGGTGGCGTTGTTCGCTTTTTTCGCTTTTGCCCCCGGCTATGTCGAAAAGGGCATGAATCAAGTCGTCGCGACCAAGTTGCCGACTGTGTCCGATTCCACCCGTCAATTGCACACACGTCTTCAGATCGCGGATCTGCATGAGGACACGTTGCTGTGGAAACGCGACCTGCTCGACCGCGCAGAACGCGGTCATGTCGATCTGCCCCGGCTGATCGAGGGGAATGTCGCGCTGCAGGTATTCTCGTCGGTGACCAAGACGCCGAAGAACCAGAATTACGACGCGAACAGCGCCGAGACCGACAATATCACGATGCTGGCGGTCGCGCAGTTGCAGCCGCCGCGCACCTGGACCTCGCTGCTCGAACGATCGCTGTTCCACGCGCAGAAGCTGGAGCGCGCGGCGGCGCGGTCGGAGGGGCGGCTGCACGTGATCCGATCGCCCGGCGAGCTCGACGCGCTGCTGGCGGCGCGGGCGGCGGGGCAGAAGGCGGTCGGCGGGCTGCTGTCGATCGAGGGGCTGCAGAATATGGAGGGCAAGCTCGACAATCTCGACCGGCTCTACAACGCGGGCTTCCGCATGGCCGGCCTCGTCCATTTCTTCGACAATGAACTCGCCGGGTCGATGCATGGCGAGAAGAAGGGCGGGCTGACCCCACTCGGCCGCCAGACCGTGCGCCGGATGGAGCAGCTCGGCATGATCGTCGACATCGCGCACTCGAGCCATGCCACGGTCGCCGAAGTGCTCAAGATCGCCAAGCGCCCGGTGGTGTCGAGCCATGGCGGGGTGCAGGCGGTGTGCAAGGTCAACCGCAACCTGTCCGACGCCGAGATTCGCGGCGTGGCGAAGACCGGCGGGGTGGTCGGGATCGGTTATTGGGACGCGGCGATTTGCGGGACCGAGCCGGAGAAGATCGCGGCGGCGATTGCGCATGTCCGCGATCTGGTGGGGATCGACCATGTGGGACTCGGGTCCGATTTCGATGGCGCGGTGACGACGGGGTTCGATACGGCGCAGCTGGTTTATGTGACGCAGGCGCTGGTCGATCGCGGGTTTACGCCGGAGGAGATCGGCAAGGTGATGGGGGGCAATGTGCTGCGCGTGCTGCGTGCGGGGATGGCGCCCCGCTAATTCCTCCCCTGCCCCGCAGGGGAGGTGGCATTGCGCAGCAATGACGGGGGGCCGCCCCGCATAGGGCGGAATTTTGCCGAGCCGTTTCGGCCGTATGCGCGGCCGCCCCTCCACCACCCGCTGCGCGGGCGGTCCCCCTCCCCCAGCAAGCTGGGGGAGGAATTGCGAACAATTTGATTCCTTGCGGCGTCACCTTATAGCCGCGTCGATGGAGCGGCTGGACGGAGCGGCTTCGGTCCCCGGGCATCTGCGCGGCGGGATCGTTGCGCTGGGGAATTTCGATGGCTTTCACCGCGGCCACCAGGCGGTGGTGGGCCGTGCCGTGGCGCGTGCGCGCGATGAGGGGCGGCCGGTCATCGTCGCGACGTTCGATCCGCATCCGGTGCGGCATTTCCGGCCCGATACCCCGCCCTTTCGGCTGACCACGCTGGATCAGCGTGAACGGTTGTTCGCCGAGGCCGGGGCGGACGCAATGCTCGTCTTCCACTTCGACGGCGCGCTCGCCAGCCTGTCGGCGCGGGAATTTGCGCAGCAGCGGCTGGTGGAGCTGATCGGCGCGGGCGGGGTGGTGACCGGGGCGGACTTTACCTTTGGCAAGGGGCGCGACGGCAATGTCGCGGTGCTGGGCGCGCTGGGCGCGGAGCTGGGCTTCAGCGTCGATACCGTGCTGCCCGTCGCGGCGGAGGGCGAGGTGGTGTCTTCGAGCCGCATCCGCGACGCGCTGCGCGAAGGGCGTCCGCGTGAGGCGGCGGCGTTGCTGACGCGGCCGTTTGCGATTGAGGGCGTGGTCGAGGGCGGCGCGAAGCTGGGCCGCGAGCTTGGCTATCCCACCGCCAATATCCGGCTCGGCAGCTATCTACGCCCGCGCTATGGCGTCTATGCCGTGCGCGCGCGGCTGGCCGATGGGCGAATCGTGGACGGCGTGGCGAATTTCGGGATTCGCCCGATGATCGACCCACCCGAAGAGCTGCTCGAACCCTATTTCTTCGATTTTTCGGGCGATCTTTATGGCCAGATGGTCGAGGTGCAGCTGATCGACTTTCTGCGCGACGAGGCGAAATATGACGATCTCGACACGCTGAAGGCGCAGATTGCGCGCGATTGCGAGGATGCGAAGGCCGCGCTGGCGTTCTGAGTGAACTCAAGAAGAAAATTGGTTCACGCAAAGGCGCGAAGGCGCGAAGAGGTTGGCCTTCCGACGCGAAGCGTCTGAACATCGCCACGGTGACGCTTGCCGGCCGCTATCGGATGAAGGGCCGCTGGCGCGGCAAGAGCTTAACCCTTCGCGCCTTCGCGCCTTCGCGTGAACCAAAAACCTTCTTCTTCCCCCACCGCCCCACACAGGCTAATCCCCGCCGCAAATGACCGACACCAACGCCACGCAGCGCGACTGGCGCGACACCGTCTTCCTGCCGAAGACCGACTTTCCGATGAAGGCCGGCCTTGCCGCCAAGGAGCCGGAAATCCTCGCCCGCTGGGCCAAGCTTGGCCTGTACCACCGGTTGCGCGAGCAGCGCGCAGGGCGTGAGCGCTTCATCCTGCATGACGGCCCGCCTTACGCGAATGGCGACATTCACATGGGCCATGCGATGAACAAGATCCTCAAGGACATCATCGTTCGGTCGCAGAGCCTGATGGGCAAGGACGCGCCGTACGTCCCCGGCTGGGACTGTCACGGCCTGCCGATCGAATGGAAGATCGAGGAAGCGTATCGCGCCAAGAAGCTGAACAAGGACGAGGTACCGGCGGCGGAATTCCGCGCCGAATGCCGCGCCTATGCCGAGAAATGGGTCACGGTGCAGCGCGGGCAGTTCGAGCGGCTGGGCGTGATGGGCGATTGGGACGATCCCTATCTCACCATGAAGTTCGACGCCGAGGCGACGATCGCGGGCGAATTGCTGAAGTTTGCGGAGTCGGGCCAGCTGTATCGCGGGGCCAAGCCGGTGATGTGGTCCCCGGTCGAAAAGACCGCGCTGGCCGAGGCCGAGGTCGAATATGAGGATGTGGTGTCGACGCAGATCGACGTCGCGTTCGAGATTGTCGATGCGCCGAACGCACCCGAACTGGTCGGCGCACATGCGGTGATCTGGACGACCACGCCATGGACGATCCCGGTGAACCAGGCTTTGGCCTATGGGCCGGAGGTTGAGTATGTTGTGGCGGAACTCCAGCCATATGGCGGAGCCTTCGACCCCGCTACGACTACCGATGAAGAGGCAGATGCCTGGGCGCAAGGCAGGGAGAAACTGCCAAAGAAGATTGTCATCGCGAAGGCACTGCTCGAACAAGTCGAAAAGCGGCTTGGGACGGAGATGATCCGGCTGTCGGAGGTTCGCTCCTCTTGCAAAGGCTCCGACCTCGCCGGTGCCACCGCCCGCCAGCAGCTGGTCGGAATCGCCTTGAACCAGGCGGATGCGGTCGAAGGGGATGCCGAGGCGCTGGTGCAGCACCTGCGCGAAGGGCGTCCAGTGGCCCTGCCCGTAGTCGAGCGTGCCGGTGATGA
>CAZWZP010000094.1:0-11355 GCA_964638925.1 uncultured Stakelama sp. | reverse complement strand
CTAGTGAGGCGCCCTAGGGCATCCCAGACGAGGGTCAGGGTAACATCCTGTGTGATCGTGAGCGGGTTGCCGATCAGATTATAGGTATAGCTCGCGTCCGGCTCGCTGCTCGGCAGGTCCTTGGCCGTCACGCGGTTCAGATCGTCATAAGTGTAATCGATCTACTGGCTGCTGTCAGAGGCGTAGCCCCGCAAGCGGCGCGTGGTGACGTTGGAGGCCAAGTCATACACCAGTTCCTCATAGTCGGTTGTCGAACTCGTGCCCGCGCTGCTCGGATGCGGATAGCGGGTCTTGAGCAGGCGATCGTGCCCGTCATACTCGTAGGTGGTCTTGTTGCCCTCGGCGTCAGTGACGGTCGCGATCTGGCCATTGTCGGTATAGGTGGCTGTTACTTCATCTGCTTCGATGCCGGTCACTCCGTAGCCGGTCTGCAACTTGATCACCCGGCCCGCCGCGTCATAACTCGTCTTCGCGATCCGGTCGGGACCGTGCGAACCGGTCGTGCCAAGCGTACACGCACCCGGCAACGACCCCCAGGTCGCGCTGTTCATCCGCTGCGCCGTGCATTCCACCCGACCCACCGCGTCATAGCCATATTGCGTGACCGCATAGTCGGTGCTCGACGCGGACAGCACGTCCTTCGTCTTGCGACCGCCATCCCAACTGGTGGTCAGCTTCTCCGCCGTGCTGAATGCGGCCCATGCCGTATCGTCCGTCCCGGTCACCGTACCGCGTTCGGTTTCCGTGACGCGGCCCGCGCTGTCGCGTACCAGTTTCAGTGCCCGGCGCTTGAGCGAACCGCCGCCATCCGGGTCTGCCGAAATCGAACCGACCGCCCGTCGTGCCGCATCATAGCGATAGGTCGTCGTATCCGCCGTTCCTGATAGCGGCCCATCGACGGTCAGCACATCGCCCAGCGGACTATAGGTCGCCGCTGTCACCGCCGTCAGCGAATTGTCGCCCGCGCCGCTCGTCACGCTGGAGACGTTGCGATTGGCATTATAGGCGATCGTGGTCTTGCTTTCGTCGGCGGTGCCGACGCATCCCGGTGCCGCGTTGGTGCGGCACGTCGAAACCTCTGTCAGTAGATATTCGCCATTGGTCAGCGAATAGGTATAGCGCGTCTGCGGGCGCGTACCGGACCCGCCCGGTGCAGGGCCGGTAACGGTCAGTACACCGCCATGCGTCGAATCATAGGTGTAGTCGGTCACCTTGCTGCGCGCATCGGTGACGCTGGTTGGCAGATTACAGGTAACCGGGTTGCTGCACGTCGAAGCATAGCTTGCCGACGTGACGATGTCCGACAGGCCCGAACCCGACTTCGCCTTCTGGGTCACCGTGGTCGCATTGCCTCGACCGTCCAGCGTGTACTCGACATAATCGCCTTCGGGATTGGTAATGCGGGTCAGGCGACCATTGCCGTCATAGGTGTAGCTGGTCGTGTCGCTCGTGCCGTTCGTGACGGATGTCGGTCGCATCTTCGTCAGATCGGATACAACCGTTGTGGTCTGGCTGAGCGCATTGGTCACGACCATCGTCGCCGTGGTGCCGGAGACGCTGCGCGAATAGCTGGTCGTTACCCCGTCACGGGTCACCCCGGTCACCGCCGAGGTGCTTCCCGATACGGTGAAGCTGGGCGATCCTTCCCCGGGACGCTTGATGCTGGTCGAGGTAAGCTGCCAGACATTGCCCGCCATATCGGTGACGTTGACCGTGCCGAACGACGGATAGGAATAGCCGACCGTCGCTTGGGCCGAGCTACTCACCTCGTGATTGCGGAACTCCGCGCCGGTGCGTTCATACCATGCGGACGGCGGCGTGTCGGTGTAGGTGCCATTGTCGCTATAGGTGAAGGTGACCGAGTAGCCGAAGCTGTTGCTCACCTTGCTCAATCGCCAGTAATATTCGAGCACGGGAGGAAAGCTGCTCCCGTCGATCACGCGATAGGCGGTGTCATATTCCAGCGTGACCGTGGCTCCGTCGGGGCTGGTGATCGACAATGGCAGCAACCGGCAGGCATATTGCGTGTCGTCGCTGCGGCAGAAATTGCTTTGCGCTCCCATCGGATTGCCCGTCGGATCGCCGAACACGGTCACTGTGCCGTCCGCAGCGGTGTAGCTGTAGCTGTCGCCGAGCCCGCTCAGAAATGCGCCGTTCGCCTTGGCCACATTGAACGCGCCGCCACCGGTGCGGGTGAACAGATCGAATGTCTGCCCCGCGAAGGTGACTTCGATGTCTTCCTTGTTGCCGCCACCAACCGGGGTCTGGAGCCGCTGAAATGTGAGTGCGTCCCATTGCGACCCCGCCACGGAAAAGGCGTTCCGGCGGATGATCGGCAGTTCCGCCTTGCCCGACCCGATCGAACCTTCCTTGAACGACATTACAAAGTCGCCCTTGGTCAGATCGACGCCGTTCGCGTCCAGATTTCGATGTTGTGCCACCGCCTGAGCAAATGCCGGGGTGGTCGCAATGCCCGCGCCCAACATCGTCGAGGCCACAAGCAAGGATTTCAGGCACGCGCGTCCGCCCGCGCCGAACCGTTGGTTCGTCGTCATGTCATTCTCCAATCGAATGAAGCAGTTTCCGCCAACGCTTCGCTGGCGGCGCAAATTTACTGAAGGCTTCCGCGTGTTTACGGCGCGCCGGTCACCTTCACCCGTTCGCGATTCTCGGCCTTGTCCAGGGTGTAGTTGGTGACCAGGCCATTATTGATGCTGCCGCTATGCTCGACTTTCACGAGTCGTCCCCGTGCGTCGTAGGTGTAGGTCACCGTTTCACTGGCGAGCGCGGCGGCGGCGATTGCTGAAATAGCGGCGATACCGATCACCGCACCGATCCTGACATTCTTCACTGGCCCGACCCCCTCGTTGAGAACATTAAAGGAACATCTGAATTCCAACATTACAAGAGCAAATGTCGGCCTATCTGAAAATGTGCAGCGGGAAGCATACAGATCGAATTGGATCAGTCAGTTCGTATCGTGTCCAGAACGGTTATAACTATTTGTTTATAAACACAGTGCGTGTCGGGTTAGCCATTGTCTGACTGCGCTTTTGCCGATCAGCTTACAGCGATTTTTCGCCGCAAATTGGACGGGTCGATCGCGATCCGCCGCGCTGTTTCGCGAACGCCATCGCGTTCTACCGATTCGCATAGAGGCTTGCGCGGGGCTCCCGATTCGTTGGCCAGCGTTGCGCAAAGCCGCATCGTCGCTCGGAATTCGCGCGGCGACTGATTGAGCGAACATCAAAAGCTTCTAGGATTGTCGCACACCGTCCAGCATTTTTTGATGGTACAAATGATGGCACCAACTCTAACTGCCTAGCTTTTATATCTGTATTTCATATATTTATTTTGGCTCATCATTCCCGTAGGGGTCACCAGGCAGCCTTCACAGCCATGCCTGAACGTCCCGCCAATGGCTGGTTATTGCGGTGCGCTCTTCCCAGTCAGATCGTCGGAGCGACATACACATCAGCTAGCTGATGGCACCTGTCCTGCCGCTTCGTCGAGGGTACCGGACTATGTATGGCGGGGGTCAATCTACAAGTGGCTCGACCTCGATCGCCGAAACAATTGCCTCGCCGGCGCTCGCGACGAAGTGCAGGTCGAGCATTCCCCCGGTCACTTCGGCGTCGAACTGCTCGCGCACGGCGGTGAGCGGTGCGCCCGCTCTGGCGTGGATGTCGAAGCCCGTGAGTGCGGCGCGGCCATTGGCGGTCACGTCGAACACACGCGCGCCCTTCGCTTCACTGGGTTCGATGAAACTGAGCGTCACCCGGTAGCGGCCATTGGCGGCGGGGATGCGATAGCCGAACGCGCTGCCGCTGCGGAAGCTGGCAACGACATCGCGACGATCGGTCCCGGCAATCGCGACCAACACCGGCTGGCGCCCGCGACCGCCGGGTGTGTCGGCAGTGCCCGCCGCCCCGCCGACGAAGAAATTGTCCGACCCGAAGCGCTTGTCGGCCTTTGCCGCGACAATGGCGCCGCTGTCGATGCGGAAGCTGCGCGCTTCCGACTTGGCGAGGGTCCATTCGATCCGGTCAGCAACCGTGCCGGACGCGAACACCCCCTTCGCCTCGATCCGGTTCGCGCCGGGCTTCAGCCGCACGTCGCGCCACACACAGACGCGGTCGGGGCAGTCGACCTTCCGCCCCTGCTCGTGCCCATTGACGCTCAGCACCGTCTGCGGTGCGTTGCTGTACACCCGCACTTCGGTCACCGGATAGGCGCGATCGGCGTAGCGTCGACCGGTGACATGGACGGTGGGCCTGTCCGACCAGTTGGCGCGATAGAAATAGAAGGCGTCCTTTTTGATCTTGCGGTCATAGCTGACGACGCCCTTGGTATTGATGTCCTGCGCATCGCCTTCGCGCCGCACCGTCGTGCCGAAATCGAACCCGTTCCACAGCCACACGCCCCACAGGTCGCGGCGGTCCTTCAGCACCTTCCAGCTCTGCTCATGATACCATGAGAAAAAGGCTTCGGGCTGAATACGCCCGGCGGAATCGATCGGGCCGCCCAGCGGATTGTCGGAGTGCATATTGGGCGCGCCACCTGCGCCGATCTCGCTGATCGACACGGGTTGGTTGGGCCGCTTTGCACGCAGCGCGTCGAGATGCGCGCCCAGCTCGTGCGGCTTGCCGTAATACCAGCCATAATAGCGGTTTGCGCCCACCGCATCGACCGTGTCGGCGACCGGCGGCACATCGCGCAATCCGCGCTCCTCACAGCATTGCGCGAGCACCACCGGGCGGAGCGGGTCGATCGCCTTTGCCTGCCCGTACAGGTCCTTGAGCAGCGGCAGCGGATCGGCGATCACTTCGGGCGGGCGACCGAGGAAATCGGGGCGGCCCGGGCCGAAATCGACCTCGTTCGCGATGCCCCACACCGCGACCGAGGCGTGGTTGTAATTCTGCTTGATCATGTCCTGAAGTTGCAGCCGGGCGTTGGCGCGAATGCCGTCCGGGGTGTCGACCTGATCCTTGGCGTTGGTCCAGGCGGTGACGAGGCCGATCTCGTCCCACAGGACCAGGCCGTAGCGGTCGGCGAGGTCGTGGATCGGCTGGCCATGCTGATAGTGCGCGAGGCGGATGCTGTTCGCGCCCATGTCGCGCAGGATATCGACTGTCTCGGCGACATCCTGTTCGGTGATCGCCCAGTCCGCCGTTTCGTTGTCCTGATGGATGCCGACGCCGACCAGCGGCACGCGCTTGCCGTTGAGGATGAAGCCTTCATTCGGATCGAGCCGCATCGTGCGGATGCCGAAACGCTGGTCGAGCGCGTCGAGCAAGACACCGTCAGCGCCGCGCACTTCGGTCCGCAGCGTGTGGAGATAGGGGTCGGCGGTGCCGTTCCACAGCCGGGGATTGGCGATGGTCAGCACGCCCTTGATCTCGGTGGCTGCACCGGTCGCGACCGGCCCGCGATGTCGCCAGGTCGCGACCGCCTTGCCGGTGTCGTCGAGCAGCTGCACGTCCACCGTCACGTCGCGCACCGTGCCGCTGTCATTCTTGACCCGCGTGACCAGATCGATCGTCGCGTTGGCCGCATCGGCGCTGCGCGTCGCGGCATAGACGCCCGGCCCGCCCGAATCGAGCAGCTCGATATGCACCGGGTTCGCCAGCACCAGACTAACCGGGCGATACAGGCCGCCGCGCACGAAGAAATCGCCGGTCATCGGCAGCACGTCCGCCGTGCTGTTGCCGAAGCGCGGCTGGGTGTTGTCGACCTTCACATAGAGCGCATTGGGCTGGCCGAAGCGGATCGCGTCGGTCGCGTCGAGCCGGAAGCGACCGAAGGGGTTGCGATGCGCGCCGAGCCGAATGCCGTTGAGCCAGACTTCCGCAGTGCGGCTGGCCGCGTCGAATTCGAGGAAGGCGCGCTTGCCCGCGCCGTCGGCTGCGGGCGTGAAGGACAGATGATACCAGCCGACACCCTGCGCCTTGTTGATATTCTGCGCAGTGTTCACATGGGTCTGCGGGTCGGAGAGATAATAGCCGACGCGGTTCCAGCTGTGCGGGACCGATACCGTTGTCCAGTTTTCGGGCTTGGGGTTGTGCGCTTCGGGGCCGGCATCGCCCACGAAGTTGAATTGCCAGCCTTCGGCCAGCAGGGTTCGCGTCCGCGGCGCGGCTTCGGCTGCTTCCGCACGCGGCAGATCGCGCGGCGTGGCGGCGGCGATGCCGGAGGGCAGAAGTGCCAATGCGGCCGAAGCCGATAACAGGGTCCGGCTTCGTCCAGTCATCGTCACCGAAAGTGCCTCCGGGAAATCAGCATTGGATCGCCTGATCGGATCGACCCGTCATATCGAAAACGGGCCAGGTCGCACGACCCGGCCCGTCTGAGTTATCAGAAGCCGATGCGCGCGCGGACGCCGACATAGCGCTTATAGTTGCGCGGCACCTGCTGATAGATGATATAGGGCGCGTCGCGCGTCGTGGTATTGTCGATCAGCGACGTCACATAATCCTGGTCGAACAGGTTGTTGACGAAGAAGCTGACGCGCCATTTGTCGTCGTCCCCCTGAAGCCCGATCGAGGCGTTGGCGATGCCATAGGCGTCGATGACTGTCCGCGGATTCTGGCTCAGGCCGTTGACCGAGCTCTGCCAGACATAGTTGCCATCGGTGACCAGTTCGACCCCGCCGCCGATCGGCGCTTCATATTTGAAGCCGAAGTTGAACTTGAAGTCGGGCGAGTTGGCCAGCTTCTTGCCCGCCAGATCCTGCCGAAACTGGCCGCTGGCGGTATCGAGAACGCAGCCTTCGGCGACCGTCTGTCCGTAATAGCATTGGGCATCGGGGAACTCGCGGACGCGCGCGTCGATATAGGCCGCCGATCCGAACAGGGTCAGTCCGGCGGTGGGATTGATTGACGCTTCGAACTCCACGCCGCGCGAGCGCAGCTTGCCGACATTGGTCAGCTCGAACTGCTGCGGGACCACTTCATTGTTGATGCCCTGTGCCTGAAAGTCGTCATAATCGGTCCAGAATGCGACCAGCTGGAACTGAGCGCGGCGGTCGAACGCGCGGCCCTTGATGCCGATCTCGTAGTTCATGCTCGATTCCGAACGGATCGGATTGCTCGCGCGGCGCTGATCGAAGCCCGACGCGACGTCATAGGCCTGGCCCTTATAGCCGGTCGCGATCGAGGCGAAGGCCATCAAATTGTCCGAGACATCGTGTTGAAGCGCGGCCTTCCAGGTGAAGGCCGTCTCCGAATCCTCTCCGCTGAACACCGTCGGCGTCGCGGTGCGGTTGTCCTGGAACCGCACGTCGATCTTCTCATGGTTGAGGCGCGCGCCGCCGGATAGTTTGGTCGTTGGCGACAGGTCGAAGCCAAGCTGGACGAAGCCAGCATAGCTGCGGCTGTTGCCGGTCGAAGCCCAGTTCTGGCGCAGCGGCGGGGTGTTGGGCGCGAGGCGGACGAAGGTGCGATCGGTGCCGCCATCGCTATAGTAGAGGCCGACCATATATTCGAACGGCTCGCTGGGTGCCGAGGTCAGGCGAAGCTCCTGCGTCACGCTCTTCACGTCATAGGAGGAGAGCTGCAGGATCGACGGGCTGGGCGTCAGATCCTGGTCGTTCTCGATATAATAATTCCAGTTCTGGTAGCTGGTGATCGAGGACAGGGTCGCAAAGCCAAGATCGACATTGATCTTACCGGCGAGAAGCAGCTGGTTGCTGTCATTCACCTGCTCGTCATTGATGCGGACGTTGACGTTGGCGGGTCCGGGGGTGATCCCGGTCAGGTTATAGCTGGTATTCACCGGCGTCCCGGTCGAGCTTACCTGATCGAGGCGGCGGAATGTATCGACGCCACCATTGCCGTAGGAGTCGCCATAGTCGGCGATCAGGCTCACATCGACCGCGCCGAAGCGATAGTCGAACTTGCCCCGGATGCCCCAGGTTTCAAGCTGACCCAGCTTGTTCCCGGTGTGCAAATTGTTGATATAGCCACCGAAATCCGAGTAATAGCCCGACAGACGGAAGCCGCCATCCGGGCCGACGGGGCCGGACAGGCCGGCCTGGACCTTATATTCCTCATCCGCCGTGGCCATCAGTTCGACCCGGCCGGTCAGCGTGCTGGTCGGCGCTTCGGTCGTGATGCTGATGACGCCGGCCGATGCGCTCTTGCCGAACAGCGTCCCCTGCGGTCCGCGCAGCACTTCGATCCGCGCCACATCGGTCAGGTTGCCGAACGCCTGCCCCGGCAGCAGCAACGGGATTTCATCGACCATGACGAGCACCGAAGGCTCGACCGAGGTCGAGAAGCTGAACGTGCCGATACCGCGTAGCGAGACGGTATTCTGGTTCTGGTTCCCGCTCGCGGTGATGGTCAGCGACGGAGAGACTTTGGTCAGCCCGGAAAAATCGGTGACCTGCGCCGCATCCAGCACGGTCTGGTTGACGACCGAGACTGCGACCGGAACATCGAGAACATTCTGCTCACGCTTTTGGGCGGTGATGACGATTTCGTCGGAGGCCGTCGAAGCATCGGCGGGGGCGGCGTCCTGCGCCAGGGCCGGAAGCGACAGGCTCGCGCAGCCGACGACCAGGGCCGTGCGCGCGACCGAGCTAACCAATTTTACTGAATTCATCTTTCAACTCCCTCTCCCAATGCGCGCCCTCTCTTCCTTATGGTCAGGACGCTGCGTTATAATTGGTCATGCCACAATGTGATCGGCGTTAAAAGGGCAATTTGTACGCTCTGCATCTATTCACGCGCCTGAAGGGGCGAGGCGAGCAGAAAATCCACTTCATAGCGATGTATGCTCGACAGAGGTCTGGCCAATTGGTGCTCGGCACGATAGCAGTACCAAGATGGCCCCATGGCGACCAAATCGAGAGTGACGATGGCGAACGACAGTGAAGGCGGCAGGGACCGGTTGTACCAAGCGATTGCGCGGCGGTTGCTGGAGGTGTTCGCCAGCGGCCAGTATCAGCCCGGCGACCGGCTGCCGACCGAACGCGAACTCGCGATTGAATATAATGTCAGCCGCCCGACCATTCGCGAGGCGATCATTGCGCTCGAGGTCCAGGGCATCGTCGAGGTTCGGGTCGGGTCGGGTGCCTATCTGCGCGGCCTGCCCAACAGCGCAGACCGCACGAAATTCAACGTCACCGCATTCGAACTGACCGAAGCGCGGCTGCTGATTGAGGGTGAGGCGGCTGCGCTCGCCGCGTCGCAGATCACCGATGCCGAGCTCGACACGCTGGCGCAGCTGATCGACGAAATCGCGCGGGAAAATGAGCGCAACGCCGGGACCGAGGACGCCGACCGGCAATTTCACCTGACCATCGCACAGGCAACGCGCAATTCGGCGCTGGTCAACCTGATCGACAGCTTGTGGTCGCTGCGGGCCAAGTCGCCGGAAAGCGCGCTGCTCTATGCCAAGGCACGCTCGGCCAACGTCAAGCCGGTGGTCGACGAGCATCAGGTGATCCTCGACGCACTGCGCACACGCAATCCGGTGACTGCACGCGCGGCGATGCGGGCGCATCTGTCCGCGGTGCTCGACAGCCTGTTGTTCGCGACCGAAGAGCGCGCGATCGAGGAGGCGCGTAAACTGTCGGCATCAAAGCGCGCGCGCTATGCTCAGGCGCTCGGCTGACTTGCCCGCTCAGCGATAGGTCAGACCAAATCCATAGGGATAGAGCGTACCCTGTGCGGTCTCGCCATAGCCGGGCGCATCGGAATGCTGGCGATCGACCGCTGCCAGTGACGCGGGCAGCGCGAACGGTAGCCGCCCCGCCGGCGCCCTGACCCCGGTCAGCACGTCGATCTGTGCCGCATCGCTCGCGCCAAAGCTCGCCAGGATTGCCCCGGTGCTGCGCAGCCCGCTTTCCGCATCCAGCACATAGGGCTGGCGGAAATAGATGTTGAGGATCACCCGGCGCGGGTCGCCGATCTCGCGCATCACGCCCTGAATATCGGCGAGCGACGGATAGACCGACCAGCTCTGTGATTGGGCCATGGCGGAGAAGGACAGCATCCCCGCCTCCCACGGAAAGCTGCCGCCGAAGATCAGATTGTCGTCGACACAGGCGCGCTTCGCATCGGCGTCGGGGGCGGCGCAGGGATCCTGCTCGCTCCAGTGTTGCTGGCGCTTGCCGGTGGCGCGGTCGAGGATCGTCACCGACGGGTTGATCGTGCGGCGGCCGGTCTGTGCGTCCTTGCTGGAATAGCGGCGCGCGGGGGTGTTGTTGACGCGGACGTTGATGACCGCGAACTGCGTCCCCTCCGGCACGCGCGGGCGTGTTTCGCCCTTCGCCGCGTCGTAATTGCCGTCGGTCGCGACGAGGCCGCGCCGGGTGAAGTCCGCGCCGGCAAAGCCCATCGTGTAGATCCGGCTCTTCGCCGCGAGCGGCAGCACCGGCGCCCCGTCGATCGCCTGATTCTGGAGCAGCACCAGCGAGCGGCGCTGCATCTCCAGCCCCAGTTCGCGGTTCGCTGCCGTGCCGATCGCGCCCGCCGCAGCATCGGCATCGACATAGGGATTTTCAAACAGGCCGAGCGCGAATTGCTCGGTCAGCAGCCGCTCAACTGCCGGGTTGAGGTCGCGCGCCTCGTCCAGCGCGCCGGCGCGGACCAGGTCGATGATCGTGTCCTTGCTGCGGAACTCCGACAGTATATCGGTGCCTGCGCGGATCGCCAGCGCGGTGCGGTCGGCGACGGTGTAGTTGCGCCCCGTGGCCGGGTTGATCCGGCTATCCTCCAGCCCCCAGCCGCGTTCCTCGATGATCCCGCTGTCGGAATTCACATAGCCCTTGAAACCGAGCTCATCGCGCAGGATGCCGGTGACGATTTGGCGCGAAAAGGCCATGCCGATGCTCTCGACATCGCGGCGCTTGTGCCGTGCATCCACCGGCACGCCATAATAGGGCATGATCGACCCAACTCCGGCGGCAATCGCGCGCTCGAACGGGCGCAGGTGATAGTCGAAGCCGTAGCGGCTGCTGGGGTCGGTGTAGAATTGGTCCTTGCCGAACGTATAGTGCGCATCGAGCCCGAGCTGTTGCGGTCCGCCGCCCGGGAAATGCTTGAGCGTCATGCTGACATGGGTTGCGGGCGAGAGCGCGAGGCCGTTCGCCTGTTTGCGGCCCTGAAGCCCCTCGACCAGCGATGATGCGATGTCGCCGACCAGATCGGCATCCTCACTGAACGTCTCGTGGAAGCGGGACCAGCGCGGTTCGGTGCCGAGATCGGCCATGTAACCATACATGCCGCGCAGCCCGATCGCGCGCCATTCCTGCCCCATCACGCGGGTGAAGTCGCGGATGACGCGCATGTCGCCGCGCAGCCCGGCAGGCGGCGCTCCGGCATCGGCGCGCGGCGGGGCAGCGGCGCC